>JADZBA010000025.1 GCA_020852355.1 Alphaproteobacteria bacterium
ACATGTGCCGACCGTGCCCCTTCGTGCCTAGGCGGTACGCACCGAATGCAGCACCTGCCCGGAGCCCTCCCAGATCATGGCGAGGGCGACGTAGAGGATGACCGCCAGCCCGAAATACGCGATCCAGCGATAGCGCTGCAGCAGCGACGCGATGGCCGCCGCCGCGCGGCCCATGAAGGCGACCGACAGCGCGAGGCCCGCGATGAGCACCCAGGGATGGTCGCGCGCCGCGCCGGCCACCGCGAGCACGTTGTCCAGCGACATGGAGATGTCCGCCGCCACGATCTGCAATGCCGCCTGGGCGAAGGTCTTGCGCGGCGGCCCCGTGCGACCGTCGTCCGCGCCCTCCAGGGCCGCCTCGGCGTCGTGCTCGTCCTCCTCGCGGCCGGCGCGCAGCTCGCGCCACATCTTCCAGCACACCCAGAGCAGCAGCAGGCCGCCGCCGAGCATCAGGCCGATGATCTGGAGGAGCTGCGTCGTCACCGCGGCGAAGCCGATCCGCATGACCGTGGCGGCGGCGATGCCGACGATGATCACCTTGGCTCGCTGCTCGCGCGGCAGGCCCGCGGCGGCTAGGCCGACCGCGATGGCGTTGTCGCCCGCCAGCACGAGATCGATGAGGAGCACCTGGCCGAAGGCGACGAGCGCCTCGGTGCTGAATATCTGGCCGAGATCCATCCGTGAACCTGCCTCTGCTCAGAGCGGGATGTTGTCGTGCTTCTTCCAGGGGTTCTCCAGCCGCTTGTTGCGCAGCATGGCGAGGGCCCTGGCGATCCGGCGCCGCGTCCCGTGCGGCTGGATGACGTCGTCGATGAAGCCGCGATGGGCGGCGACGAAGGGATTGGCGAACTTGGCGCGATATTCCTCGGTGCGCAGCTCGATCTTGCGCGGGTCGCCGATGTCGCCGCGGAAGATGATCTCGACCGCGCCCTTGGGGCCCATCACCGCGATCTCGGCCGTCGGCCAGGCGTAGTTCACGTCGCCGCGCAGGTGCTTGGAGCTCATGACGTCGTAGGCGCCGCCGTAGGCCTTGCGGGTGATCACCGTGACCTTGGGCACCGTCGCCTCGGCGTAGGCGAAGAGCAGCTTGGCGCCGTGCTTGATGATGCCGCCGAACTCCTGCGCGGTGCCCGGCAGGAAGCCCGGCACGTCGACGAAGGTGACGATGGGGATGTCGAAGCAGTCGCAGAAGCGCACGAAGCGCGCCGCCTTGCGGCTGGAATCGATGTCGAGGCAGCCGGCCAGCACCATCGGCTGGTTGGCGACGATGCCGACGGTCGAGCCGCCGATGCGCCCGAACCCGACGATGATGTTGCCGGCCCAGCTCGGCTGCAGCTCGAAGAAGTCGCCCTCGTCGACGACCTTCTCGATCAGCTCGCGCATGTCGTAGGGCTTGTTCGGGCTGTCGGGGATGAGCGTGTCGAGCGACGGCTCGTCGCGGTCGACGGGATCGGCGGTCGGCCGCGCCGGCGGCTTCTCGCGGTTCGAGGCCGGCAGGAAGTCGACGAAGCGGCGCAGCTCCAGCAGCGCCTCGACGTCGTTCTCGAACGCGCGGTCGGCGACGCCCGAGCGCGTCGTGTGGGTGACGGCGCCGCCCAGCTCCTCCTGGGTGACCGCCTCGTGGGTGACCGTCTTCACCACGTCGGGCCCGGTCACGAACATGTAGGAGCTGTCCTTGACCATGAAGATGAAGTCGGTCATCGCCGGCGAGTAGACGGCGCCGCCGGCGCACGGCCCCATGATCATCGAGATCTGAGGCACCACGCCCGACGCCAGCACGTTGCGCTGGAAGACCTCCGCGTAGCCGGCGAGCGAGGCGACGCCCTCCTGGATGCGGGCGCCGCCGGAATCGTTGAGCCCGATGACCGGCGCGCCGACGCGCAGCGCCTGGTCCATGATCTTGCAGATCTTCTCGGCGTGCGCCTCGCTGAGGGCGCCGCCGAAGACGGTGAAATCCTGGCTGAAGACGAAGACGAGGCGGCCGCTGATCGTGCCGTGACCGGTGACGACGCCATCGCCCGGCACCTTCTGCTCCGCCATGCCGAAATCGGCGCAGCGATGCTCGACGAACATGTCCCATTCCTCGAACGAGCCGGGATCGAGCAGCACCTCCAGGCGCTCGCGCGCCGTCAGCTTGCCCTTCGCATGCTGCGTCGCGATGCGCCGCTCGCCGCCGCCGACGCGGGCCGCGGCCCGCTTCTCCTCCAGTCGCTCGACGATGTCGCGCATCGATCCTCCCTGGGTGCCATAGCACCTCGGCCGCGGCGATTCCACCGGCCTCGTTCAGCGATCGGCCAGCCGCGCGAACCGCTCCGTCGCGGCCAGCTCGGCACGCAGCGCGGCCCGGCGCTCCGCCGCTTCCGCGTCCTCGCCCCACTGCTCGACCTGGAAGAGCTCGTCGAGCTGGGACGCCTCCCACGCCTGCCCGGCATCGATGCGGCCGGCGAGCAGCGCCAGCCCGATCACCAGCGACCCCGCCCCCGACGTCGCCACCGACAGCGCGGCGAGCCGCCATTCGTCGTGGGCGGCCACCGCCGTCCGCAATGCGGCGAGCGCCGCCGCCGGCTGCTCCTCGGGCATGACGCCGTAGACGACGCGCAGCGCCGCGTCATGGACGAGGGCCGCCCAGTCGACCAGCGGCTGCCAGGCCGCGTGCTGGCGCGCCACCAGGGCGGGTGGCGCGTCCGCGCGATAGCAGACGAGATCGGTCTGCGCGTAGCGGGCGACCGCGTCGACCATCGCGTGGCGGGCCGGCCGCACGCGGTCGATCGCCGTCGCGGCGAGCTGCATAAGCGGCATCGCGTGGGGACGCACCACCTCGCCCTGCTCCGCCCACTCCGCGGCGACCGCCTGGGCCAGCCCCGCCGTCGGCATCGCCAGCAGCTCTCGTCCCGGGGTGCGCAGCGGCCGGTCGTCCAGGAGGACGTGCCAGCCTTCCGCATCGGGCGCCACGCCCACCCGCTCATAGACCCGTTTCACCGCGCTCGCTCTCCGCCAGCAACCGCCCCACCGCCGCCGGCAGCTCGGCGGCCGCGGTCACGATGCGCGCCGCCCCGCGCGCCCGCAGCACCGCCGGCGAGTGATAGCCCCACGCGACGCCGATCGCCTGCGCCCCGGCGGCGGCGGCCATCTCCATGTCGAAGGTGGTGTCGCCGACCACGACTGTCGAGCGGGCGCGGCCGCCGATCCGGGCGATCGCCGCCAGCACCATGTCCGGGGCGGGCTTGCCCGGCCCGTCGTCGGCGGTGTGCAGGGTGACGAAGCGGTCGGTCAGTCCGTGGCGCTCCAGCGTCGCGAGCAGGCCGCGCCGCGCCTTGCCGGTGACGATGCCGAGCAGCGCGCCCGAGCGGTCGATCGCGTCGATCGCCTCGCGGACGCCGGGGAACAGCGGCTCGTCATGATCGGGTCGCCGGCGCAGCGCCAGGAAGCAGTCCTTGTAGCGCGCGGTGGCGGCGTCGGCCTCGCGCTCGCACCCCGCCGGCAGCAGCCGCAGCACCGCCTCGCGCAGCGACAGGCCGATGACCATGCGCACCGCCGTCGCCGCCGGGGGCGCCAGCCCGACCCCGGCGAACGCCTCGCCCATGGCATGGACGATCGCGTGCTGGCTGTCGACCAGCGTGCCGTCGCAATCGAACAGCACCAGGGGCGGCGGGGACGTGGCCATGACAGGCAATGTAACAGCGGCGCGCCGGCGGACCAGGGGCATCCTCGCCGGCGGTCGCGCTGGTGAAGCGGCCGCGCCGACCCTACCTTGTGCGCCATGACGCAGGATCGCCGCACGCTGCTCCTCACCGGCGCCAGCCGGGGGATCGGCCACGCCACCGTCGCCTACTTCATGGCGCGCGGCTGGCGCATCCTCACCTGCTCGCGGGAGGACGCGCCGCCGGAATGCCGCCGCGATTCCCAGTGGAGCCACCACATCGTCGCCGACCTCGCCGACCCCGAGGGCCAAGCCGGCTTCGTCGCCGAGGTGAGCGCCATCCTCGGCGACGCGCCGCTGCACGCGCTGGTGAACAACGCCGGGAAGTCGCCGAAGACGCCGTACAAGGAGCGTCTCGGCTGCCTCAACGGCGCGCTGGAGGGCTGGCGGTCGGTGTTCGAGCTGAACTTCTTCGCCCCGCTGGTGCTGGCCCGCGGCTTCGCGGCGGCGCTGCATCGCGGCCAGGGGGCGATCGTCAACGTCACCTCGATCGCCGGCCATTCGACGCACCCTTTCGCCGGCTCCGCCTACTCCACGTCGAAGGCGGCGCTGTCGGGGCTGACGCGCGAGATGGCCGTCGAGTTCGCGGAGATCGGGGTGCGCGTCAATGCGGTCGCCCCCGGCGAGATCGAGACGGCCATGCTGTCGCCGGAGACCGAGGTGCTGATCCCGCGCATCCCGCTGCATCGCCTGGGACAGCCGGTCGACGTGGCGTCGGCCATCCATTTCCTGTGCAGCCCCGAGGCGAGCTACATCACCGGGACCGAGATCTTCATCACCGGCGGGCAGCACCTCTACTGATTCTGAAGGCGGACGAGGACCGGGCCACCGGCGGCGGCCGCGCCGCTCAGCCGAGCCGGCGCAGCCAGTCGATGCGGCGGTCGAGATGGGCGATGTCGAGGTCGAGCCAGCCGGCGAAATCGCCGAGACCCGGATCCGACGCGCGCAGGCCGACGAGCCGCTCGCGCTCGCGCTCGGCGGCGTCCGACAGGCCGGCGATCACGCCCGGGCGCGCCGCCGCATCGAGATGGCCGAGGAAACGCAGCTTGAGGGCGATGACGAGGCGGTTGAGGTCGCCCTGCGTCGCGCGCACCGGCGCCTGCAGGAGATCGCGCAGCGCGGCGATCCCGGCCTCCGTCAGGGCCAGCTCGGGGTCGGCGTCCATCGGGGCGCCGCCTTCCGCCTGGAGCAGCCCCTCCAGGCGCAGCAGCTCGATCGAGGGGCCGAGCAGCTCCGTCGACGGCCCGACGGTGCGGGCGATGAACTGCCGCACCGCCATCGCGAGCACGCCGTAGCGGCACGGCCCGTCGGCGAGGAAGCCCAGGGCGGCAAGGCGCACGGCCTCGGTCGGTACCAGCGAGCGGTCGGCGTACATCCCGGGAAGCTAGGAGCCCGGCCGGGCAAAGTCCATGGCCGACTAAGAATCGATCTCGGCGAACGGATCGCCGTCGTCCTCGCCGAAGCCGAAGAAGGTCCAGGCCGGCCGCATGTGGGTCGGAAGCTGCGCCGTCACCGAAAGCGTTCCGCCATCGGGGTGCGGCAGGCGGATCGAGCGGGCGTGCAGGTGCAGCGGCGCCTTGGGGTCGAGGCCGGGGATGAAGGCGCCGGCGCCGCCGTACTTGGCGTCGCCCAGGATGGGCGTGCCCAGCACCTGGCTGCAATGGACGCGGAGCTGATGGGTGCGCCCCGTCACCGGCATCAGCGCCAGCCAGCTCGCCTTGCCCGCCGCACTCTCGACCGTCGTGTACCAAGTGACGGCGCGCTGGCCGTCGTCGTCGTCCTCCACCTCCACCATGCGCTCGCCCTTGGCGGTCTGGCGCTTGGCGATCGGGGAATCGATCTTCCCGCGCCGCGGCTTCGGCCCGCCGACGACGAGCGCCCAGTAAGTCTTGCGCACCTCCTTGCCGCGGAACGCCTCGCCGAGGAAGCGGGCGGCGGCAGCGGTGCGCGCCACCACCAGGACGCCGCTGGTGTCGCGATCGAGCCGGTGCACCAGGCGCGGCCGCTCGTCGTAGCCGAAGCGCAGCGCGTCGAGCATGCCGTCGAGATGTCGGCCGGTGCCGGTGCCGCCCTGCACCGCGAGCCCCGCCGGCTTGTCGAGGATCAGCAGCGCGTCGTCGCGATGCAGCACGAGGTCGCGCATGAAGGCGGTGTCGCGCTGGCTGAGTGGCCGCTGGCCGTCGGGATCGGGCGGCGGCGCGGCGCCGAGCGGCGGCACGCGGACGGCCTGGCCGGTCGCCAGCCGGAGGCCGGCGGTCGCGCGCTTGCCGTCGACGCGCACCTGGCCGGTGCGCAGGAGCTTCTCCAGGTGGCCGTGGGCGAGGCTCGGGTAGTGGCGCTTGAACCAGCGGTCGAGGCGCAGCTCCGCCTCGGCCGGGGTCACGGTCCGCATCTGGACGCCGGTCGCCGGCTGGGGACTTTCGCTCTGCTTCATCGCGGGAACCTAGACGCGCGGCCGGCGGCCCTCAACCTTCGTCCTCGCGCCGGCCGGCGCGCAGCTTCGCCCAATAGTCGAGGCGCTTCCTGATCTCGCGCTCGAAACCGCGCTCGACCGGGCGGTAGAAGTCGCGCCGCTCCATGTCCTCGGGGAAGTAGCTCTGGCCGGAGAAGGCGTCCGGCGCGTCGTGGTCGTACTGGTAGCCGGCGCCGTAGCCGAGCCGGCGCATCAGGCCGGTCGGCGCGTTCAGGATGTGCTTGGGCGGCATCAGCGAGCCGGTCTCCCTGGCCGCCCGGCGCGCCTCGCCGAAGGCGACGTAGCCGGCGTTCGACTTGGGCGCGGTGCCGAGATAGATCACGAGCTGCGCCAGCGCCAGCTCGCCCTCGGGCGAGCCCAGGCGGTCATACGCCTCCCAGGCGGCGATCGCCTGCGGCAGGGCGGCCGGGTCGGCGAGGCCGACATCCTCGACCGCGAACCGCGTCAGGCGCCGGGCGATGTAGATCGGGTCCTCGCCGCCGGCCAGCATGCGCGCGAACCAGTAGAGGGCGGCATCGGTGTCGGAGCCGCGCAGCGACTTGTGCAGCGCGCTGATGAGGTTGTAGTGGCTCTCCTGCGCCTTGTCGTAGACGGGCGCCCGGCGCTGCACCGTCTCGACCAGCGCCGCCGCGTCGAGGACGCGGGTGGGCGGGAGCTGGAACAGCTCCTCGGCGAGATTCAGGAGATAGCGGCCGTCGCCGTCGGCCATGGCGCGCAGGGCGGCGCGGGCGCCCGCGTCGACCGGCAGCGTGCGCCCTTCCGCCGCCTCGGCGCGGTCGAGCAGCAGCTCCATCGCGGCGTCGTCGAGCCGGCGCAGGACGAACACCTGACAGCGCGACAGCAGCGCCGCGTTCAGCTCGAAGGACGGGTTTTCCGTCGTGGCGCCGACGAGGACGACGGTACCGTCCTCGACGTAGGGCAGGAAGCCGTCCTGCTGGGCGCGGTTGAAGCGGTGGATCTCGTCGACGAAGAGCAGCGTGCCGCGGCCCATGGCGCGGCGCTGGCGGGCCGCCTCGAACGCCTTGCGCAGGTCCGCCACGCCCGAGAAGACGGCGGAGATCGGCTCGAAATGCAGCTCCGTACGGTCGGCGAGCAGCCGCGCAATCGTCGTCTTGCCGCAGCCGGGCGGGCCCCAGAGGATCATCGAGGCGAGGCGGTGCTGTGCCACCATGCGCCCGATCGGCGCGGCGGAGGCCAACAGATGGTCCTGCCCCACCACCTCCTCCAGCCGGCGCGGCCGCAGCCGGTCGGCGAGCGGGCGCGGCGCCTGGGATTCGAACAGCGTCGCGCTCATCCGCCGAACGTCGCGGTCAGGGTCTGGTCGCCCCGGCGGATGGCGACGCGCCACTGGCCCTGGGCGCGGCCGAGGATGCGCTGGAGCTGTTGCACCGTGGCGATCTGCTGGCCGTTGACCTCGCGGATCACGTCGCCCGGGGCGAAGCCGAGACGGGCGGCGGTCGTTCCCCGCCGCACTTCCAGGATGACGACCCCGCGCGGCGGCCCGGCATAGCCGATCTCCTCCGCCAGTGCCGGCGACAGGTTGGCGACATCGGCGCCGGCGAAGGGCTGGTTGCCGGACAAGGTCGTCCGGCTGCGTTGGGTATCCTCCGGCGGCGGCAGCACCGGCACGGTCGCCGAGAGCTCGCGGCCGTCGCGCAGGAATCGGACATGGGCGCTGCCGCCCAGCGGCAGCGTGGCGAAACGGAAGCGCAGCGCCTCCGGATCGTCGACGTCGCGGCCGTCGACCTGCAGCACGATGTCGCCGGTGCGCAGCCCGCCGGCGGCGGCCGGGCTGCCCGCGGTCACCTCGCCGATCAGGACGCCGCGCGGACGCGCGAGGCCGAGGGAATGGGCAAGGTCGGCGGTGATCGCCTGGCCGGACGCGCCCAGCCAGGGCCGGATCACGCGGGCGCCGCTCGTGCCGCCGTGGAGGACGGTGCGCACCATGTTGGAGGGGATCGCGAACCCGATGCCGATCGAGCCGCCGGAGCGCGAGAAGATGGCGGTGTTGACGCCCGCCAGCCGGCCGTCGAGCGTCACCAGGGCGCCGCCGGAGTTGCCCGGGTTGATCGCCGCGTCGGTCTGGATGAAGAACCCGTAGTCGGTGACGCCGACATTGGTGCGCGCGAGCCCGGAAATGATGCCGCTGGTCACGGTCTGGCCGACGCCGAACGGGTTGCCGATGGCCAGCACCATGTCGCCGACCTCGAGATCGTCGGAATCGCGCAGCTCCAGATAGGGCAGCCGCTCGCCGGGCGCATCGATCTGCAGCACGGCCAGGTCGGTGCGCTCGTCGCTGCGCACGGCACGCGCGGCGAACTCGCGCCGGTCGTTCAGCACGACCGTGATCTGGTCGGCGTCCTTGATGACGTGATGGTTGGTCACGACCACGCCTTCCGGCCGGACGATGACGCCCGAGCCGAGCGAGCGCTGCACCCGCTCGCGCGGCGTGCCGGTCGGCGAATCGTCGCCGAAGAAACGGCGGAAGAACGGGTCGTCGAGCAGCGGGCTGCGCGCCACGCGCTCGACGCGGCGCGTGAAGACGTTGACGACCGCCGGCGCCACCTGGCGCACCACCGGCGCGAAGCTGAACTGGACCTGCTCGCGGCTCTGCGGCACGACGCGCGCCTGCGCCGCGGCGGGCAGCGGCGCGAGCGCGGCACCCCAGCACAGGACCGCGGCGGCGAACGGCAGGAAACGGCGCATGGTTTCAATGTAGGTGGTCGGCGGCCCTGCGTGAATGCCGGGCGCCGACCGGAAGCACGAAGGGGCGGCCACCGGCCGCCCCTTCCAACGATCGTCCGTCGCGGCCGGCGCGCTCACGCCGGGGCGGCGGCCTCCTCGGTGGTCGCCTTGGGGCCGCTGTCCTGGCCCTTGGCCGCCGGATCGCGGTCGACGAACTCGATGATCGCCATGGCGGCGTTGTCGCCGTAGCGGAAGCCGGCCTTCAGCACGCGGGTGTAGCCGCCGGGCCGGCTGCGATAGCGGTCCGCCAGGGTGGTCAGCAGCTTGGACGCCATCGCATCGTCCTGTAGCGTGGCCACGATCTGCCGCCGCGCATGCAGCCCACCGCGCTTGCCGAGCGTCACCAGCTTCTCGACGAAGGGGCGCAGCTCCTTCGCCTTCGGCAGCGTCGTGCGGATCTGCTCGTGCTTGACGAGCGAGGCCGCCATGTTGTCGAGCATCGCCTTGCGATGGGTCGTGGTGCGGCCGAGCTTGCGGCCGGCGAGACGATGGCGCATGTGCCGTTCCTCCTGGGCGTGCTCAGTACGGCTCTTCGAGCCGCTTGGCGAGGTCCTCGATGTTCTCGGGCGGCCAGCCGGTGACCTCCATGCCGAGATGCAGACCCATCTGGGCGAGAACTTCCTTGATCTCGTTCAGCGACTTGCGGCCGAAGTTCGGCGTCCGCAGCATCTCCTGCTCGGTCTTCTGCACGAGATCGCCGATGTAGACGATGTTGTCGTTCTTCAGGCAATTGGCCGAGCGCACCGACAGCTCGAGCTCGTCGACCTTGCGCAGCAGGTTGCGGTTGAACGGGAACTCCTGCGCCTTCACGTCCTCGGTCGCCGGCTTCGGCTCCTCGAAGTTGATGAAGATCTGCAGCTGGTCCTGGAGGATGCGGGCCGCGAGCGCGACCGCGTCCTCCGGGGTGACCGCCCCGTTGGTCTCGACCCGCATCGACAGCCTGTCGTAGTCCGTGACCTGCCCGACGCGGGTGTTGTCGACCTTGTAGGTGACCTTGCGCACCGGGCTGTAGAGCGCATCGACCGGGATCAGGCCGATCGGCGCGTCCTCCGGGCGGTTCTGCACCGCGGCGACGTAGCCCTTGCCGTTCTCGACCACGAGCTCCATCGAGATCTTGGCGTCGCGGTCGAGCGTGCACAGCACGAGCTCGGGGTTCATCACCTCGATGTCGTGGCCGGCCTCGATCTGCCCGGCGGTGACCTCGCCGGGGCCGGTCGCCTTCAGCCGCATCCGCTTCGGGCCCTCGCCGTGCATGCGCAGCGCGAGGCCCTTGATGTTGAGCACGATGTCCGTCACGTCCTCACGGACGCCCGGGATGGACGAGAACTCGTGCAGGACGCCTTCGATCTGGATCGAGGTGACCGCCGCCCCCTGCAGGGACGACAGCAGCACCCGCCGCAGGGCGTTGCCGAGAGTCAGGCCGAAGCCGCGCTCCAGCGGCTCGGCCACGACCGTCGCCACGCGCTTGGGGTCGTCACCGGGCTCGATGTTCGGCTTCTTCGGCTTGATCAGCTGCTGCCAGTTCTTCTGGATCACGAGCATGTTCCTCACGCTCTCTGGGCGCCGTCGCGCGGCGCCCGCTCACTGCACGCGGCCGCGGAAGAGTGCCTCCCGCGGCCGCAAATACCCGTCGTGGGACGAAAGCCCCTTCCGGCGTCAGACCCGTCGGCGCTTGGGCGGCCGGCAGCCATTGTGCGGGATCGGCGTCACGTCCTTGATCGAAGTGACGATGAAGCCCACGGTCTGGATGGCACGGAGAGCCGATTCCCGGCCCGAGCCCGGGCCCTTCACCTGGATCTCCAGCGTCCGCATGCCGTGCTCCATCGCCTTGCGCCCAGCCGCCTCGGCGGCCATCTGCGCGGCGTAGGGCGTCGACTTGCGCGAGCCCTTGAAGCCCTGGCTGCCGGCCGACGCCCAGGCGATCGTGTTGCCCTGCGCGTCGGTGATGGTGACCATGGTGTTGTTGAAGGACGCGCTCACATGGGCCGTGCCCGACGTGATGTTCTTGCGTTCACGGCGCCGGATGCGCCCCGCAGGTGCCTTGACCATCGCTGACCTTCCGATTTCCTAGCGCGTCACTTCTTCTTGCCGGCGATGGGGCGCGCCGGCCCCTTGCGCGTACGCGCGTTCGTGTGGGTCCGCTGGCCGCGGACCGGCAGGCCGCGGCGATGCCGCAGCCCGCGATAGCAGCCGAGATCCATCAGCCGCTTGATGTTCATCGCCACCTCGCGGCGGAGATCGCCCTCGACCCGCAGGTCGCGGTCGATCATCTCGCGGATGCGCAGCACCTCGTCCTCGGTAAGCTGGTGCACCCGCTGCTCAGGGGCGACGCCGACCTTGGCGCAGATCTGATGGGCCGTGGTGCGGCCGATCCCGTGGATATAGGTCAGCGCGATCTCGACGCGCTTCTGATTGGGAATGTTCACGCCAGCAATGCGCGCCACGAGCTTGCTCCTAGCAAACGTGCCAAAGGGTACGGACCGCAGGGTGCGCCGGAAAGGCGCGCAGTATATAGTGAGTCCGCATGAAGTCAATGCTCCGTCGCGGCCGTGGCCGTCTCGGAGAGCACCTCGTCGATCGCCGCACCGACCTTCGCCATCTCCGCCATGCCGTCGACCGTGTGCAGCAGCCCCCGCTCCCGGTAGTAGGGCAGGATCGGCGCCGTCTGGTCGCGATAGGCCTTTAGGCGGGTGCGGACGGTGACCGCGTTGTCGTCGGCTCGCCGGACGAACTGCGAGTTGCCGCAGACGTCGCACACGCCGTCCACCCGCGGCCGCTTGAAGCGGTCGTGGTAGCCGGTGCCGCAGCGCGCGCAGGTGAAGCGTCCGGTGATCCGCTCGACGAGCGCCGGCTCGTCGACAGCCAGCTCGATCACCGCGTCGAGGCCGAGGCCCCGCCGCTCCAGCATCGCGTCCAGAGCGCTCGCCTGGGCGGCGGTGCGCGGGAAGCCGTCGAGGATGAAGCCCCTGCGGCAGTCGTCGGCGACGATGCGCGCGTCGATGAGGCCGACCATGACGTCGTCGGGCACCAGCTCGCCGCGGTCCATGACTGCCTTCGCCTGGAGCCCGAGCGGCGTCCCGGCCGCGACTGCGGCCCGGAGCATGTCGCCGGTCGAGAGCTGGACGATCCCGTGGCGCTCCTCGAGGCGCCTGGCCTGGGTCCCCTTCCCTGCCCCCGGCGGCCCGAGGAGGATGATGTTCATGCCGGTCTTGCCGTCAGCCGTTGCGGCCGCGCAGCCGCGACTTCTTGATCAGGCCCTCGTACTGGTGCGCCAGCAGGTGCGAATGGATCTGGGCGACCGTGTCCATCGTCACGCTGACGACGATCAGCAGGCTGGTGCCGCCGAAGTAGAAGGGCACCGAGTACTGCGAGATCAGGAACTCCGGCAGCAGGCAGATCCCGGCGAGATAGAGCGCGCCGACGACCGTGAGCCGGGTCAGCACGTAGTCGAAATAGTCCGCCGTGTTCTTGCCCGGCCGGATGCCCGGCACGAAGCCGCCGTACTTGCGCAGGTTATCCGCCGTCTCCTGCGGATTGAACACGATCGCCGTGTAGAAGAAGGCGAAGAAGATGATCAGGCCGGCATAGAGCAGCATGTAGGCCGGCTGGCCGTGGCCGAGCCACGCGGTGATCTGGTTCAGCCAGTCCGGCCCCTGGCCCTGGCTGAAGCTGGCGAACGTCGCGGGCAGCAGCAGCAGCGAGCTGGCGAAGATCGGCGGGATGACGCCCGAGCTGTTGAGCTTGAGGGGCAGGTGCGAGCTCTCGCCGCCGAACATGCGGTTGCCGACCTGGCGCTTGGGGTACTGCACCAGGATGCGGCGCTGCGCCCGCTCCATGAAGACGATGACCAGGACGACGATCACCGCCATGGCCAGGAAGAAGATGATCAGGAAGGCCGAGATCGCCCCCGTCCGCCCGAGCTCCAGGGTATTGACCAGCGCGATCGGCAGGTTGGCGACGATGCCGGCGAAGATGATGAGCGAGATGCCGTTGCCCACGCCGCGGGCGGTGATCTGCTCGCCGAGCCACATGAGGAACATCGTCCCGCCGACCAGGGTGATCACCGTGGAGATGCGGAAGAACATCCCCGGATCGACGACCGCCGACCCGCCCGGCCCGGTGAGCTGCTCCAGCCCGACCGAGATGCCGTAGGCCTGCACCGTCGCCAGCAGCACCGTGCCGTAGCGCGTGTACTGGTTCAGCTTCTTGCGGCCCGACTCGCCTTCCTTCTTCAGCGTCTCCAGCGTCGGCGACACCGCCGTCAGGAGCTGGATGATGATCGACGCCGAGATGTACGGCATGATGTTCAGCGCGAAGATCGTCATGCGGCTGAGCGCGCCGCCGGCGAACATGTCGAACATCGCCAGGACGCCGCCGGAATTCTGGCGAAACACCTGGGCGAGGATCTCCGGGTTGATCCCCGGGATCGGAATATAGGTGCCGATGCGATAGACGATGAGGGCGCCGAGGGTGAACCACAGGCGCTTCTTCAGCTCGGTCGCCTTGGCGAAGGCGCCGAAGTTGATGTTCGCCGCGAGCTGCTCGGCCGCCGATGCCATGGATCAGGTCCTCGTTGCGCGCGACAGGGCGGGGCTCAACCGGCCGCCGCCTCCGGCGCGGCGGGGACGATGACCCGTCCGCCGCTCTTCTCCACCGCGGCGATCGCCGCCGCCGAGGCGCCGGCGACCGAGATCGTCACGGCCGCCGTGATCTCGCCCTTGGCCAGCAGGCGGATGCCGTCGCGCACCTTGCCGACCAGGCCGGCCGTGCGCAGCACCGCCGCGTCGATGGTCTGGGCGACGTCGAGCTTGCCCGCGTCGATCGCCTTCTGCAGGCGGCCGAGGTTGATCAGCTCGTACTCCTTGCGGAAGGGCTTGTTGAACCCGCGCTTGGGCAGCCGGCGGTGCAGCGGGGTCTGGCCGCCCTCGAAGCCGGCGAGCGCCACGCCCGAGCGCGCCGTCTGGCCCTTGCCGCCGCGGCCGGAGGTCTTGCCCTTGCCCGAGCCGATGCCGCGGCCGATCGCCTTCGACTTCTTGCGCGCGCCCGGATTGTCGCGGATCTCGTTGAGCTTCATCGTGCTTCCCCGCTGCCCCTCACGCCGGCTCGGCGCGGATGAGGTGCTTGACCTTGAAGATCATGCCGCGCACCGCCGGCGTGTCCTCGAGGACGCGCGTGCGATGCATCTTGTTGAGGCCGAGGCCGACCAGCGTATCGCGCTGGTCCTTCGTCCGGCCGATCGGGCTGCCGATCTGGGTCACCCGCACCCGGCCCGCCCCGCTGTTCGCCGCTTCGCTCATCACGCCTGCTCCCGCGCCTCTTCACGGCGGCCCAGGATCTCGCTCACCTTCTTGCTGCGGCGGTTGGCGACCGCGCGCGGCGAGCTGATGCCCGAAAGCGCCTCGAAGGTCGCCTTCACCATGTTGTGCGGATTGGACGTGCCGACCGACTTCGCCACCACGTCATGGACGCCGAGCGCCTCGAAGACGGCGCGCATCGGACCGCCGGCGATGATCCCGGTGCCGGCCGAGGCCGCCCGCAGCACGACCTTGCCCGCGCCGAAATGGCCACGCGTGTCGTGATGCAGCGTGCGGCCCTCGCGCAGCGGCACGCGGATCATGCTGCGCTTGGCCTGGTCGGTCGCCTTGCGGATCGCCTCCGGCACCTCGCGCGCCTTGCCCGAGCCGTGGCCGACCCGGCCCTTGCCGTCGCCCACGACGACGAGGGCGGCGAAGCCGAAGCGCCGGCCGCCCTTCACCACCTTGGCGACGCGGTTGATGCTGACCAGCTTCTCGACGAGCTCGCCGTCTTCGCCGCCACGATCCCGGTCGCCGCGGCCATCGCGGCCGCGGCCATCGCGGCCGCCCGGCCGGTCGCTCGACGAGGATCGCCCCGAGGGGCTCCGTGACGTGGGAGTGCGTGCCATTTCGATTCCCGTCCTGCTCGTCAGAAGGAGAGGCCGCCTTCGCGCGCGGCCTCGGCCAGCGCCTTGACGCGGCCATGATAGACGTACCCGCCGCGGTCGAAGACGACCTTGTCCAGGCCCGCGGTCTTGGCCCGCTCGGCGATGAGGAGACCGACCTCGCGCGCCGCCGCCACGTCGGCGCCGGTCTTCACCTTGCCGCGCAGGTCCTTCTCCAGCGACGAGGCGGCGACCAGCGTGCGCCCGGCACCGTCGTCGATGATCTGGGCATAGATGTGCTTGCTGGAGCGGAAGACCGACAGTCGCGGACGGCCGGCCGACTTCTCCTGGATATGCGTGCGCGTCCGCATCTGGCGGCGCGCGAACAGCTGTTTCGTCGATGGCATCGGACCCGTCCTACTTCTTCTTGCCTTCCTTGCGGCGGATCTGCTCGTTCGCGTACTTGATGCCCTTGCCCTTGTAGGGCTCGGGCGGACGGAACGAGCGGATCTTGGCCGCGACCTCGCCGACGCGCTGCTTGTCGGCGCCGCTGATCAGCACTGCGGTCGGCCGCTCGCAGACGATCTTCACGTCGTCGGGGATCGGGAAGATCACGTCGTGGCTGTAGCCGAGCTGCAGCGTGAGGTTCTTGCCCGTCACCGCGGCCCGATAGCCGACGCCGTTGATCTCGAGCGACTTCGAGAAACCTTCGGCAACGCCGCGCACCAGGGCGTTCAGGCGGTTGCGTGCCGTGCCCCACTGCATGCGGCCGCGGTTGCTCTCCGCGGACAGGGGCGCCACCACGGCCTTGCCGTCGGCGATCGTGACGGACACGTCGGGATGCAGGCTCATGGAGAGCTGCCCCAGCTTGCCCTTCGCCACGATGGTCCGGCCCGCCACCTGGAGGTCGACCCCGCTCGGGATCGCCACCGGATTCTTACCCACACGCGACATGATCGGTCCTCAAAACACCTGGCAGAGGATCTCGCCGCCGACATTCGCGGTGCGCGCCTCGTTGTCCGAGAGCACGCCGCGCGGCGTCGACAGGATCGCCATCCCCAGCCCGTTGTAGTAGCGCGGGAGGTCGGTGATCTTCGAGTAGACCCGTCGGCCGGGGCGCGACACCCGCGCGATCGCGCGAATGGCCGGCTCGCCGTCGGTGTATTTCAGCTCGATGTCGAAGGTCGCGACGCCGGGGCGCACCTCGCGCCGCGAATAGCCGCGGATGAAGCCCTCGCGCGTCAGCACCTCGAGCACGTTCGCCCGCACCTTCGATGCCGGCGTCGTCACCACTCCCATCCGCGCGCTCTGCCCGTTGCGGATGCGGGTCAACATATCGCCGAGCGGATCGCTCATCGACATCCCGATAACTCCCTTACCAGCTCGACTTCACGACGCCGGGGATCTGCCCCGACGACGCGAGCTCGCGCAACGCGATGCGCGACAGCTTGAACTTGCGGTAGACCGCGCGCGGCCGACCGGTGAGCGCACACCGGTTGCGGATGCGCGTGGGCGACGAGTTGCGCGGCAGCTCGGCCAGCCTGAGGCGGGCATCGAACCGCTCCTCCGGCGGTGCCTCGCGGTCGTCGGCGATCGCCTTGAGCCGCGCCCGCTTGCCGGCATACTGCTTCGCCAACTTCTCGCGATGCTTGTTCTTCTCGACGGAACTCGTCTTGGCCATGGAAAGTCCCTCGCGCCCCGCGTCAGTTGAAGAACGGCATGTTGAAGCCCTTCAGCAGGGCCCGCGCCTCGGCGTCGGTCCCGGCCGTCGTGACGATGGTGATGTCCATGCCGCGCGGCGCATCGACCTTGTCGTAGTTGATCTCCGGGAACACGAACTGCTCCTTGAGACCGAGCGAGTAGTTGCCGCGCCCGTCGAAGCTGCGGCCCGACAGCCCGCGGAAGTCGCGCACGCGCGGCAGCGCGATCGTCACCAGCCGGTCCAGGAACTCGTACATGCGCTCCCGGCGGAGCGTCACCTTGCAGCCGATCGGCATGCCGGCGCGCACCTTGAAGGTGGCGATCGCCTTCTTCGCCCGGGTGACGATCGGCTTCTGGCCGGCGATCGCCGTCAGGTCGTCGACCGCGCCCTGCACCTTCTTGGTGTCCTGGGTCGCCTCGCCGACGCCCATGTTGATGACGATCTTCTCCAGCCGCGGCACCTGCATCGCGTTCCGGTAGCCGAACTCCTGGATCAGAGCCGGCTTGACCGTCGTGTCGTAGATTTCCTTGAGACGCGTCATGGCGGCACCCGTCAAACGTCGATGACCTCGCCGGATCGCCTGGCGACCCGGACCTTTCGGCCATCATCGAGTTTCTTGAATCCGACCCTGGTCGGCCGGCTGGACCGGGGGTCGATGTGGGAGACGTTGGAGACGTGGATCGCCGCCTCCTTCTCCACCACCCCGCCCTGGTCGCGCACCGACTGGCGCTGGTGGCGCTTCACGATGTTCACGCCCTCCACGATCACCCGGCTCTCGGTCGGGATGGCGCGCAGCACGGTGCCCACCTTGCCCTTGTCGCGCCCGGTGATGACCATCACCCGGTCGCCCTTCTTGACCTTCATCTTGGTCGCCATCGCGGGGGCCCTCACAGCACTTCCGGCGCAAGCGAGACGATCTTCATGAACTTCTTGGCCCTGAGCTCACGCGTGACGGGGCCGAAGATGCGCGTGCCGATCGGCTCGTTCTGCTTGTTGATCAGCACCGCCGCATTGTGATCGAAGCGGATCGCGCTGCCGTCGTTCCGGCGGATCTCCTTGGCGGTGCGGACGATGACGGCGCGATGGACGTCGCCCTTCTTCACGCGGCCGCGCGGGATCGCCTCCTTGACGGAGACGACGATCACGTCGCCCACCGACGCCACCTTGCGATGCGAGCCGCCGAGCACCTTGATGCACATGACGCGGCGGGCACCCGAGTTGTCGGCAACGTCGAGGTTGGACTGCATCTGGATCATGGCAGGTCCCTCACGCCTCCGCGCCGGCGGCGGCGGCGGCCTCTTCGCTCAGCACTTCCCAGCGCTTGCGCGCGGAGAGCGGCCGACACTCGACGATCCGCACCGTGTCGCCGACCTTGAAGCGATTGGCCTCGTCGTGCGCCATGTACTTCTTCGAGCGGGTGATGAACTTCTTGTAGAGGGGGTGCATCACGCGGCGCTCGACGCGGACGACAACGGTCTTGTCGCCCTTGTCGCTCACCACGACCCCCTGCATGACTCGCCTCGGCATTCTCGTGCTCCCGCTAGGACGCCTTGCGCGCCCGCTCGTTCAGGATCGTCTTGATGCGCGCAGCCTCGCGCCGCACCTGGCGCACCCGCGCCGTGTTCTCGAGCTGACCGCTCGCGCGCTGGAAGCGCAGGTTGAACGCCTCCTTGCCCAGCGCCTCGATCTGGCTCGCCAGCTCGTCCGCCGTCTTCGCGCGCAGGTCGGTCGCCTTTTCCTTCGCCATCACTCGCCTCCCTCGCCCACGCGCGCCACGACCCGGGTGGCGATCGGCAGCTTCGCCGACGCCAGGTCGAACGCCTCGCGCGCGATCGCTGACGGCACGCCGTCGAGCTCGAACATGATCCGGCCCGGCTTGATCCGGCACATCCAGAACTCGGGCGAGCCCTTGCCGCTGCCCATGCGCACCTCGGCCGGCTTCTTCGACACCGGCACGTCGGGGAAGACGCGGATCCACACGCGCCCGACGCGCTTGATGTGGCGCGTGATGGCCCGCCGCGCCGCCTCGATCTGGCGCGCCGTGATGCGCCCGGGCTCGACCGCCTTCAGGCCGATCGACCCGAAGTTCAGCGTGAACCCGCCCTTGGCGACGCCATGGACGCGGCCCTTGTGCGCCTTGCGGTATTTCGTCCGCTTGGGTTGCAGCATCGCTCGTGCTTTCTCTTCGAATCGGCTTGTGGCGGATCAGCGGCTGGGTGCCGCCTCGAGGGCGCGCTTCTCGTGCGCCAACGGGTCGTGCGCCATGATCTCGCCCTTGAACACCCAGACCTTCACGCCGCAGGTGCCGTAGGTCGTCTTCGCCGTGGCGGTGCCGAAATCGACGTCGGCGCGCAGCGTATGCAGCGGCACGCGGCCCTCGCGGTACCACTCCAACCGCGCGATCTCCGCTCCGCCGAGCCGGCCGGAGCAGTTGATCCGGATACCCTGGGCACCGAGCCGCATGGCCGACTGCACCGCCCGCTTCATCGCGCGCCGGAACGCCACCCGGCGCTCGAGCTGCTGGGCGATGTTCTCGGCGATCAGGCGCGCGTCGATCTCGGGCTTGCGGATCTCGACGATATTCAGGCTGACCTCGCTCGTGGTCATCTTCCCGATGTCGGCCCGCAGCTTGTCGATGTCGGTGCCCTTCTTGCCGATCACGACGCCCGGCCGCGCCGTGTGCAGCGTGATGCGCGCCTTCTTGGCCGCCCGCTCGATCACCACCCGCGCCACGCCCGCCTGGATCAGCCGCTTGTGCAGGTAGGCACGCAGCTTGAGGTCTTCCTGCAGGATGTTGCTGAACTCGCGCTTGGCGAACCAGCGCGAATCCCAGGTGCGGTTGATGCCGAGCCGAAGCCCGATCGGATTGACCTTCTGTCCCATCAGGCCTTCTCCTCGCGCTCGCGCACGATGACGGTCAGGTTGCTGAACGGCTTCTCGACCGCGGCGGCCCGGCCGCGGGCGCGGGCGTGGAACCGCTTGATCGAGAAGGTGCGCCCGACCGACGCCTCCTTGACGTAGAGGCGATCGACGTCGAGCTGGTGGTTGTTCTCGGCGTTGGCGATCGCCGCCTGGAGGACCTTGCGCACGTCGATCGCGATGCGACGGTGCAGGAAGGTCAGCCGCGCGACGGCCGCACCGCAGTCCAGCCCGCGGATGCTGGCGGCGACGACGTTGAGCTTGCGCGGGCTGGTGCGCAGCACGCGCGCCACCGCCATCGCCTCGTTGTCCGCGACCCGGCGCGGTGCCGACGGCTTGCTCATCGCGTCAGGCCCTCTTCGCCTTCTTGTCCCCCGCGTGACCCTGGAAGGTCCGCGTCGGCGAGAATTCGCCGAACCGATGGCCGATCATGTTCTCGTTGACCATGACCGGAATGAACTTGTGGCCGTTGTGGACGCCGAACGTCAGCCCCACGAACTGCGGCAGGATGGTCGACCGACGCGACCACGTCCTGATGATCTCGTTGCGCCCGCCGCCCCGAGCCTTCTCCGCCTTCTTGAGGAGATAGCCGTCGACGAACGGACCCTTCCAAACAGAGCGAGCCACGCCTGGCCTCCGTTACTTCGCGTGCCGCCGGCGGACGATCTGCCGGTCGGTCTTCTTGTTGTTGCGGGTCTTCTTGCCCTTGGTGGGCTTGCCCCAGGGAGTGACCGGATGACGGCCGCCCGAGGTGCGGCCCTCGCCGCCGCCGTGCGGATGGTCGATCGGGTTCATCGCGACGCCACGCACCCCGGGCTTGCGCCCGAGCCAGCGGCTGCGCCCCGCCTTGCCGATGTTGATGTTCGACTGGTCGGGGTTCGACACCGCGCCGATCGTCGCCATGCAGTCGGAACGGACCATGCGGACCTCGCCCGAGGACAGGCGCAGCAGCGCGTTGCCCTGGTCGCGGCCGACGAGCTGGGCGTAGGTGCCGGCGGAACGGGCCATCTGGCCGCCGCGGCCCATCTTCAGCTCGACGTTGTGCACGATCGTGCCGACCGGGATGCTGCGCAGCGGCAGCGCGTTGCCCGGCTTGATGTCCACGCGCTCGCCCGCCACCACGCGGTCGCCGGCCTTCAGGCGCTGCGGCGCCAGGATGTAGGCCTGCTCGCCGTCCTCGTAGCGAATGAGGGCGATGAACGCCGTGCGGTTCGGGTCGTACTCCAGCCGCTCGACCGTGGCAGCCATGTCGTACTTGCGCCGCTTGAAGTCGACGATCCGGTAGCGCTGCTTGTGGCCGCCGCCGCGCCAGCGCACCGTGATGTGGCCGTGGGTGTTGCGGCCGCCCGAGGAGCTCTGCCCCTCGGTCAGCTTCTTGACCGGCTTGCCCTTGTACAGCTCGGAGCGGTCGACGAGGACGAGCTCACGCTGCGAGGGCGTGATCGGGTTGTAGGTTCTCAGCGCCATCGCCTCAGACTCCCGTCGTCACGTCGATGGTCGAGCCGGGCGCCAGGCGGATGATCGCCTTCTTGAAGTCCGAGCGCTGGCCGACGCGACCCTTGAAGCGCTTCTGCTTGCCCTGCACGCGCAGGGTGTTCACCGCGACGACCTTCACGGCGAACAGGCTCTCGATCGCCGCCTTGATCTCGGGCTTCGTCGCCGAGAGCGGGACCCGGAAGGTCACCTGGTTGTGCTCGGAGCCCATGGTCGCCTTCTCGGTGATGACCGGGCTGCGCACCAGCGCGAACATCTGCTCGCGGGTGAGGTTCGGCTTGCTCGCCGGGATGTAGCGGAAGCGGCTCATTTCAGGCGGGCCTCCAGCGCCTGCACGGCGTCGCGGGTCAGGACCAGCGTGTCGCGGCGCAGGATGTCGTAGACGTTGGCGCCCTGCTGCGGCAGCACGTCGACCTGCGGCAGGTTGCGGGCGGCGCGCGCGAAGCCCTGGTCGACCTCGCCGCCGCCGATGAACAGCACCGACTTCCAGCCGAGCTTGCCCAGGCGCTGGGCGAGCGCCTTGGTCTTCGCCTCGGGCAGCTTCGCCTCGTCGATGACGATCAGCTTGCCGTCGGCGAGCTTGCTCGACAGCGCCGTGCGCAGGCCGAGCGCCCGCACCTTCTTGGGCAGGTCGTAGCCGTGGTCGCGGACCACCGGGCCGAAGATCACCGCGCCGCCACGGAACTGCGGCGAACGCAGGCTGCCCTGGCGGGCGCGGCCGGTGCCCTTCTGCCGCCACGGCTTCTTGGTCGTGCCGGAGATGTCGCCGATCTGCTTGGCCTTGTGGTTGCCGGAGCGGCGCTTGGCGAGCTGCCAGTGCACGAGGCGCGCCAGGATGTCGGCGCGGACCGGCACGCCGAACACCGCCTCGTCGAGCTCGATCGTCCCGGCTTCGCCGGCGTCGAGGGTGGTCACGTTGTGCTGCATCGCCATCACTCGGGCTGGGCGGCGCGCTGGGCCGCCGGATAGGGCACGCCGTCGGGCCGCTTGCGCTTGGCCGCGTCGCGCACCAGGACGAAGCCGCCCTCGGAGCCCGGCACGGCGCCACGGATCAGGAGCAGGCCGCGCTCGACGTCGGTCTGCACCACGGTCAGGTTCTGGGTCGTCACGCGGACGTCGCCCATGTGCCCGGCCATCTTCTTGTTCTTGAAGGTCTTGCCGGGATCCTGGCGACCGCCGGTCGAACCGTGGCTGCGGTGGCTGACCGACACGCCGTGGGTGGCGCGCAGGCCACCGAAATTGTGCCGCTTCATGGCGCCGGCGAAGCCCTTGCCGATGCTGGTGCCGGTCACGTCGACCTTCTGGCCGACCAGGAAATGGTCGACCGTGATCTCCGCCCCGACGTCGACGAGGCCGTCGTCGTCGACGCGGAACTCGACCAGCTTGCGCTTGGGCTCGACCTTGGCCTTGGCGAAATGGCCGCGCATCGGCTTGGTGACGTTCTTCACCTTCGCCGTGCCGACGCCGAGCTGGAGGGCGACGTAGCCGTCCTTCTCCTGCGTGCGCTGGGCGACGACCTGGCAGTTCTCGACCTGCAGGACGGTGACGGGCACGTGCTCGCCTTCCGCGGTGAACACCCGCGTCATGCCGAGCTTGCGCGCGATCATTCCGGTTCGCATGGCCGCGCCCTCAGAGCTTGATCTCGACGTCGACGCCGGCGGCGAGGTCGAGCTTCATCAGCGCGTCCACGGTCTGCGGCGTCGGGTCGACGATGTCGATGACCCGCTTGTGGGTGCGGATCTCGAACTGCTCCCGCGACTTCTTGTCGATGTGCGGGGAGCGGTTGACGGTGAAGCGCTCGAAACGGGTCGGCAACGGGATCGGGCCGCGCACGCGCGCCCCGGTTCGCTTGGCCGTGTTGACGATCTCGCTCGTCGACTGGTCGAGGATGCGATGATCGTACGCCCGGAGGCGGATGCGGATGTTCTGGCTGTCCATGGCTTGACCCGTTCGGCGCTTCTTATCCGGCGTGCGCGCGCCGCTCAGGCGATGATCTTGGAGACGACGCCGGCGCCGACGGTGCGGCCGCCCTCGCGGATGGCGAAGCGCAGGCCCTCGTCCATGGCGATCGGCACGATCAGGTCGACCTCCATGC
>JADZBA010000026.1 GCA_020852355.1 Alphaproteobacteria bacterium
GGCGATCTTGGGGTTGTGCAGCAGCTCGGCCGCCGCCGCGTCCTGCATCGCCACGGGGATGGTCACCGAGACGGCGTTGTAGTGGCGCGAGCGCGCCTCGAGCTGATGGGGCGTGTCGTCGGCGACGATGCGGCCGCGGGCGATGACGATCGCGCGCGTGCACACCGCATGCACCTCCTCCAGGATATGGGTGGAGATGATGATCGCCTTGCGCGCCGCCAGCTCGCGGATGAGGCCGCGCACCTCGTGCTTCTGGTTGGGGTCGAGGCCGTCGGTCGGCTCGTCGAGGATCAGCACGTCGGGGTCGTGCAGGAGCGCCTGGGCGAGGCCGACGCGCCGCTTGAAGCCCTTGGAGAGGGTGTCGATCGGCTGGTGCAGCACCTCGCCCAGCTCGATGCGCTCGACCACCTCGGCGATGCGCCGCCGCCGGTCGCCGCCCGACATGCCGCGCACCCCGGCGCAGAAGTCGAGGAAGCCCAGGGGCGTCATGTCGGGATAGGCCGGCGCGCCCTCGGGCAGGTAGCCGATATGGCGCTTGGCGGCGATCGGCTCGTCCTGGATCTCGAAGCCGCAGATGGTGGCGGTACCGGCCGTCGGCGCCAGGAACCCGGTCGCCATCTTCATCGTCGTCGACTTGCCGGCGCCGTTGGGGCCGAGGAAGCCCAGCACCTCGCCTCGGGCCACCTTGAAGCTGACGTCGTCGACGGCGAGGATCGGCCCGAAGCGCTTCGTCAGGCCGGCGATGGCGATCATCGCCTCCGCGGCCGCGGGCCCCGTCGGGCCCGCCGCTGTCGATTCGACCATGATCCGTCCCGTGTCCGTTCTGTTCCGAGAAGCCGACGGCGAGCGCCACGGCAAGGAGACGTTGCGGCCCTCCCCGGCCCGCGACACCCCCGGATGCGCCGGATTTAAGGGATTGGCCGGGATTTGCAAGAGGGGCGAGGCCGCCCTTCTCGCGTCAACCGAGGGTCAGGGGTCAAATGTCAGCGGGGCAACAGCTTTTCGATCTCGGCCGTGATCTCGGCGCTGCCCGGCCTGACGCGCGACGGCCAGGCGCCGACGAGGCGGCCCTCGCCGTCGAGCAGGTACTTGTGGAAGTTCCAGCGCGGTGCCGCCCCTTCACCCGCCTCCGCCGCGATCCAGCGGAACAGCGGATGGGCGGCGGCCCCCACCACCGTCTGCTTCTCGGTCATCGGGAATTCGATCCCGAAGGTCGCCTCGCAGAATGCCTTGATCTGCGAGTTGGACCCCGGCTCCTGGCCGCCGAAGTCGTTCGACGGCACGCCGAGCACGACGAGGCCGCGCCCGTTGTAGCGCTCGTGCAAGGCCTCCAGGTCCTCGTACTGCGGCGTGAACCCGCACTGCGAGGCGGTGTTCACCACCAGCACCGGCTTGCCTTTCCAGTCGGCGAGCGCGATCGGCCGGCCGTCGATGCCGGTGAAGGTGAAGGCGTGCGCGGTCATCCCGGTCCTCCCGCTCGTCTGGATGCGCCCGTGCGCCGCGAAGGGGCCGTAGGACCACAGCAACGCCGCGACGGCGGCGAGTGCGATGCTGAAGGTCGTTCGGCGCATGTCGGGTCCCTTCGAGGCGCGCGGCGGATGGCAGGGAACGTAGGGCGGGTCGAGGGCGGTGCCAACGCCTCTCGCCACGCGAAGGGACGCACGGCGGGTTTGACGGGACGTTCGATTCCCTCCTATCGTTATTCCTGAACGAATATATCGATTTGGGCGCCCGCGGTAGCGATGGCGAACGACTGAAGGGATTCCGCGTATGGTGCGCGAGAGCGAGATCAGGCCCGGCGAGGTCGCGGTCGACCCGCCGGCCGCCGCGGATGCGGGGCTCGTGTTCATCGGGCGCATCCGCACGCCCTGGACGTCCCGCCTCGAATGCCCGCGCCAGGGCCGCCTGGACGGGCCGAGCTGCCGCATCGAGGTCTTCGAGCCGTGGGCGGCGGCGCTCGACGGCATCGGCGGATTCGAGCGGCTGGAGATCCTCTACTGGCTGCATCTCTCCCGCCGCGACCTCGTCCTCCAGAGCCCGCGGAACGATGGCGCTGCGCGCGGCACCTTCTCGCTGCGCACCCCCGTACGCCCGAATCCGATCGGCACGTCGATCGTGAGGCTGGTCGCGGTCGAGGGTGCCGCGCTGCTCGTCCGCGGGCTCGACTGCCTCGACGACACGCCGCTGCTCGACGTCAAGCCGGACCGGACGCTGTTCGCTCCCCTGGCGCCGCCGCAGCAGCGCGACTTCCAGGTCGGCGATCCGACCTGACGGTCCCATATCGTGCCCGAAGGCCGCGCTTCGCCGATCGACGTATCCGACGCCGGCCGGCGGCACCGTCTCCCCTGGCGCCGACCAGGCGTGCGATCGGCCTGCCGTGCTTCGTCATCAGTACCTCGTCTCCCGCGGCGACGCACCGAGGAGGCTGGCCAGCTTCGCCTTCGCTTCGAAAGCACCTACGGTGATCATCGGTCGTCGATCTGGTCATCCGGCCGAGATCTCCAACCAGAACCCAACACGACCGCATCTCGCATGCTCGTGCGGCACGCGGAAGCGGTAACGCCGCATCGCTTTCCGGCGTATCTCCTCATGCGGCATGCGTCGCGACGCGCCCGAAGGTGGGCGGGCGACAGTGACAAGGCGCCCTCCGCCGCCGGGTGGCGCCGATCCGAGGGAGATGACCGATGCCCGACCATTCGACGATCGTCCGCGCGCTCCGGCGCGCCTGTCCCGCCTTCATCGCGGCGGCGCTGCTGCTGGCCGGCGTCGGCCTGAAGGTGTCGCCGTCGGCCGCCGAGGGCGGGCGTGCGATCCCTGCGCCTGCGGTCGACCTGCCGGCGGGGCCGGCGTCGCCCGCCGTCGCGGTCTTCGCCGGCGGCTGCTTCTGGGGCGTCCAGGGCGTGTTCCAGCACACCGAAGGTGTCCGCAACGCCGTTTCGGGCTATGCCGGCGGCGACCGCGCGACGGCGATCTATGAGGTCGTCGGCAGCGGCCGGACCGGGCACGCCGAGGCGGTTGCCGTCACCTACGACCCTGCCAGGATCAGTTACGGCCGGCTCCTGCAGATCTTCTTCTCGGTCGCCCACGACCCGACCGAGCTCGATCGCCAGGGACCCGACATTGGTCCGCAATACCGCTCGGCGATCTTCCCCGCCGACGCCGGCCAGGCCCGCGTGGCGCAAGCCTACATCGCCCAGCTCGACCGGGGGCATGCCTTCGCCTCGCCGATCGTCACGCGGATCGAGCCGGGCCACGCCTTCTACCCGGCCGAGGACTACCACCAGGACTTCCTGACGCGGCATCCGACCCATCCCTACATCGTCTTCAACGACCTGCCGAAGATCGCGGACCTGAAGCGCCTCTTCCCCGACCTCTACCGCGCCGAGCCGGCGCTGGTCGGCTCGGGCCGGGTGAACTGACGCGGGGCCCTCACCGCCAGCGCAGCAGCAGTCGCTCGGCCGCCGACACCAGCCCGGCGGCGGCGAGCCCCAGGGCCGACAGCACGACGACGCCGGCCAGGAGCTGGTCGGTGCGCATCAGGTTGCCGGCGGTCAGCACGAAGGCGCCGAGGCCGGCGTCGGCGCCGATCATCTCGGCCGCGACCACCAGGATGATCGCGATGGCGACCGAGATGCGGAAGCCGGCGAGCACCGTCGGCAGGGCGCCGGGCACGACGATCTTGGCGACGATCGCCCAGGCCGGCATGCCGAAGCTCTGGCCCATGCGCACCAGCGTGCGCGGCACCGCGTCGACGCCGCTGAAGGCGGCGATCACCGTGGGGAAGAAGACGCCGGCGGCGATCGTCGCCACCTTCGACGGCTCGCCGATGCCGAACCACAGGATGAAGAGGGGCAGGACGGCGATCTTGGGGATCGGGAAGATCGCCGAGACCAGCGGCAGCCCGGCCGCCCGGGCGGCGGAGAAGATGCCCATGGCGAGGCCGACCGCCAGCCCCGCGGCGGTGCCGAGCGTCCAGCCGAGCGCCACGCGCCTGGCCGAGGCCAGGAGATGCTCGGTCAACGCCCCAGAGGCCGCCAGCTCCCACAGGGTGGCCGCCACCGTCGTCGGCGCGGGCAGGAAGAGCGGGTTGGCCCATCCCGACCCGGTCGCCGCCTGCCACGCCGCCAGCAGCGCGGCGAGGGCGGCGAGTGACAGCCCGCGGCGCGGCCGCAGCACGAAGCCGCCGCCGCGGAAGGGGACGGATCGCGCCTCGCTCATGCCGCCAGCTCGCGCGCGGCCGCGCGCGCCTCCTCGCGCAGCAGGTCCCAGAGGACGGCGTGCAGGGCGGCGATGCGGCCGGCCGCCTCCGGCCGCGTGCGCCCCTCGCGCGGCACGTCGACCGCGACGGTCGCCTTGATCCGGCCGGGCCGGCGCGACAGCACCACGATGCGGTCGGCGAGGCGCAGCGCCTCACCGAGGTTGTGGGTGATGTGCACCGCCGTCGTGCGGTCGCGCTGCCACAGCGCCAGGAACTCCTCGATCAGCAGCTCGCGGGTCTGGGCGTCGAGCGCCGACAGCGGCTCGTCGAGCAGCAGCACGGCCGGCCGCACCACGAGCGCGCGGGCGATGCCGACGCGCTGGCGCATGCCGCCCGAGAGGCGGCCGGGATAGGTGCGGGCGAACTCGGCGAGGCCGATGGTGGAGAGCGCCGCCGCGACGCGCTCGCGCCGCTCGGCGCGCGACAGGGGATGATGCTCGAGCGCCAGCGCGACGTTGCCCGCGACCGTCCGCCAGGGCAGCAGCGCGAAATCCTGGAAGACGTAGGTGAACGGGTTGAGGCACCCGGCGGGCGGCGTGCCCCGTGCGGCGACGCGCCCCCGCGTCGGGCGCAGCAGGCCGCCCATGATGGCGAGCAGCGTCGACTTGCCGCACCCCGAGGGGCCGATCAGCGACAGGATCTCGCCCGCCCGCACCTCGAGGTCGACGCCCTCCAGGACCGGCAGCGCCCCGAACGCATGCCCGACGCCCTCGACCAGGAGCTCCAAGTCCGCCGGGCCCCGTCAGCGGGGCACGTTGCGGTGGCCCTCGACGAAGCCGAGATCGAGGATCAGGCCGGCATCGACGCCGGGATCGACCAGCTTCTGCGCCTGCCACCACGCCACCTGGTCGTGGATGTCGCCGACGTCGAGCCTTCCGTCGGGGTCGACCCAGGGCAGCCCGGTGCGGATCTGCTCGGCCGGCTGCTGGGTGTACTTCGCCAGGATCGCGAGGAACGCGTCGTGGCCGGGGCCCGGTACGGGTCGCCCGGCGGCATCGACCGCGTTGAACGCGGCGTGGTAGGCGGCGGCTCCCCTACGGTAGGCGCGCACGAAGCGGGCGACCAGCGGCCGCCGCTCCGCCGCGGTGCGGCCCGAGGTGAAGAGGGCGCCGAGCTGCCACGGCGTCGCATCGCCGACCCAGCCCAGCAGCTTCGCCTCCTCGCGCGCCAGCATCGGCAGGGCGACGCTGGAGGGCAGGATCAGCGCGTCGACCTGGCCGCCTCTGAAGGCGGAGACCATGTTCGGGATGGACTGCAGCGGCACCAGGCGGACGCGGGCGAGGTCGAAGCCCTGCTTCCGGGCGAGCAGGCCGATCATGTAGTGGAAGGTCGATCCGGTCTGGGTGATGCCGACGCTGCGTCCGGGAAAGTCGGCGAGGCCGCGCAGGCCGCCGTCCCATGCCCTGGGCGTCGCCAGGCAGGCGCTGAGATGGAAGCCCGGCACATCGGCCGACTGCGCCGCGATGATCTTCAGGGCGCCCTTGCCGGCGAGGTTGTAGAAGCCGGCGGTGAGGCCGGTCACGCCGAAGTCGGCGTCCCCGGTGGTGACGGCGACCGCGACCGGCTGGGCCGCCGTGAAGAACCTGAACGTCACCTCCAGCCCCTCGCCGCGGAAGAACCCCGCCTCCTCGGCGATAAACAGCGGGCCGGAGGAGGACAGGCGCAGGGCCGCCACCGACACCGGCTCGGCGGCGGCGCCGGCGGTGAGCAGCAGCAGGGCCGCGAGGGCGCCCGTCGCGAGCCGGCTTTTCACGTGGCGTTCCCCCGGTTGCTTCGGCGCGGCACGCTATCGGCGGGGCCGGACAGCGTCAACGCGCCGCATGCCGGCCGGTTTTTCGTTGCGCCGCCGCCCCCGCTCCGAAAGACTGCGCGCCTTCACGCGGGGGGCGCCGCAGACGATCGACCAGGGGGAGAACGGCCACTGTCGCTGCTGACCATATTCTTCCTCAAGGGCATCGTCGCCGGCATCGTCATCGCCGCGCCGGTCGGCCCCGTGGGGGTTCTCTGCGTGCGCCGCACCATCTTCGAGGGGCCGGTGTTCGGCTTCGTCTCGGGGCTGGGAGCGGCCGTCGCGGACGCCATCTTCGGGATCGTCGCCGCCTTCGGCCTGACCGTCATCTCCGACTTCCTGATCGGCCACCAGCGCTGGCTGAAGGTGCTGGGCGCGGCCTTCCTGCTGTTCATCGGCGGCCGCGCCCTGATCGGCGCCCGGGACACCACCCCGACGCCGATCAGCGGCGAGAGCATCGTCGGCACCTTCGCCTCGACCTTCGTGCTGACGGCGACGAACCCGATCACCATCCTCGCCTTCGCCGGGGTGTTCGCCGCCGCCGGCCTGTCGGGCGAGGCGGCGACCTGGGGGGCAGCGGGAATGCTGGTCGCCGGCGTCTTCGCGGGCTCGCTCGCCTGGTGGCTGCTGCTATGCAGCGTCGCCGGGGGGGTGCGACATCTCGTCAACGAGCTGCATCTCGTCTGGGTCAGCCGGGTATCCGGCATCATCCTCGTGGCGTGCGCGGCCTTCATCCTGCTCACCCTGACGCCCTGGTCCCCGCTCGACTGAAAGCACGCCAGGGTCCATATGGGCGGGTGAGGCGGGGGCCGCGGTGCGCCCCGACCGGACGATGTCCCGCCCACAGCCGGAGAGTTCCCTTGCCGCGCCTCGTCCTGCTCCTCGCCCTCCTGTGGGGGGCGCTCGCCGCCGCCGCACCGTCGGCGGGGGCGCAGGCTCCGCCGGCCGCCGCGATCGCCGCCGGCCGCGCCACGGCGAGTTCCGACGCGAAGACGCCGGCCGAGGACGCGGCCCGCCTCGCCGCCGCCATCGAGGATCCGGAGAAACGCGCCGAGCTGGTGCGCCAGCTCCGCCTCCTCGCCGCCGCGGAGCGCGGCGGGCCCGCCGGCGCCCAGACGCCGGAGGGGGCGTTCGGGCAGATGGTCCTCGATCAGATCGGCGCGGTCGCCGACGCGGTAGTGCGCGCCATGGTCGATGCGGGAACGCTGGCCGCCAACCTGCCGCGCTTCGGCGACTGGCTGGTCGACCAGGTCGACGATGCCGACAGCCGGGCCCGCTGGCTGCGCATCCTGGGCGAGCTGGGGACCGTCTTCGGGCTGGCCGCGGGCATCGAGCTGATTGCGTGGGCGACGCTGCGGCACCCGCGCCGTGCCCTGCGTCGGCACCGTGTCCGGGGAACCTGGCGGCGCCTGCCCTACGCGCTGCTGCAGGCCGCGCTCGAGCTGGCGCCGGTGCTGGCCTTCGCGGCCATCGCTCTCGGCGCGCTGGCGCTGCTGCCGGCCGACTTCGCCGCGCGCTTCATCAGCCTGACGGTGACGAAGGCCATCGTGGCGGCGCGCATCGTCACCGCGGTGGCGCGCGCCGTCCTGATGCCCGACGCGCCCGGCCTGCGGATCCTTCTCGTCGGCGACGAGACGGCGAACTATCTCGCGATCTGGGTATGGCGGTTCGTCGCGGTCGCGATCTACGCCTTCGCGGTCGTCGACATCGCGTTCCTGCTGGGGCTGCCGGTCTCGATCCACGAGCTGCTGGACCGCGTGCTCGGCCTGGTCGTCGCCGGCCTCGCCGTGGTGTTCGTGCTGCAGAACCGCCTGGCGGTCTCCTCCTGGCTGCGGGCGGAGGCGCAGGCCGAGCCGGCGACGCCGGTGGCCGTCTCGGCGCTGCGCGGCTGGCTGGCCGAGGCGTGGCACATCCTGGCCCTGGCCTATATCGCGGTCCTCACGGTCGTCTGGGCGTTCCGCATCCCCAGCGGCTTCGCCTTCGTCCTGCGCGCCTCGGCCATATCGCTCCTCATCGTGCTCGTCGCGGCGCTGGCGCTGCGCGCCGTGCGGCGGATCCTCCACCGGATGTTCGCCGTCGAGCCGTCGGTCGCCCGCGAGTTCCCCAACATCGAGGCGCGAGCCAACCGCTACATGGCGATCGTCGGGCTGGTGGCGGCGGCGGCGATCGGCGCGGTCGCCGTGATCCTGGTGCTGCAGGCGTGGGGCGTCGGATCGCTCGGGTGGCTGTCCTCGTCGTTCGGGCAGCGGCTGACCGGCGGCGCCATCTCCATCGTCGTCGTCGGCCTGCTGGCGCTCTTCGTCTGGGAGGTGGTCGACCGCGTCGTCGAGCGGACGCTGCTGCGGCTGGCGCGCAACGGGGCGAACGGGGCGGGGGCCGCCAGCGCCGTGCGCCTCAGGACGTTCCTGCCGCTGCTGCGCAACGTCGCCATGGTGGTCCTGGCGACCATCTTCGTGCTGGTGGCGCTGGCCGAGCTCGGGGTCAACACCGCGCCGCTGCTGGCCGGCGCCAGCATCATCGGCATCGCGGTCGCCTTCGGCGCCAACGCGCTGGTGAAGGACGTCATCACCGGCCTCTTCATCCTGCTCGAAGGCACCATCAACATCGGCGACGTGATCGAGGTCGACGGCCGCTCCGGCGTGGTCGAGGGCCTCAGCATCCGCACCCTGCGCCTGCGCGACGTCACCGGCGCCGTGCACACCGTGCCGTTCTCGAACGTGGCATCGATCAAGAACATGACCCGCGATTTCGGCTATGCCGTCATCGACGCCAGCGTCGGCTACGACAGCGACCTCGACCAGGTGACGCGCGTGCTGGCCGACATCGACCGGGAGATGCGCGCCGATCCGGCCTTCGCGCCGCTGATCTCGGCGCCGATCGAGATCTTCGGCATCGAGAAGTTCGCGGACAGCGCCATCGTCGTCCGCGCCCGCATCCGCACGCCGCCCGGCAAGCACTGGGCGATCGGCAGGGAGTTCAATCGCCGCATGAAGACAGCGTTCGACCGCGAAGGCATCCTGATCCCCTACCCGCACCAGGTCGTGGTCGACAAGCGTCCGCCGCCGCCGCCGCCGGCCCCCGAGGCCGCGGCGCCACGCCCGTGACGGTGCTGTCGCGCCCGCCCGCCGTCGCCGAGGCTCGCTGGCGTCCCTATCCCGGCCACAACTGGCGCGGCCTGTGGTCGCTCTACTGCAAGGAGGTGCTGCGCTTCGGCAAGATCGCGACGCAGACGGTCCTGGCGCCCCTGGTGACGACGCTGCTGTTCCTCGCCGTGTTCGCGCTGGCGCTGGGCGGCGGCGCACGGACCGTCGGCGGCGTCCCCTATGTCGAGTTCCTGGCGCCGGGCCTCGTCGTCATGGCGATGGTGCAGAACGCCTTCGCCAACACCTCGTCCTCCCTCGTCATCGCCAAGGTGCAGGGCAACATCGTCGATCTGCTGATGCCGCCGCTCTCGCCGGCGGCGATGACCGCCGGATTCGCCCTGGCCGGGGTGACGCGCGGCTTGGTCGTCGGGCTGGCCGTGGGACTGGCGATCGCGGTGCTGGTGCGCCTGCCCCTCGCCGACCCGGTGGCGATCGTCTTCCACGCCCTCGCCGGGTCGCTGATGCTGGCCCTGATCGGCATCCTCGCCGGCCTGTGGTCGGAGAAGTTCGACCATATCGCGGCGGTGACGAACTTCGTGGTGACGCCGCTCGCCTTCCTTTCCGGCACCTTCTACTCGGCCGAGCGCCTGCCGCCCGAATGGTCCTTCATTGCCCACCTCAACCCCTTCTTCTACATGATCGACGGCTTCCGCTCGGGCTTCATCGGCCACGCCGACGGCGACCTCGCGACCGGCTATGTCGTCCTGGCGACCTTCGACGTCGCCCTCTGGGGCCTCTGCCACTACCTTTTCAGGATCGGCTACAAGCTCAAGTCGTAGCATCCGGATCCTTGTCCCAGGACAAGTTCGCGATTTGCGGGCGCCCCGGGCTCTGCTAGTTTTCGCCCATGCTTTCGGCTTGCCTGACCACCGGTCTCCACGGCGCGACGCTGCGACGCCGACGCCGCCCGTCCGATTGACAGGTTCCGGCCCAACCCCGATATTCTGCGTTTTTCCGGGCCGCACGTGCGGCCCGGTTCGATTTGGGGTTGGCCGGTCCTAGATCTTCCAGGAGGACTGCCGATGATTTCGCCCGTTATGCCGACCTACGCCCGTGTCGACCTCGCCTTCGAGCGGGGCGACGGCGCCTACCTCTATTCGACCGACGGGCGACGCTTCCTCGACTTCGCCAGCGGCATCGCCGTCACCTGCCTGGGGCACAATCACCCCTATCTCGTGAAGGCGCTGGTCGACCAGGCGCACAAGGTCTGGCACGTCTCCAACCTCTGGCGCATCCCCGAGGGCGAGCGGCTGGCGCAGCGGCTGGTCGAGCGCACCTTCGCCGACACGGTGTTCTTCGCGAACTCCGGCGCGGAGGCCAACGAGTGCGCGATCAAGCTGGCGCGCAAGTATCATGACGAGACGGGCAACCCCGGCCGCTTCCGCATCATCACCGCCGAGGCGGCCTTCCACGGGCGGACGCTGACGACGATCGCGGCGACCGGCGGATACAAGTACACCAAGGGCTTCGATCCGATCCCCGAGGGCTTCGACCATGTCGCCTTCGGCAACACCAACGAGATGCGCGCGGCGATCCGCGACGACACGGCCGCCATCATGATCGAGCCGGTGCAGGGCGAGGGCGGCATCCGCCCTGCCTCGCTCGCCTACCTGCGCGAGCTCAGGCAGATCTGCGACGAGTTCGGCCTGCTGCTGATCTTCGACGAGATCCAGTGCGGCGTCGGCCGGACCGGCAAGTTCTTCGCCCACGAATGGGCCGATGCGGCCCCGGACGTCATGACCGTGGCCAAGGGCATCGGCGGCGGCTTCCCGATGGGTGCGTGCCTGGCGACCGAGAAGGCGGCGGTCGGCATGACGGCGGGCACGCACGGCTCGACCTTCGGCGGCAACCCGCTCGCCATGGCGATGGGCAACGCCGTCCTCGACGTGATCCTGGAGGACGGGTTCCTGCCGCGCGTCGAGCGTATCGGCCAGGTGCTGTGGAACCGCATGTCGGACGTCGTCGCGCGCTATCCGCAGGTCCTGGCGGAGCTGCGCGGCGCCGGCCTGATGCTCGGCCTGCGCTGTGTCGTGCCGAGCGGCGACTTCGGGACGAAGCTGCGCGAGAACGGTCTCGTCACCGTCGGCGCCGGAGAGAACGTGGTGCGGCTTCTGCCGCCGCTCATCATCGGAGAGGGGGAAATCGACGAGGCGGTGGCCATCGTCGAGAAGACATGCCGGGAATGGAACAGCTGAAGGCGGCGATGCCGCGTCACTTCCTCGACCTCGACCTGATCGACGGCGGGACGCTCCGCTCGATCCTCGACAAGGGCGTCGCCTACAAGGCGGCCGGCGCCCCGCTCGGGGCGGACCGTCCGCTCGCCGGCAAGACGCTGGCGATGATCTTCGAGAAGCCCTCGACGCGCACCCGCGTCTCCTTCGAGGTGGCCATGCGCCAGCTCGGCGGCGAGGTGGTGGCGCTGTCGGCGGCCGACATGCAGCTCGGCCGCGGCGAGTCGGTCGCCGACACGGCGCGCGTGCTGTCGCGCTACGTCGACGCGATCATGATCCGCACCAACAAGCCGGAGAAGCTGAAGGAGATGGCCGATGCGGCGACCGTGCCGGTCATCAACGGCCTGACCGACGGCAGCCATCCCTGCCAGCTCATGGCGGACGTCATGACCTTCGAGGAGCACAAGGGGCCGATCCGCAACCGCGTCGTCGCCTGGAGCGGCGACGGCAACAACGTCGCGGCGTCATGGATCCACGCCGCGGTGCGCTTCGGCTTCGAGCTGCGCATCGCCTGTCCCGCGGAGCGCCGGCCGCCGCCCGACCTGGTCGCCTGGGCGCGGCGCGAGGGCGGCCGCGTCACCGTCCTCGACGACCCGGAGGCGGCGGTGAAGGGCGCGGACTGCGTCGTCACCGACGCCTGGGTCTCGATGGGCGACACCGACGCCGGCAGCCGGCACAACCTGCTGGCACCCTACCGGGTCGACGAGCGGCTGATGAAGGTCGCCGGCCCGCAGGCGATCTTCATGCACTGCCTGCCCGCCCACCGCGGCGAGGAGGTGACCGACGGGGTCATCGACGGGCCGCAGTCGGTGGTGTGGGACGAGGCGGAGAACCGGCTGCACGCCCAGAAGGGCATCCTCGCCTGGTGCCTGGTGTGAGTTCCGTCGGGGCGAACGTCCCCGACGATCTCGTCCAGCCGTTCCAGGTCGAGCCGCACCGGCTGCGCGGCCGGCTGGTCCGCATGGGCCCGGCGCTCGATGCGATCCTGACGCGCCACGCCTATCCCGAGCCGGTGGCGATGCGCCTGGGCGAGCTGGTGCTGCTCGCCGCCACCGTGGCGACGATGCTGAAGTTCGACGGCATCCTGACGCTGCAGACGCGCACGGACGGACCGATCCGGCTGCTCGTCGCCGACTACGATACCAATGGCCGGGCGGTGCGCGGCTATGCCCAGTACGACGCCGACGGAGTGGCCGCGCTGGAGGCGTCGGGCGCCTCCGCGCACCGCTTCCTCGGCACCGGGCATCTCGCCTTCACCATCGACCAGGGCCCGGAGACCGAGCGCTACCAGGGCATCGTCGAGCTCGTCGGGACCACGCTCGTCGATGCCGCGCATCATTATTTCCGGCAGTCCGAGCAGATCGAGACGGGCATCCGCCTGGCGGTCGGCCGCGTCCGCCCCGGCGCGCCGTGGCGCGGCGGGGCGCTGATGGTCCAGCGCCTGCCCGAGGCGGCGCGGGGCGAGGGCGGCGAGGAGCGCGACGACCAGTTCCGGCACGTGATGACTCTCATCGGGACGACCCGGACCGACGAGCTCCTGAGCCCCGCCCTGGCCCCAAAGGGACTGCTCTTCCGCCTGTTTCACGAGGAAGGCGTGCGCGTCTTCCCGCCCCATCCCGTGGCCGACGCCTGCCGCTGCAGCGAGGAGCGGGTGCTGTCGATCCTGCGCGCGCTGCCCGCGGCCGACCGCGCCGACCTCGCGGTCGACGGCCGCATCGAGGTGCGCTGCGAGTTCTGCGCCCGCCTCTACCGCATCGACCCCGAGGCGATCGCGGCCGGAGACGCGCCGCCCGCCTTCTGAGGCTCAGGCGGGATCCGCCTCGATCGTCGCCGCGTCGAGGAAGAAGTCGCCGTTGGGCTGGAAGCCGAAATGCCGGGCGACCTCTGCGGGCGCGCCCGCCTGCAGCGCCAGGATGGCGCGCACCTGGGTTTCCGGCGTGCCCATGCGGGCGGTCCACGTGGCGAAGTTCATCGGCAGGCGGCGGGCGACGACGGCGCCCGGCCGCCAGCCGGCGCCGCGCAGCATCGCCTGCCACTCCGCCAGCGAATAGTCGCGCACGTGCGAGGGGTCGCGCAGCAGCTCGATCGCCTGGATGTGGGTGTCCAGCAGCGGCGAGGGCGGCGAGACGACGTCGTTGAAGAGTGCCGCCCCGCCGGGACGCAGCACGCGTCGCGCCTCGCTGAGTCCGGCGGGCACGTCCGACCAGTGATGGGCGCTGAAGCGGCTCAGCACGAGGTCGAAGCTGGCGTCGGGGAAGGGCAGGCGCTCGACGGCGCCCTGCCGCGTCGCGACGTTGGCGAGGCCGCGCTCGGCCGCGGTGGCGGCGACGGCGGCCAGCATCTCGTCCGACAGATCGTAGGCGACGACCTCGGCGGCGTGCGGGGCGGCGTGGTAGGCGACGTGGCCGCCGCCGCAGCCGAGGTCGAGCACCCGGCCGCCCGGCCGGCGGGCGACGAACGCGGCCATCTGGGCGAGATCGGCACCCTGGGCGTGCGAGGGGCTGCTGACGTACGCCGCGGCGCGCGGGCCGAACTGGCCGGCGACGACGGCCTGGTGGGTGCTGCTGGTCATGACGGGGCTCCGGGACGGGCGGCGCGCCTGACATAGCCCATTGCGCCGGCCGGCGACAGCAGCCGGTTCGCGGGTCAGCGCGCGGGCTGGAACATCAGCGCGAACTGCGGGATGTAGGTGGTGAGGAACAGCACGATCAGCATGACGACGATCTGCGGCCAGATCGCCCGCGCGATGCGGCCCAGCGACAGGCCGCTGATCGCCATGCCGATGAACAGGCAGTAGCCGATCGGCGGCGCCGCCATGCCGATCGAGACGTTGGTGACGATGATCGCCCCGAAATGGATCGGGTCGACGCCGAAGCGGTTGCCGATGGCGATCAGCAGCGGGCCGAGGATGACCATGATGGCGATCTCGTCCATCACCGCGGCCAGCAGGAAGAACGCGACATTGAGCCCGGCGAGCGCGATCCAGCGCTGGTCGACGCTGTCGGCGAGCCAGGAGGCGAACTTCACCGCCATCTGCTCCTGGGCGACGATGACGCCGAAGCCGGTCGAGACCGCGACGATCGCCGTCACCATGGCGCTGGTCCGCGCGGCACCGAGGAAGATGCCGGGCAGGGCCGCCAGCGTCAGGCGGCGCTCGACGAAGATGCCGATCGCCACGGCATAGAGGCAGCTCATCCCCGCCGCCTCGGTCGGGGTGAAGATGCCGCCATAGATGCCGCCCAGCACCAGCACCGGCGACAGCAGCGCCCATCGCCCCGCGGCGAAGGCGCGCCACATCTCGGGCCACGTCGCCGCCCGCTCGCGCGGCACGCCGGCACGGCGGGCGTGGAACCAGCACACGACGAGCAGGCCGGCGGCGATCGCCAGGCCCGGCACGATGCCCGACAGGAACAGCCGCCCGATCGATTGCTCGGCGACGATGCCCCAGATGACGAAGGCGATCGAGGGCGGGATCAGCGGCCCCAGCACGCCGGAGCTGACGGCGATGGCGGCGGCGAACGCGCGGTCGTAGCCCGCTCGCACCATGGCCGGGATCAGGATCGTGCCGATCGCCGCGGTGGTCGCCGGCGCCGAGCCGGAGATGGCCGAGAAGACCAGCGCGGCCAGCACCGTCACCATGGCGAGCCCGCCGGTGCGGTGACGCACCAGGACCGAGGCGACGTCGATCAGGCGCTGCGACAGGCCACCCGCCGACATCAGTGCGCCGGCCAGCATGAACAGCGGGATGGCGAGCAGGCTGAAGGACTGCGCCCCGGCGATGATCTGCTGGGCGAGGAAGGCCGGCTCGATATCGCCGACGATGAGGACGGCCGCCGTCGCCGCCGCGATGGCGATGGCGAACGGCACGCCGAGGGTCGCGAGGCCGGCGAAGCCGAACACCAGGACCGCGGCGACCGTGCTCATGGCGGGGCGTCGCCGGCGGCGAGCGAGACGTCGTGCGCGCCCAGCACGGCGCGCTCCGCCGCGAAGACCAGCATGAGGGCGCCGGCGACCGGCGACAGGCCGTGCAGCAGCTCGATCGGGTAGCCGACCGCCGCCGACGTCGCCCCGGCGGTGATGTCGACATAGCGCCAGCCCGACCACAGCAGGTAGAAGCCGAGTGCGGCGGTCAGCAGGTCGATGGCCGCGTCTGCCGCCCGCCGCAGCGCCGGCGGCAGCGGGTCGAGCAGGGCGGTGAGCCGGACATGGAAGCCCTCGCGGACGCCGAGCGCGAGGCCGCCGAGCGTGCTCCATGCGAACATCAGCAGGGCCAGCTCCTCGGTCCACGACAAGGCTCGGCCGAAGGCGTAGCGCATCACTACCTGCAGCCCGATGCAGGCGACCATCACCGCCACGGCGGCGATCAGGCTCCAGCGCAGGGCCGCCGCGACGGCGGCCACGGCCCGGCGCAGCAGACCGGCGGCCGCCGCGCCCACCGCTCCGGCCACCGTTGCCGCCGGTCGCGACCGCTACTGCACCGCCGCCAGGGCTTCCTTCATCAGCGCCGCATCGACCGTGTCGCGCACCTTGTCGTAGACGCTGGTGACGGCGGCGCGGAAGGCGGCCGGGTTCTCGATGCGGTTCACCTTCATGCCCTTGGCCTCCAGGCTCTTGATCGTCTGCTGCTCGATCTCGCCGGTGGCGATGCGCTGCGCGCGGGTCGCAGCCGTGCCCGCCTCGACCGTGGCCTTGCGCAGATCCTCGGGCATGCGGTCGAAGGACCGCTTGGACATCAGGAGGCCGATCATCGAGTAGGTATGGTTCGTCAGCGACAGGTACTTCGTCACCTCGAACATCTTGTTCTGGTCGATGACGGCGAGCGGGATCTCCAGCCCGTCGATGGTCCCCTGCTGCACGGCGGTGAAGACCTCGCCCCAGGCCATCGGGATGGCGTTGCCCCCGAGCGAGGAGAACATGCCGATATAGACCGGGTTCTGCATCACCCGGTACTTCACCCCATGGACATCCTCGGGCTTCGAGACCGGGCGGACGTTGTTGATCATGTTGCGGAAGCCGCCTTCCATGTAGCCCAGCGCCAGCACGCCCTTGGTGGCGAGCTTGTCGGCCAGCTTGCGCCCGACGGGGCCGTCCAGCAGCTTCTGCGCCTGGGCCTCGTTGGCGAACAGGAACGGCAGGTCGTTGATCTGGAAGGACGGCTCGATCTGGGCGATGACGGCGTTGGTGATGATGCCGGCGTCGACGGTGCCCAGGCGCATGCCCTCCAGCAGCGGCTTCTCGTCGCCGAGCTGGCGGTTGGGGAAGAGCTGCACCTCGACGCGTCCGCCGGCGCGGGCCTCCAGCTCCTTCTTGAAGAGGCGCGCGCCGACGGCGTAGGGGTCGGTCTCGCCCGCGGCGCTGGTCCAGCCGAGCTTGAGCACGGTCTTCTGCTGCGCCGCCGCCGGGGCGAGCGTGGTGACGCTCGCCGCGAGCGCGGCGAGGAACGCAATCGTGACGGATCGCATGGGCTGGTCCCTCCCAGGAACACGTTCGGCGCCGAGGGTCGGGCCCTCGTTGGCCGCAAGGTCGGCGCGCGTTCCGCTGCGTGGCGGGATCGCGTCGCGATGGCGTCAGTTTGGCCGCGCGGTGGATTCTGTCAAAGCCATTCTCGCGTCCGCCGCGCCGGTCAGGCGGCGGCGCGGTCGGCGAGCTTGCGCTGGAACGCCTCGCCCGCCCGCATCTGGGCCCGCGTGATGAACTCGTTGGGCTGGTGCGCCTGCATGATGCTGCCGGGGCCGCAGACGACCGACGGCAGGCCGGCGCGCTGGTAATGACCGGCCTCGGTGCCGAAGGAGACCACCGTCGTCGCGTTGGCGCCGGTCAGCGACTTCGCCATCTCCTCGGCGGGCGAGCGCTCCTCGGGAGCCAGCGCCGGCAGGACGTTGATCGCCTGCGTCTCGACCTTCGCCTCGGCGAACTCGCGGCGCATCCGCGGCAGGATCTCGCCCTCGACGAAGCGGTCGAAGCGCGCCTTGATCGCCGCGGGATCGTCGGTCGGCACGCCGCGGAAGTTCCAGCCGAAGCGGCACTGGCGGGGGATGATGTTGCCGGCGGTGCCGCCGCTGATGGTGCCGACGTTGAA
>JADZBA010000027.1 GCA_020852355.1 Alphaproteobacteria bacterium
CTGGAGCCGCCGCGGGTCGACGTCGCGGCCACCCTCGCGGCGCGGCAGGCCCGTCCTCGGCGCTGACTTTCTGCTGCGGCGCAGCGACGATTTCCTCTTGTCGTATACAATGCATTATCGCTAGCCTCTCTGTGTAAGCGCTTGCACCGGACGTGGGTGCTCGGGCAATCGGCGCCGGATCGGGTCAATGTCCGGACAGCCGCAGGGAGTGACGCGAAGACATGGCGGCGGACGGCATCGGCACCGGCGGTCGCGGCGCGACCAGTGAATCGTCCGGCGCGATGCTGCCGGGCATGCTGCAGGGCGTGCGCGTGGTCGAGATCGCCGACGAGCTGGGCGAGTACAGCGGCCTGCTGCTGGCCGGGCTGGGCGCCGAGGTGATCAAGGTCGAGCCCCCGGGAGGCGCGCCGACGCGGCGCATCGGGCCGTTCTACGGGGACGCGCCGGATCCCGAGCGCTCGCTGTATTTCTGGCACTACAACCGCGGCAAGCGCTCGGTGACGCTGAACCTCGATGGCGCCGAGGGACGCGCGGCGCTGCTGCGCCTGCTGGCGGATGCCGACGTGCTGGTCGACACGAGCTGCGGGCGGGTCAACGCCGCGCTGGACCTCGACCGCGACGCGCTGCGCGCGCGTTTCCCCCGGCTGGTGCCGGCGCGCATCACGCCCTTCGGCGACAGCGGGCCGTGGAAGGACTTCAAGGGCTCCGACCTGGTCCATCTGGCGCTGGGCGGGGTCATGTCGAACTGCGGCTACGACCCCGACCCGACCGGTCGCTACGACGTGTCGCCGATCGCCCCGCAGGTCTGGCACGCCTACCATATCGCCGGCGAGCAGCTCGCGATCGGCATCGTGGCGGCGCTGCTCTTCCGCCGCGAGAGCGGTGCCGGGCAGGACGTCTCGGTCGCCGTCCACGAGGCGGTGTCGAAGAATACCGAGCTCGACCTCATGGCCTGGGTCATGCGGCGGGTGCCGCTGTGGCGCCTCACCTGCCGGCACGCCGCCGAGGTGCCGGGCCGGGTGCCGGCGATCGGCCACACCAAGGACGGCCGCTGGTTCATGACCTATCTCGGCGGGGCGAAGGACGAGCTCAGCCTCTTCGGGTTCCTCGAGAAGTACGGCATGCAGGCCGACCTGCAGAAGCCGGGCGAGGGCACCAACCTGAAGGCGCGTGCCATCCCCGGCTCGTCGACCGCCGACGAGCGGCGGGCGCACATCTTCGAGGTGATGCACCGCTTCATCCGCTCGTTCCGCTACGAGGACATGCCCTGGAAGGAGGCGCAGGACGCCGGCCTGCTGTGGGCGCCCCTGCGCAAGCCGCACGAGAACGCGCTGGACGAGCACTGGCTGTCGCGCGGCACCTTCACCGACATCGAGCATCCCGAGCTGGCCCGCTCGTTCCGCTACGTCACCAGCAAGTGGCTGAGCACGGCGACGAGCTGGCAGGTCGGGCGGCGCGCGCCGACGCCGGGCGAGGATACGGCCGACGTGCTGGCCGCCGCCCCGGCTGCGGCACCCGTGCCGGCAGCGGCGCGCGCCGAACCGCCGCTGCTGTCGCAGCGGGGCAAGCCGTTTCCCCTGCAGAACGTCCGCATCTTCGACTTCTCGTGGTTCCTGGCGTCGGCGGGCGGCACGCGCATCCTGTCGGCGCTCGGCGCCGACGTGATGAAGGTCGAGTGGAAGGAGAACCCGGACACGCGGCTGGCGGCGATGGCGCCGGTCGGCGGCCGCGCCGCACGCGAGAAGGCCACCGGACCGCTGCCCGGCGTCACCGATTCCGACATGGGCGGGCAGTTCAACAACAAGAACGCGGGCAAGCGCGGCCTGTCGCTCAACATCCGCCACCCGCGCGGCCTGCAGATCGCCAAGGATTTGATCCGCGTCAGCGACATCGTCGCCGAGGGCTTCTCGCCGGGCGTGCTGCAGCGCCTCGGCCTGGGCTGGGACGTGCTGCGGTCGATCCGGCCGGACATCATCTACATCCAGCAGTCCGGCATGGGCAGCATCGGCAAGTACGGGCGCATGCGCACCGTCGGGCCGGTCGCCGCCTCGTTCGCCGGCACGTCGGACATGTCGGGCCTGCCCGAGCCGGCGATGCCGGTCGGCTGGGGCTATTCCTACCTCGACTGGATGGGGGCCTACAGCTTCGCCCTCGCCATCCTGGGCGCGCTGCATCACCGCGCCCGGACGGGCGAGGGGCAGTGGATCGACGCCTCTCAGACCGAGACGGGAATCCTGCTCGCCGGCACGGCGGTGCTCGACTGGTCCGCCAACGGCCGGGTGTGGTCGCGCTACGGCAACCGCTCGCCCTACAAGCCGGCCGCGCCGCACGGCGCCTATCGCTGCCGCGGCGACGACCGTTGGATCGCCATCGCCTGCTTCGACGACGTGGAGTGGGCGGCCCTGGTCCGCGTCGCCGGCCGCACGGACTGGCGCGACGATCCGCGGTTCGCGTCGCTGGAGGCGCGGCTCGCCCACCAGGACGCCCTCGACGCCGCGGTGACGGAGTGGACGCGCGAGCAGGACGACTACGACTGCATGCTGCGGCTGCAGGCGGCGGGCGTGCCGGCCGGCGTCAACCAGCCGGCCTCCGACCGCTGCGATCGCGACCCGCAGCTCGCCGCCCTCGGCTGGCTGACCGAGGTGACGGGCACGAAGATCGGCCGCTGGCCGGTGGGCGAGGTGTCGATGCGCATGTCGGACACGCCGCCCTACGCGGGCGGCCCCGTCGACCGCGGGGCGCCGTGCTACGGCGAGGACAACGAACGGATCCTCGGAGAGTACCTCGGCATGAGCAAGGCCGATGTCGCGAAGCTCGCCGAGGAAGGCATCATCTGAGGCAGCCCGCCGCCCGCCCGAGCGAGCGGCCGGCCTGGAGGAGGGGAGGCGCATGGCGGATTTCCGCGCGCTCAAGGACAAGATCGCGATCGTCGGCGTCGGCAACACGCGGTACGGCAACTTTCCGGAGACCGACGACTACGGCCTGGGCGCCGACGCGTTCCGCGCCGCGCTCGACGATTGCGGGCTGGCCAAGGACAAGATCGACGGCTTGCTGGTCTGCCGCATCCCCTACTACGCCCGCATGGGCGAGATCCTCGGCATCTCGCCGCGCTGGACCATCCCGCTGCCGCCGCACGGACGCATGTCGTCGATGGGCATCATCGAGGCGATGGCGGCGCTCGAGGCGGGGCTCTGCGACTACGCGGCCCTGATCTACGCCAACATCGGCCGCTCGCGACGGGTGAACTACGGTGGCGACGAAAGCCCGAACGTGTGGGATCCGTGGGGCTACACGTCGCCCGGCGCCGCCCACGCGATGATGTTCCGTCGGCACATGGCGCTCTACGGCACGACGACGCGCCAGCTCGCGGAGGTATCGGTCGCCTTTCGCCGCCACGCCTGCCTCAATCCCGACGCGGTGATGAAGCAGCCCTTCACCATCGACGACCACGAGAACGCCCGGCCGATCGTCCTGCCGCTGCGCCTCCTCGACTATTGCCTCATCAATGACGGCGCCGTCTGCATCATCATGACGACCAAGGAGCGCGCGCGGGACCTGCGCAAGGCGCCGGTGCAGATCTCCGGCATCGGCGCGCGCGAGGCCTTCGGCAACGCGTCGCTGTCGAACTACGAGAAGGACTTCTGGTACCCGCAGCTCCAGGAGATCGCGGCCGACGCCTACGGCATGGCCGGGGTCGGGCCGGGCGATGTCGACGCCCTGATGTGCTACGACAATTTCAGCCCGACCGTGCTGTTCAGCCTGGAGGGACTGGGCTTCTGCCCGCGCGGCGAATCCGGCCGCTTCGTCGAGGGCGGCACGCTGCAGGTCGGCGGCAAGCTGCCGACGAACACCGACGGCGGCCATCTCTCGAACTCCTACATGCAGGGCTGGGCGCTCAACGTCGAGGCGGTGCGCCAGCTCCGCGGCGAATGCGGCGCGCGCCAGGTGCCGGACTGCGAGGTCGTGCAGTTCGTCGCCGCGACGCCGTGCTCGCGCTCGATCATCTACACCCGCGGCTGAGGGGAGGCCCGCCATGTCCGCCTACGCCAAGCCGCTGCCGAAGCTCGACACGCTGAACCGCCCGTTCTGGGAGCTGGCGCGCGACCACAAGCTGGCGGTGCAGGCCTGCGCCGACTGCGGCGACCGCCACTTCCCGCCGACCCCGGTGTGCCCTGGGTGCCTGAGCAAGAACCAGGGCTGGGAGGTCGTGTCGGGCCGCGGCACGCTGCTCTCCTGGGTGACCTTCCACCGCGCCTACTGGGGCGGCTTCGCCGGCGACCTGCCCTACGACGTCTGCCTGGTCGAGCTCGACGAGGGACCGGTCCTGGTCAGCAACCTCGTCGGCGCGGCAGAGGGCGGCTTCCAGGTCGGCGACCGCGTCGAGGTGATCTTCGAGCGTGCGACCGACGAGATCACGCTGCCGAAGTTCGTGCTCGCGAGATGAACGGCAGGCCAATCGCGAAGGGAGGGCAAGGATGAGCGAACACAGGAAGTTCCGGTTCGGCGTGGCCGTGCATGGTGCGCTGCTCGCCGCCGGCGTCGCCGCGGCGACCATGGTCGCGCCGCCCGCGGCGGCGGAGACGACGCTGAAGGCCGTGGTCCACGCCGATCTCAAGATCCTCGATCCGGTGTGGACGACCGCCTTCATCACCAACCGCCACGGCTACCTCATCTACGACAACCTGTTCGGCCTGAACTCCAAGTTCGAGCCGCAGCCGCAGATGGTCGACAAGTGGACGGTCAGCGCCGACAAGCTGACCTATACCTTCACCCTGCGGCCCGGCATGAAATGGCACGACGGGATGCCGGTGACCGCGGCCGACTGCGTCGCCTCGCTGCTGCGCTCCTGGAAGCGCGAGCCGATGGGGCAGCGGCTGGCCAGCTTCGTGGCGTCGCTCGACGTCGTCGACGCGTCGACCTTCCGGCTGACGCTGAAGGAAGCGTACGGCCTGGTGCTCGAGACGCTGGGCAAGGCGGCGACGCCAGCCTTCATGATGCCCGAGCGCATCGCCAAGACCGATGCGATGACCCAGATCACCGAGTATGTCGGGTCGGGTCCGTTCATCTTCGTCAAGGACGAGTGGCGGCCGGGGAACAAGGTCGTCTACCGCAAGTTCGCGGACTACGTCCCGCGCAAGGAGAAGGCCGACTACCTCTCGGGCGGCAAGGTCGCCAAGGTCGACCGGCTGGAATGGCTCTACATTCCCGACCACAACACCGCGCTGTCGGCGCTGCAGGCCGGCGAGATCGACTACTACGAGGCGCCGCCGCTCGACTTCGTCGCCGTGCTGGAGAAGAATCCGAAGCTCCAGGTGATCGACATCGACCCGCTCGGGACCCAGGGCGTCCTGCGTCCCAACCATCTCTACCCGCCGTTCAACAATCCCAAGGCGCGCCAGGCCCTGCTGCACATCGTGAAGCAGGAGGACTACATGCGCGCCGTCGTCGGCAATCCGCGGCTCTATCGCAAGTTCTGCGGCGCCTATTTCATGTGCGGCTCCGACAATGAGAGCGACGTCGGCGCCGAGCCGCTGCGCAAGCAGGATTTCGCCAAGGCCAAGCAGCTCCTCAAGGAGGCCGGCTACAACGGCGAGAAGATCGTCGTCATGCAGCCGACCGACCGCGCCCAGTACAACGCGGCGACCATGGTCACCATCCAGAACCTGCGCAAGGCCGGGGTGAACGTCGACGTCCAGGCGATGGACTGGAGCACGCTGCTCAGCCGGCGGGCGAAGAAGGACCCGCCCTACGAGGGCGGCTACCACATCTTCCACACCACCCAGGGCGGCCCCGACACGGCCATGCCCGTCGCCAACACCTGGTTCAACTCGCGCTGCGAGAAGGCGAATCCGGGCTGGGCCTGCGACCTGGAGCTCGACAAGCTGGTGGAAGAATGGTCGCGGGAGAGCGACCGGACGAAGCGCAAGGCCATCCTCGAGCGCATCCAGAAGCGCGCCTACGAGTCGGTGCCCTACGTGATCTACGGACAGTACACGCAGCCGATCGCGGTGCGCGCCAACGTCAAGGGTGTGCTGAAGGCGGGGATCCCGATCTACTGGAACATCGAGAAGCAATAGGGCACGGGCGGAGCGGCGGCGCGCCGCCGCTCCTGCCGGCCGGCGCAAGGAGGGCTCGATGTGGGTCTATGTGATCCGTCGCATCCTGGCCGTCATCCCGGTGATGGCCGTGGTGGCCGTCGTCGTCTTCCTGATCCTCCATCTCAGCCCCGAGGACCCGGCGGCGATCATCGCCGGCGACAATGCGAAGAGCGAGGACATCGACGCGATCCGGCAGCGCCTCGGCCTCGACCGGCCGCTCCTCATCCAGTTCCTCGAATGGGTCGGCCGCCTGCTCACCGGCGATCTCGGCTCGTCCATCTTCCTCAACCGGCCGGTGCTGCAGCTCATCGGCGAGCGGGTCGAGCCGACGGCGGCGCTGGCCGTGACCACCACCATCTTCTCAGTGGTGCTCGCGATCCCGCTCGGCGTCGTCGCGGCCTGGAAGGCGGGGACCTGGATCGACCAGCTCATCATGGGGCTGGCGGTGCTGGCTTTCTCCTTCCCGGTCTTCCTCATCGGCTACGGCCTCGTCTACGGCCTCGCCCTGGAATGGGAGCTCCTTCCCGTGCAGGGCTTCGTCTCGCTGTCCGAGGACCCCGGCCGCTTCCTCGCCCATCTCGTGCTGCCGACGATCGCCCTCGGGCTCGTCTACACCGCGCTGCTGGCCCGGATGACGCGCGCGACGATGCTGGAGATCCTCAACGAGGACTACATCCGCACGGCACGCGCCAAGGGGCTGGCCAACGGCCGGGTGCTCATCGTCCACGCGCTGAAGAACGCGGCGGTGCCGATCGTGACCACGGTCGGCGTCGGCATCGCGCTCCTGATCGGCGGGGTCGTCGTGACCGAGAGCGTGTTCGCCATTCCCGGCGTGGGGCGTCTCACCATCGACGCGGTGCTGCAGCGCGACTATCCCGTCATCCAGGGCGTGATCCTGGCGGTGGCGGGCGTCTACGTCCTCATCAACCTCGCGATCGACCTCACCTACACGGTGCTCGATCCGCGCATCCGCTACTGAGCGGCGGGGGTCCGGGATGACCGACATCGCAGCGCTTCCCGCCGACGCCGCCGTCGCCGGGCCGAGCCGTTTCGCCTTCTCGCGCATCCTGCGCCGGCATCCGACGATGCTGGTCGGCGGCGTCATCCTCGTCGTCATGGCGGTGGTGTCCCTGCTGGCCCCGTGGCTGGCGCCGTACGACCCGATCGAGCTCAACGTCGTCGACCGGCTGCGGCCGCCCGACGAGGACTACCTGCTCGGCACCGACGCCTATGGCCGCGACATGCTGAGCCGGCTGCTCTATGGCGGCCGGGTGTCGCTGGCGGTCGGGCTCTGCGTCGCGGCCTTCAGCACGGTGCTGGGCCTGCTGATCGGCGTGGTCGCCGGCTACTACCGCCTGGCGGACGCCCTTCTGATGCGGGTGATGGACGGGTTGATGGCCATTCCGGGCATCCTGCTGGCGATCGCCCTGATGACGGTGACGCGGGCCAGCATCGAGGTGGTGATCGTCGCCATCACCATCCCCGAGATCCCGCGGGTGGTGCGGCTGGTGCGCGCGGTCGTCCTGTCGATCCGCGAGCAGACCTACGTGCAGGCCGCCGTCGCGATCGGCACGCGCTTCCCCAGGCTGCTGCGCAAGCACATCCTGCCGAACACCCTGGCGCCGCTCGTCGTGCAGGCGACCTATATCTTCGCCCACGCCGTGCTGGTCGAGGCCTATCTCAGCTTCCTCGGCGTCGGGACGCCGCCGGAGATCCCGAGCTGGGGCAACGTCATCGCCGAGGGGCGGCTGTACGTGCAGATCGCCTTCTGGCAAGTGCTCTTCCCGGGCATCGCACTCGCCCTCATGGTGCTCTCCATCAACCTGCTGGGCGACGGCTTGCGCGACCTGCTCGATCCTCGGCTCTCGCGCCGGGCATAGCCGGGATGGACATGGCCACGCCCGTCGACGCGGCGCCGCTGCTGGCCGTCGAAGGCTTGCGCACCTCCTTCGTCGACGAGGGCGTGGCGCTGCATGCCGTCGACGGGCTTTCCTTCTCGGTCGGGCGCGGCGAGACGCTGTGCATCGTCGGTGAATCGGGCTGCGGCAAGAGCGTCTCGGCGCTCTCCGTCATGCGCCTGCTGCCGCCGCCGCCCGCCTGCCGGGTCGAAGGCTCGGTGCGGCTCGACGGCCGCGAGATCCTCGCCCTGTCCGAGGCGGAGATGCGCAGCATCCGCGGCAATACCATCTCCATGATCTTCCAGGAACCGATGACCTCGCTGAATCCGGTGGTGACGATCGGCTACCAGATCGCCGAAGCGGTACGCCAGCACGAGGGCCGGTCGTGGGCGGAGGGCTATGCGCGGGCGCTGGAGATGCTGCGGCTGGTGCGCATCCCCGAGGCCGAGAGCCGGCTGAAGCAGTACCCCCACCAGCTCTCGGGCGGCATGCGCCAGCGCGTGATGATCGCCATGGCGCTCGCCTGCCGGCCGAAGGTGCTGCTCGCCGACGAGCCGACGACGGCCCTCGACGTGACGATCCAGGCGCAGATCCTGGAGCTGATGCGCGAGCTCCAGGAGGAGACGGGGACGGCGATCGTGCTGATCACCCACGATCTCGGCGTCGTCGCGGAGATGGCGCGGCGGGTCGTGGTGATGTACGCGGGCCGCAAGGTGGAGGAGGCGACGGTCGACGACCTGTTCGACCGGCCGGCGCATCCCTATACGGTCGGGCTCATGGGCTCGATTCCGCAGCTCGGCTCGTCGGTCGAGGAAGGTGCCGCGCGCCGCCGCCTGGCGGAGATCCCGGGCATCGTGCCCTCGCTGCGCGCCATGCCGTCGGGCTGCGCGTTTGCACCGCGCTGCCCGCTTGCGACGGAGCGCTGCCGCGCCGAGATGCCGCCGCTGGAGGAGCGCCGGCCGGGCCACCGCAGCGCCTGCTGGCACTGGGAGCGGGCGGCGGAGGCGATCCATGCCTGAGGGCGGCATCGTCGCGTCGCCGCTGCTCGAGGTCCGCGACCTCGTGAAGCATTTCCCCATCCGCCGCGGCCTGTTCGGCCGGGCGGGCGCTCGGGTCCATGCGGTCGACGGGGTGAGCCTCGCGATCGGCCACGGCGAGACGCTGGGTCTCGTCGGGGAGAGCGGCTGCGGCAAGTCGACCGTCGGCAAGGTGATTCTCCGCCTCATCGAGCCGACCTCGGGAACCATCGCCTTGGACGGCCGCGACATCACCACGCTCGACACGGGTGCGATGCGCGCCGTGCGCCAGCAGATGCAGGTCGTCTTCCAGGACCCGTACTCCTCGCTCAACCCGCGCATGACCGCGGGCGAGATCGTCGGCGAGCCCTTCATCAACTACGCCATCGGCACGGGAGCCGAGCGGGCGGAGAAGGTGGCGGCGCTGTTCCGCCGGGTGGGCCTGCGTGCCGAGCAGATGGCGCGCTACCCCCACGAGTTCTCGGGCGGCCAGCGCCAGCGCCTGGGCATCGCCCGCGCCCTGGCGCTGGGCCCCAGGCTGATCATCGGCGACGAGCCCGTCTCCGCCCTCGACGTCTCGGTGCAGGCCCAGGTCATCAATCTGATGATGGACCTGCAGGAGGAGTACGGGCTGAGCTACCTCTTCATCGCCCACGACCTGGCGGTGGTGGAGCATATCAGCCATCGCGTCGCGGTCATGTATCTCGGCAAGATCGTCGAGGTGGCGCCCAAGCGGACGCTCTTCGCCACGCCGGGCCATCCCTATACCGAGGCGCTGCTCGCCTCCGTGCCGCTGCCCAAGCCGCGCGCGCGGCGCAAGCGCGTCACCCTGCGCGGCGACGTTCCGAGCCCGGTCTCGCCGCCCTCCGGCTGTCGCTTCCACACGCGCTGCCCCTACGCGGTGGCGCGCTGCGCGCAGGAGGAGCCGCTGCTGCGCGAGATCGCTCCGGGCCAGCAGGTGGCCTGCCATCTCCGCTAGGATGGCGCCGGAGGGCGCATGGGGCAGGGCAGGGCGACTACGACCAAGGGGCGTGCGGCGATCGCTGCGGCGGGGGCGCCGGTACGGCTGAGCGAGGTCGCCGCGGCGGCCGGCGTCTCGTCGGCGACCGTGTCGCGCGCCTTCAACGTGCCGGCCATGGTGCGCGAGGACGTGCGGGCGCGCATCCTGGCGATCGCCGGCGACCTCGGCTACGTCCCCCACGGTGCCGCCCGGGCGCTCGCTTCCCGCCGCTCGCGCACGCTGGGCGCGATCATACCGACGCTGAACAGCACCATCTTCGCCCGCGCCATCGATGCCTTCCAGCGTCGGCTGGAGGAGCGCGGCTACATCATGCTCCTCACCAGCTCCGAGTATGACGCGGCCCGCGAGCTGGAGCGTGCCCGGGCGCTGATCGAGCGCGGCGTCGACGGGCTGATGCTGGTGGGCGCCGAGCACGATCCACGCCTCTACGAGTTGCTGGAGGCGACGGGGAAGCCGTTCATCAATACCTGGGCGCCCGGGCGCGGCGCACGCCATCCGGCGATCGGCAGCGACGGCCGGCTGCTCTCGGAGATGGCCGTCGACCATCTCGTCGGCCTCGGGCATCGCGAGTTCGGCGTCGTCACGGGCTCGGCGGCGCACAACGACCGCGTGGCGGCACGCCTGGAGGGGCTGGGTGCTGCGCTCCGCCGGCACCGCATCGCCCTGCCGCCGGAGCGGATCATCCGGCGCCGCTACTCGATCGAGGAGGGCCGCGACGCCTTCGCCGCACTCGCCGCAGCGGGTCCCCTGCCGACGGCGATCGTGTGCGGCAACGACATCCTCGCCTGCGGCGTCCTCTTCGAGGCGCTGGCGCGCGGCATCTCGGTCCCCGGCGAGCTGTCGATCATCGGCAACGGCGACCTCGACATCTCCGCCCACATCACCCCGGCGCTGACGACGATCCGCACCGCCAAGGCGGAAATCGGCACCTGGGCCGCCGACTACCTGCTGGGGCGCATCGAGGGTCGGGAGATCGCGCTGCCCGGCAGCCTGCCGACGACGCTGGTGGTCCGCGGCACGACCGGTCCGCCGCCGGCCGGCGGCCGAGATCGTTCCTTGGAGCGGCGATTCGTCTAGGATGCCGTGCGCACTCTCCCGATAGAGTGCATCGTCGCGTTGCCCGCTGGGATTGCGAAACGTTGGCTGTCACGATCCAGGCCCTGCGGACGTTCTCCGCCGGCAACGTCGTCTCCCGGGACCCGGTGATAGTGGTGCGCGTTTCCGTGCATCCGAGTGCGGCGCTGGGGCAGGCCGTGGAGCGGGTCGCGGCGGCGCTGCCGGAGCTGGAAACGGGCGTCTTCCCGGCTGGTGCCGACGGTGCCGCCTTCGCCCATCTGGTGGCGGCCGCGGCCGCGTCGATCATGCGGCGCCTGCGGCATCCCGGC
>JADZBA010000028.1 GCA_020852355.1 Alphaproteobacteria bacterium
CATGGCCCAGAATCCGATCGACTATGCCGATGCCGGACCCGATGTGCGGGCCGTCTACGACGACATCAAGGCGACGCGCGGCGTCCCGGACGTCAACAACTTCTGGAAGATGGCGGCCCATCATCCGGCGACGCTGCGCCGGACGTGGGAGAGCCTGAAGGAAGTGATGGCGCCGGGTGCCATCGACGGGCTGGCGAAGGAGATGATCTTCCTCGCCGTCAGCATCACCAACGGCTGTCGCTACTGCATCCGCTCCCACGAGGCCGCCGCCCGCCGCGCCGGCATGACCGACGCCCAGCACGGCGAGTTGCTGGCCGTCGTCGGCATGGCCAACGAGACCAACCGGCTGGCCGAGGGCTGGCAGGTCGAGATCGATCCGGCGCTGCGGTAGCCGGATTCAGGAATAGCTGCCGCCGCGCGCCGCCGCGCCGCCGTCGACCGTCCACACCACGCCGCTGACGTAGCTGGCGCGGGCCGACGCGGCGAAGACGACGACGTCGGCGACCTCCTCCGGCGTCGCCGGACGCCCCATCGGCAGTGACCCGAAATATTCCCGCCAGCGCTCCGGATCGCCGTGCTCGGCCTGGGCGCGGGTGCGCATCAGCTGGACGATGCGGTCGGTCTGCACCGCGCCGGGATTGACCGCGACGACGCGCACGCCGTGCTCCAGGCTGTAGCTGCCGAGCGCCCGGGTGAAGGCCATCAGGCCGGCGTTGCCGGTGCTGCCGGCGATGTAGGAGTAGTCGAAGCGCTCGCCCGCCAGCCCGATGACGTTGACGATGACGCCGGCCCGGCGGGCCTTCATGCGCTCGTGGTAGGCGCGAGCCATGTTGACGTAGCCGAACACCTTGAGGTCCCAGGCGGCGCGCCAGCGCGCCTCGTCGACCTTGTCGACGGTGCCGCCGGGGATGGCGCCGGCATTGTTGACGAGGATGTCGGCGTCGGGGCAGGCGGCGGCGAGGCCGTCGACGGCGCCGGGTGCCGTGAGGTCGACGGCGTGGGTCGCGACGGCGACCTGGTGGCGGGCACGGATCGCCGCTGCGGCCTGCGCCAGCCCGTCGGCGCTGCGTGCGACGAGATGGACGCTGCAGCCCTCGGCGGCGAAGCTCTCCGCCACGGCGCGCCCGATGCCCTTGCTGGCGCCGGTGACCAGCACCGTCCGCCCGGCGAGACCAAGATCCATGTGCATATCCTCCTGAGCATTCTCGCGGTCGGCAAAACGTTCGCCTTCCGCCGCGCGTGCCTATACTTTGGGCACAAGAATATGACCGACGGCCAGACGAACCTGGAAGAGCACATCGCCCGGGAGATCGAAGAGGACATCATCTTCGGTCGCCTGGAGCCCGGCGCGCGGCTGCGCGAGGAGCACCTCCACCAGCGGTTCGGTGGCTCGCGGCACTTCGTGCGCCAGGCGCTGGTCCGCCTGGAGCGTGTCGGCATCGTCGTGCGCGAGCGCAACAAAGGGGCGGCGGTGCGCAGCTTCAGCGCCGCCGAGGTGCTGCAGATCTACGAGGTGCGCGAGATGCTGCAGCGACAGGCGGCGCTCCGCATTCCGCTGCCGGTGGCCGACGCCGACGTCGCGCCGATCGCCGCGATCCATGCCGACTATGAGCGCTGCGCCGATGCCGGCGACCTGCGTGGCGTGCACGAAGCCAACGACCGCTTCCATACCGCAATCTTCGGGCTGTGCGGCAATGAGTACCTGCTGGGGCTGGTCAAGCAGTACATGGACCTGACCTACGCCATCCGCGCCAAGACGCTGGCCGAGCCCGACCAGCTCGCCGTGTCGCGCGCCCACCACGCGCTGATGATCGAGTATCTCAAGGGCACCGACCCGTGGGCGCTGGCGGAACTCTGCGTGCAGCATGTGCGACCCAGCAAGGACGTCTACCTGCGCCGCATCCAGGCGCGCGAGCAGGCGGGCCGCAAGGTCGTCACGCCGCTGCGTAGGCGCGCTCGACGAGCCTGAGCGTCTCCAGGTTGTCCTCGGGCCGCGTCTCGAAGGGCGCCCCGTCCGCCAGCCGGTCGAGGAAATGGGCGATGGCGTCGCGATAGGACGCCTTGTAGTTGGCGTCGAGGTCGAGCGCGACCGTCTCCCCGCCGGTGGGGCGGACCAGCGACAGGCTCGCGCCCTCCAGCCGGATCGTGCCCGCCTCGCCGAACAGGTCGAGCCGGTCGAACTGCTGTGGCGGGTGGCCGTGCGCCATGAAGTCGCCGATCAGCGCGACGCCGGCACCCTCGGGCGTCGACATCATCAGCATCGCGCGGTCCTCGCCGCGGATGCCGCCCGCTTCCCGCGGCGGCGTCGACTTGCCGAGCCGCGCGCCGTCCAGCGTCAGCGGGCCCAGCAGGAAGCGCAGCGCGTCGACATGGTGGATCATCACCTCCGTCAGCAGCATGCGCGCGACGTCGGCCATGAAGGGTTGGCGCACGATCGCGGGCAGGCGCCCGTCCGGGCCGGGCAGCAGGCCGCTCGTCAGGATGGTCATGACCGCCTGGCGGGGGCGGCCGATCCGTCCCTCGTCGAGCCAGCGCCGCATCAGCCGGTAGTGCGGGCGGAAGCGCCAGTTCTCATGCACCATCAGCCGCACCCGGCCGCCGATGCGGCGTACCAGTTCCTCGGCCTCGCCCAGCATCGGTGCCAGCGGCTTCTGGCATAGGATCGGCAGGCCGCGCTCGGCGACTGCGAGGCAGACGGCGGCGTGGTGCTCGCGGGGCACCGCCACGTCGACCGCATCCAGGCGCTCCGCTGCGAGCATCGCGCCGACGTCGGCATAGATGCCGGGAATGGCGTAGGCCGCGGCCCGGCGCGCTCGGGCGGCTTCCGACGGGTCGGCGATGGCGACGACGCGCGCGCGGTCGGCCAGCGCGCGATAGCCGTCGAGATGATGCTCCGTCACCCAGCCGGCCCCGACCAGTCCGATCCGCTGCATGGCCGCTTCCCCACTGTGCTCGCCGACGCACGATCCGAACCGGACGGCACAATGTCAACAGAAGCACCGGCGAGGCCGGGCGAGCGTGCGCAGTATCACCGTGATTGTTGACAGTCGATCCGAGGATTCGCAGGCTTGTGACTGCGCGCCCGGCGCACCAGGACGGCCCACGGACGGGCTGCCGGATCCGTCCTGCCCCGAACAGCGGTCGATAAGGGACATCCCATGAAGAAGGGCCTGCGCTCGCGCCTCACCAGCTACGGCGACGAGGAGTTCGCGCTCTTCCTGCGCCGGGCGTTCCTCAAGTCGGCAGGATACGACGACAGCGCGCTCGACCGGCCGATCGTCGGGATCGCGTCGACTGCGTCCGACTTCAACCCGTGCCACGCGACGGTGCCGCGGTTGGTCGAGGCGGTGTCGCGCGGCGTGCGCGACGCCGGCGCGCTGCCGTTCGTCTTCTCGACGATCTCCCTGCACGAGTCGTTCATCCATCCCTCGACCATGATCCTGCGCAACCTCATGGCCATGGACACCGAGGAGATGCTCGGCCGCCAGCCGGTCGACGCGGTCGTCCTGATCGGCGGCTGCGACAAGACGGTGCCGGCCCAGATCATGGGTGCGATCAGCGCCGACGTGCCCTCGGTGATGGTGGTGGTCGGTCCGACGGTGACCGGGCGCTACCAGGACGAGCGGCTCGGCGCCTGCTCGGACTGCCGGCGGCTGTGGGCGGCGCACCGTGCCGGCGAGATCGACGACGCCAAGCTGGCGGGCGCCCACGGCAACCTCGTCTCCAGCCACGGGACCTGCACCATCATGGGTACCGCCAGCACGATGGCGGCGATGGCCGAGACGCTGGGCCTGATGCTGACCGGCGGCACCTCGATCCCGGCCGTGCACTCCGCGCGCCTGCGCCACGCCGAGGCGGCCGGCCGGCGCGCCGCCGAGATGGCGGCCGCCGGCGGGCCGCGGCCGAGCGAGGTGATCACGGCGGCCTCGCTGCGCAACGCCGTGACCGTCCTCCAGGCGCTCGGCGGGTCGACCAACTGCATCATCCATCTCGCGGCGATCGCCGGGCGGCTCGGCATCCCGCTCGACCTCGACGAGGTCGACGCGATCGGCCGCGACACGCCCGTCCTCATCGACGTCAAGCCGGTCGGCAAGGGCTACATGGAGGACTTCCACGGCGCCGGCGGCCTGCCGGCGCTGATGAAGCGGCTGGACGGGCGCCTCGACCGCTCCGCGGCGACGGTCATGGGCTGCACGCTGGGCGAGGCGCTGGCGCGCACGCCGGACTGGAGCGACGAGAAGGTCATCCGCCCGCTCGCCGACCCGATCTCCCACGGGGAGGCCCTGGCGATCGTGCGCGGCACGCTCGCACCCGACGGTGCCGTGATCAAGCGCGCGGCCGCCACCCAGGCGCTGATGCGCCACGAGGGGCCGGCGATGGTCTTCGACGACATCGCCGACCTGATGGCGCGCATCGACGATCCCGACCTGCCGGTCACCGCCGACCATGTCCTGGTACTGCGCTACGCCGGCCCGGTCGGCGCCCCCGGCATGCCCGAGGCGGGCGGCATCCCGATCCCGCGCAAGCTGGCGCGGGCGGGGGTCAAGGACATGGTCCGCATCTCCGACGCGCGGATGAGCGGCACGGCGTCCGGCTCGATCGTCCTGCACATCGCGCCCGAGGCGGCCGTCGGCGGCCCGCTGGCGCTGGTCCGCGACGGCGACCGCATCCTGCTCGACGTCGCCGCCCGCCGCCTCGACCTGCTGGTCGCCGCGGACGAGATGGCGCGCCGCCGCGCCGCCTGGCAGCCGCCGCGGCTTCCCGGCCGCGGCTACGCCAGGCTCTACGTCGACCACGTCATGCAGGCCGACAAGGGCTGCGACTTCGACTTCCTGCAGGCGGAGCGGGAGGGCCCATGAGAGGAGCCTGCCATCGCGCCGTCTCCGCCCTCGGGCGTACGATCCGATCCCGCGGCGAGCGGAGTTGCGCGATGCCTAGTTCGGGATAAATACCGAGAAAATTCCGAATGTCGAAATAATCTTCCGACGCGTCGCACTCTGGTAAGTTGGCGGGAGAATCCCCGGCAGGGGGCAGGCGCTTCGGAGGAGAGCGGCGATGGCAGTGACGGCAATGAGCGTCGGCGGAATCGCCGACCCGCCGGAAAAGACGCTGGCCGAGCGCATCTACAATCAGTTGCGCCGCGACATCCTGGTCGGCTCGCTGGAGCCCGGACGCAAGCTCCGCTTCGAGTATCTGCGCGAGCGCTACGAGGCGGGGATGAGCACGTTTCGCGAGAGTCTCGCGAGGCTCGCGGCCGACGGGCTCGTCATCGCCGAGGGGCAGCGCGGCTTTCGCGTGGCCGCCGTGTCGCTGGCCGATCTCTGGGACGTCACCCGGCTGCGCCAGAAGATGGAGACGCTCGCCCTCCAGCGCGCGATCGAGATCGGCGACGACGGGTGGGAGGCGGAGATCGTCGCCGCCTATCACCGGCTGTCGAAGCTCAAGGACCCGAGGTCGGGCCGGCTCACCCTGCTGGGCGAGGAGCCGCTGCTGCGTCACCGGGCCTTCCATTTCTCGCTGATCGCCGCCTGCGATTCGCCGTGGACGATGCGCTTCGTCTCGACGCTCTACGACCACTCCGAGCGCTATCGCCGCTTCTCGACCCTGCGCGCGTCGGCGCCGCGCGACACCGACGGCGAGCATCAGGCGCTGATGCAGGCGGCGCTCGGCCGCGACGCCAAGACGGCGACGCGGCTGCTCGTCGACCACCTGGAGCAGACCGCCCGGGTGGTGACGTCGCTCTCCGCCTCGTGGGACCCGGCCGGGCGCTGAGGGCGCCCTTGCACGCTAGACGCTCTGCGCCTCGGCCAGCATCTCGTCATAGCCCTCGACCACCTTCTCGGGGATCGTCACCATCTCCTGCAGCCGCTCGAAGTCCTTGAAGCCGGAGCCGGTGACGACGCAGACCACCCGCTCGCCGCGCGTGATCTGGCCGGCGGCGACCATGCGGCGGACGCCCGCGATGGTCACCGCGCCGCTCGGCTCGATGAAGAGGCCCTCGGATGCGAGCAGGCGGACGGAGTCGAGGATCTCGTCCTCGGAGATCCCGGCGGCGGCCCCGCCGGATGCGCGGATGGCGGCGAGGGCGCGGGTGCCGAGCAGGCCGGGGTCGGCGGCAGCGAGCGCGCTGGCCAGCGTCGGCTTCTTCTCGACCGGGGCGACGATGTCCGCGCCGGCGGCCCAGGAGCGCGCGATCGGACCGCAGTTGGCGGCCTGCACCCCGAACATCCGCGGCGACCGCTCGGTCCACCCCAGACGCCGCAACTCGCCGAACCCTTTCCACGTCTTGGCGATCGACATGCCACCCGAGGCGGGATGGACGACGCAGTCCGGCACGTCCCAGCCGAAGGCCTGCGCCATCTCGTAGGCGTAGGTCTTCTTGCCCTCGTAGCGGAAGGGATTGTCGGTGCCGCAATCGTACCAGGCGACCGACTTGCTGTGGATCAGCCGGCGATACATGGCATTGATCTGCGAATAGTGGCCGCGCACGCGGATCAGCCGGGCGCCGAAGAAGATCGCCTGCGCCATCTTCGGCACCGGCGTGTCGTGGGGGCAGAAGACGACGCTGCCGAGGCCGGCGCGCGCCGCGTAAGCGGCGACGGACGAGGCCTTGTTGCCCGTCGAATCGCAGGCCAGCACGCGATAGCCGAACTCCGCCGCCTTGGTCGCCGAGACGGTGATCGAGCGGTCCTTCAGCGAGCCCGTGGGATTGCCGGTGGCATCGGATTTCACCCACAGCTCGTCGACCCCGACGGCGGCGGCGATCCTGTCGCAACGCAGCAGGGGCGTGTCGCCCTCGCCGAGGGTCACGATCTTCGCGCGGTCGAGCACCGGCAGCAGCTCGACCCAGCGCCAGACGCCGTGCGGGCGCTGCGCGAAGCCCTCGCGGGGCAGGTCGGCCCGGATCCGGTCGTAGTCGTAGTCCGCCTCCAGCAGGTTCTCGCAGCGCTCGCAGAGCAGCAGGTCGCGATCGGCGGGATAGGTGGCGTCGCAGCCGACGCAATGGAAGCCGGTGAAGTACATCGATTACCTCCTATGCCGCCCGGCGCCGGATCAGCAGTGCCGGTACGAGGACGAGCAGCGTGACTGCGATCACCAGCACCGAGATGGCCGGCAGGATCGGGGTGATCTCATGCTGGATGGCGTCCCACACCTTCACGGGCAGCGTCTTGCTGCGCACGCCGCTGACGAACAGCGTCACGACGACCTCGTCGAACGAGACGTTGAAGGCGAAGAGGGCGCCGCCGAGGATGGCGAGGCGGATCTGCGGCAGGGTGATCCGGAAGAAGGTGGTGACCGGCCCCGCGCCGAGGCTGCGCGATGCCTCGTCGAGGCTGTGGTCGAAGCTGCGCAGCGCGCTGCCGACCATCACCACGACGAAGGGAATGGCCATCACCGTATGCGCGACCACCAGGCTGGGTACCGTGCCGACCATTCCGACGTCGAGGAAGAGGCGGTAGATCGCGATCGCGAAGACGATGCTGGGCACGATGCGCGGCAGGATCAGCATGCCTTCGAGCGGCCGGCGCACCCGCTCCGGCAGGCGCCACAGGGCGAGGGCGGCGAGGATGCCGAGGACCGTCGCCGCGACCATGGTGCCGATCGCCACCTGGAAGGACAGCGCCATGGCCTGCATCCAGTCCGGGCTCGCGAAGAAGCGTTCGTACTGGACGAGGCCGGGCCGCGTCGGGATCAGCTCCAGGATGTCGGACGAGCTGAACGACATCGGCACGACGGCGACCACCGGCACCACCAGGAACGCCAGGACGGAGCCGCCGAGCAGCCAGACCACCGCGCGCCGGAGGCGAGTGCCGATCATCGCCCGACGCTCATGGGAACGCCGTCCGCGGCAGCCGGCCTTCGACCGAACGGGCATAGAGGAAATAGAGCACGAGCGTCCCGCACAGCAGGACGTTGGCGAGCGCGAACGCGAAGGGCCAGTTGAGGACCTGCCTGATGTGGAAGTCGATCAGGTTGGAGATCATCATCTCCTTCTGTCCGCCGACCAGAGCCGGCGTGATGAAGAAGCCGAGCGAGACGATGAAGACGAGCAGGGCGCCCGCCACCACGCCCGGCAGGCTCATCGGCAGGGTGACGCGGCAGAAGGTGCGGATCGGCCCGGCGCCGAGGCTGCTCGACGCGTGATAGAGGTCGGGCGAGATCGCGAGCAGCGAGCTCAGGATCGGGAAGATGGTGAATGGCAGCAGCATGTTCACCATGACCACGACGACGCCGGTCTGGTTGTACATGAGCGCCAGCGGCTCGGTGATCAGGCCGAGGTCACGCAGCGCGTGGTTGAGCAGCCCCGAACGCTGCAGGATCGCCATCCAGATGTAGTTGCGGATGAGCGTGCTGAGGAAGAACGGCACGATCACGCAGAGCATGAGGAGCTGACGCGCGCGCGGCGACGCCGTGGCGATGAGGTAGGCGGCGGCATAGCCGAGGAGGACGCACAGCAGGACGGTGAGGAGGGCGATCTTCAGCGTGATCGACACGACCCGCAGATAGAGCGGTTCGCTCGCCATCCGCGCGTAGTGGTCGAAGGTGAGGTCGGGCGCGAAGAAGCTGCCGCGGACCACCTCGATGAGCGGCACGACGAAGAACGCCGCGAGGAAGACCAGCGGCGGCAGCAGCAGGCACGTCGTCAGGCCGTGACGGCGCACCAGCGTGTCGATGGCGGACATGGCGGCGCGATCCCGACCGCTATGCCGGCAGGAGAAGGCAGTCTTCCCGCCGCCAGCGCGCTACCACCCTGTCGCCCTCGCGGCATTCGGTGGCATCCGCGCCGGCCAGCGTCTTGGCGAGGATCTCGTCGCCGCCTTCCGCGCGCAGGCGGAACCACAGCACGTCGCCGGCGTAGACGACGCCCGACACCACACAGGGGTGTCCCGGCCCCTCCGCGGCGGCCGCGGGTCGCGGGTCGATCGCGACATGCTCCGGCCGGATCACGACGAGCGCCGTCGCGCCGGCGTCCGGGACGCTCCGGGATCCCGCGTCGAAGGGGCTGACGAGGCCGCGCGTGGAGCGGAACGACGGTCGGCCGGCGGCGTCCGCTGCGATCTCGCCCGCGAGGATGTTAGACGCCCCGAGGAAGTCGGCGACGAAGCGGTTGGCCGGACGCTGGTAGAGCTCGCGCGGCGTGCCGATCTGCTGCAGCATGCCGCCGTCCATCACGGCGACCAGGTCGGACATGACGAGCGCCTCGACCTGGTCATGGGTGACCGACAGGGTGGTGATCCCGAGCGTTTGCTGGAGCTGCCGGATCTCGACCTGCATGGTCTCGCGCAGCCGCTTGTCCAGGGCGCCCAGCGGCTCGTCCATCAGCAGGACCCGCGGCTTGAACACGACGGCACGCGCCAGCGCCACGCGCTGCTGCTGGCCGCCGGAGAGCTGCCGCGGCAGGCGCTCGGCGAAGTCCTCCAGCCGGACGAGCGCCAGGGCCTCGCCGACCCGCCGCTCGATCTCCCGGCGCGGCAGGCGGCGCATCTCCAGCGGGTAGGCGACGTTGCGCCGCACCGTGAGGTGGGGAAACAGCGCGTACTGCTGGAACACCACGCCGATGTCGCGCTTGTGCGCCGGGCGGCGCGTGATGTCCTCGCCGCCCACCAGGACGCGGCCGGCCGACGGCTCCTCGAAGCCGGCGATCCTGCGCATGGTTGTCGTCTTGCCGGAGCCGCTGGGGCCGAGCAAAGTGAGCAGCCGGCTCCCGTCCAGGCGGAACGATACGTCGTTCACCACGGTGTGCCGTCCGAACGTCTTCGTCAGCGCGGCGACCTCGAGCGTCGCGCCTGCGGTCTCCGCGCTCATCGCGCGCTCACGCGACGGCGACGATCATCTCGAGCTCGACGGAGACGTTCGACGGCAGCGCGTTCACGCCGATCGCCGAGCGCGCGTGATGGCCGCGCTCGCCATAGAGCTTCTCCAGCAGGTCGGAAGCGCCGTTGAGCACGGCCGGCTGGCTGGTGAAGCCGTCGACGCAATTGACGAAGCCGGTCAGCTTGACGATCTCCTTGACGCGCTCGAGATCGCCGATGATCCATTTCACGCAGGCGAGGCAGTTGAGCGCGGCGTCGCGAGCCGACAGGTACGCCTCGGCCTCGTCGACCTCGACCCCGACCTTGCCGACATAGCGGCGCACGCCGTTCAGCCGTGCAGTCTGCCCGGCGGTGAACACGAGGCGGCCCGCCCGGCGGGCGGGGCGGTAGTTGCCGACCGGCTTCGGCGGGTCGGGCAGCGCCAGGCCCAATGCCGCGAGCTTCTCTTCGATGGACATGGATGCGTGACCTCGCCGGCCGACGGCTGTCCGGCCGGACCACCGGTTGCAGGGGACGGAGGATCAGCCGAGGCGCCAGAGATTCCAGCGCTCGGTGAGCTTCTCCAGGTTCGGACCCCAGTAGTTGCCGTCGAGAAGGAAGCCCTTCTCCTTGTTCGCCGGCTGCGAGGACAGCAGTGCCGCGACCTTGGGGTCGACGAGCGGCATCGCCTCGGGGTTGGTGGGGCCGTAGGCGATGTACTTCGTCAGCTCCGCCTGCTGCCTGGGCTGCAGCGCGAACTCGATGAAGCGCATCGCGGCGGCGGCGTTCTTCGCCCCCTTCGGCACGGTCCATGCCTCGAAGGTGAGAGCCGCCCCTTCGTAGCTGATGCCGAGCGGCTCGCCTGCCAGCATGTGCGCGATCGAGCGCACCCACGGCGTCAGCACGATCTCTCCGGACTTCAGCATCGGTCCGGGCTGCGACATCTGCGACCACCAGATCAGCTTCGACTTGATCTTGTCGAGGCTGCGGAACGCGCGGTCGACGTCGAGGGGATAGAGCTTGTCCTTCGGGACCCCGTCGGCGATCAGCGCGAACTCCAGCGTATAGACCGGCCCGTTGTACATGCCGCGCTGGCCCGGGAACCGGTCGAGGCTCCAGAACTCGGGCCACGTTCTGGGCGCCTTGTCGGCGCTGTAGGCCTTCGTGCTGTAGGTGAGGAGCATGGGAATCGTGACGCCGCCGATGGCGTGCGGGGTCACCAGCTCCGGCATGATCTTCTTGGCGTCGATCACCCCGTAGTCGAGCGGCATCAGCAGCCCGTCCTGGACGGCGGTGTAGCGCAGCCGGTCGGGGATCGAGACGAGGTCCCATTCGACGTTTCCCGACTGCACCATGGCGCGCAGCTTCGCGAGGTCGACGCCGGTCGTCTGCACGACCTTGATCCCGGTCGCCTTCTCGAAGGGCTCGAAGAACGCCTTCGTCTGCCCGGCCTGGTACTCGCCGCCGAAGCCGACGAAGACGAGCTCGTTCGCGGCCCGCGCGCTCCGCAGGATGGCCGGCGCCGCCAGCCCCACCGCACCGAGGCTCGTCGCCACGCGCACGAACTTGCGACGCGAGATCACATTCCCGACCATCGAACCCCTCCGCTGTAGCCGGCGCAGCATCGGACGCGCGCCGGACGGGTGTCAACGGATTTTCGATATTTCTAGATGAGCCCGAGATTTCTGGAAATCACCGAACGGGCGCGGCGAGGCGCTGCCGGTCGCCCATCGCCGCCCGGATGTAGGCCTCCTCCTCCCGATAGACCTGCCGCATCGTCGCGAGGAACGCCTCCGCGAGGCGGCTGCGCGGGCGATGGCGGGGGATCAGCAGGTAGCTGCGGAAGGTCACGCGCGGCTCGAACCGACGGACGACGAGGCCGCGATGGGCGAAGTCGCGCAACGAGATCGGGTTGACGATGCTGACACCCAACCCCTCGGCGACGAGGCTGCAGACGGTGGCGCTGTACTGGGTCTCCAGCGACAGCAGCCGCTCGATGCGGCGCGCCTCGAAGATGCGGTCGATCTGTCCGCGCACGTCGTCGTCGAGCGGCAGCGAAACGAAATGCGCGCCTGCGAGATGGCGGGGCCGCACGATCCTGGTCGCGGCCAGGGGGTGGCCGGGCGGCAAGGCGCAGACGCCGTCGACGATGGCGAACGGCTCGACGTCGACCCCCGCCAGCTCGGCAATGTTGGACGCGATGGCGATGTCGCATTGCTGCGCGCCGGCCCATTGGATGACCGTCGCCGAGCCGCGGAGCTGGAGCGAGATGGTCACGTCGGGGTGGTCCAGGCGGAAGGCGCGGATGGCGCGTGGCAGGAAGCCGTAGCCCAGCGCCGGCACGGTGACGATGCGCAGACGGCCATGCTTGAAGGCCTTGATGTCGGCGGCGGCCTGCTGGACGCGCCGCAGGCCGGCGTGGGACCGCTCGACCTCGGCATGCAGCGCATTGCCGTCGTCGGTGGTGAGCAGCCGTCCCGCCCGGCGCTCGAAGAGGCGCAGGCCCGTCGTCGCCTCGAGCTGGGCGATCAGTCGGCTGACGTTCGGCTGGGAGATGCCGAGCGCCCGTGCCGCCGCGGTCATGGAGCCGCATTCCATCACCGAGCGGAAGGCATCGATCTGCCGCAGATTCATCGACGAGCCATACCAATCATGAATGTGCACCGCAGAAGTTGATATTTGACCGAATGGCGATGCGACGTACAGCCTGTCGCGGAGCGCACGTCGCGGCCCTCGGAGGATGCATGATCGGCGAGATCGTCTATGTGAACGGCGACTTCGTCCGCAAGGACGAGGCCAAGGTCAGCGTCTTCGACCATGGCTTCATCTATGGCGACGGTGCGTTCGAGGGGCTGCAGATCGTCGACGGCCGCATCTTCATGCTGACCGAGCATCTGAAGCGGCTCTTCGATTCCGTGCGCTATCTCGGCTTCGAGGTGCCGATGACGCTCGATGCGCTGCGCTTCGTCATCGCCGAGACGGCGCGGCGCAACGGGCTGCAGAACGGCTATGTCCGCCCGATCGTCACGCGCGGCGCCGGGCCGCTCGGCATCCGCAACATGGCGCAGCTCGGCGCGCCGACGGTCGTCGTCATGGCGCAGCACGAGAGCATCGAGGCGCGCCGCGCGAAGTGGAACTCGGGGATCACGGCGCAGGTCGTGTCGGTGCGCCGCGTCGCGCCGGCCGGCTTCGATTCCCGGGCCAAGACCTGCAACTACATCAACAATATCCTGGCTTATCTCGAGGCCAAGGCGGCGGGAGCGGAGACGGCGCTGATGCTGGACGCCGACGGCTATGTCGCCGAGGCCTACAGCAGCAACGTCTTCACGGTGAAGGACGGCGTCGTCGCCACGCCGGCGCTGGGCCACATCCTGGGCGGCATCACCCGCGCGACGCTGCTCGGCATATGCCGGGACATCGGCGTGCGGGCGGTGGAGACGCGCCTCACGACGTTCGACCTGCTGACCGCGGACGAGGTGTTCGAATGCGGTACCATGGCGGAGGTCCGCCCGCTGATCCGCATCAACGGGCGCAGCATCGGCGACGGCCGGCCCGGACCGATGGCGCGCCGCCTGCACGGCGAGCTGCGGACGATGATGGAGAGCGGTCTGCACGGCGAGCCGATCGGCAACGCATGAGCCGCCGCCGCCGGCGGCCGTCGCACAGGGAAGAGGGGAACCGGCAATGACGATGACGGGATCGCTGAAGGCAGGGGCCTGGGCTGCGGCGGCGCTCGCCGCGGTCACGCTGTGGACGGGGCCCGTGACGGCGCAGCAGACGGTGCGCGTCGGCATCCACGGGGCCGACATCGGATCGCTCGATCCGCATATGTCGGCCCAGACGATCGACAACGTCATCCATGCGTGGATCTATGGCGGCCTCGTGCGCTTTCCCGCCGGCACGATCGACCCGGCCCGCATCGAGCCCGATCTCGCGGAATCCTGGGCGAAGAGCGCCGACGGCCTGGTGTGGACCTTCACGCTGCGGCCGGGGGTCCAGTTCCACCATGGCTACGGCGAGGTGACCGCCGACGACGTGGTCTATTCCCTGAAGCGCGGCGGCAACCCCAAGACATCGGCCTTCGCCAGCGACTTCCAGTCCTTCGACAAGGTCGAGGCGCCGGATCCGCGCACCGTGCGCATCACCCTGAAGTCGCCGGTGCCGTCGCTGCTCGGCCTCGTGACGGCCCAGCGCGGCGGCTACGTGGTCAGCCGCAAGGCCGACCAGGAGGCGGGCGGCCAGTACACGGCGAAGGCGATCGGCACCGGGCCCTTCCAGCTCGACGAGTACCGGCCCAAGCAGTTCGTGGCGCTCGCCGCCAACCCGGGCTACTTCCGCGGCAAGCCCAAGGTGGACCGCGTCGTCTACCGCTTCATCCCGGCCAACGAGAGCCGCGATCTCGCGTTCCGCGCCGGCGAGCTGGATCTCTTCTACGGACGCAAGGAGCAGCGCTGGGTCGATCGCATGAAGTCGACGCCGGGCTTGGTCATCGATGTCTTCGGCCCGGGCGAGTTGCGGCTCATCAACCTCAACACGTCGATGAAGCCCTTCGACGACATCCGCGTCCGCCGCGCCGTCGCCCACGCGATCAACCGCGCGGACTTCGTGAAGTTCGTCGGCGCCGACGTGGTGACGCCCAACCCCTCGGTCGTGCCGGTCGGCTATCTCGGCTACACCGACAAGGTCACGCGCTTCGACTACGACCCGGAGAAGTCGAAGCGGCTGCTCAAGGAGGCGGGCTATCCCGACGGCATCACCATCAAGGTGCTGGGATCGAACCGCTCCTTCGTCGAGCCCTACCAGCTCCTCCAGGCGCAGCTCGCCAAGGCGGGAATCACCATGGAGCTGCAGCTCATCGAGCACACGGCGTGGCACAGCCAGATCCGCAAGAACCTGAGCTCGCTGGTCGTCTACACCGCCGCGCGCTTCCCGGTCGCCGACATCTTCCTGACGCAGTTCTTCCATTCCGCGAGCGCCATCGGCCAGCCCAAGGCGGTGACCAACTTCAGCCACTGCGACGTCGCCGACAAGGAGATCGACGCCGCCCGCATCGAGCAGGACCCCAAGCGCCAGATCGAGCTGTGGAACCAGGCGCAGCAGAAGATCGTCGAGCATGTCTGCGCCATCCCGCTGTTCGACGAGGATCAGGTGTGGGGCCGCAGCGCCAAGCTGGACTACGGCCATGAGCTGAAGGCGTCGATCAGCTTCGGGCCGATGATCACCGAGCAGACGACGCTCAAATGACAGCCGTCGGTCGGCGGGACGAGGGGTAGCCGGCATCGTGCTGCCCTTCGTCGCCAAGCGCCTGATGCTGGCCTTGCCGACGATGCTGCTGTCGGCGTCGGTGGTCTTCTTCCTCGCGCGCATCCTGCCGGGCGATCCGGCGCTGTCGATCCTGGGGGATGGGGCGAGCGAGCAGGCGATCGTCGCGCTGCGGGCCCGCCTCGGCCTCGACCAGCCGCTGCTCGCGCAGTACGTCGCCTTCCTGGCGTCGCTGCTGCGTCTCGACCTCGGCAGCTCGATGATCTCGGGCCGGCCGGTGCTGGCGGAGGTGGTCGAGGTCCTGCCCTACACGATCGAGCTGACGGTGTTCGCCATCGCCTTCGGCGTGGTGCTCGGCGTCCCGGCGGGGATCGCGGCGGCGCTCGCCCGCAACCGGTTGCCGGACTACGTCTCGCGCGTCGGCTCGCTCGTCGGGCTGTCCTGCCCGCCGTTCTTCCTGGCCATCTGCCTGCTCCTCGTCTTCGCCATCTGGCTGCCGCTCTTCCCGGTGATCAGCGCGCCCGAGGGGCTGGATCCGAGGGCGCGGATCGTCGCCCTGATCCTGCCCGGCATGACGCTGGGGATCATCTTCCTCGCCTTCGTCGCCCGCTCGGCGCGTGCGGCGATGCTGGAGGTGCTGCCGGAGCAGTATGTCCGCACCGCGCGCATGAAGGGCCTGTCGGAACGCGCCGTCGTCTTCGGCCATGCCTGCCGCAACGCGCTGCTGCCGATCGTCACCGTCACCGGCCTCTATTTCGGCATCCTCATGGGGAATGCGGTGGTGACGGAGATCGTCTTCACCCGGCCCGGGCTCGGCAAGCTGATCATCGGCGCGCTCAATTCGCGCGACTATGTGATGCTGCAGGGGCTGACCATCGTCTACTGCTTCATCGTCGTCCTCGTGAACCTGGTGACGGACCTCGTCTACGGCCTCGTCGACCCACGGGTGAAGGTGCGATGAGCACGCTGCGCACCGCGGTCGCGCTGGTCGCACCGAACCGTGCGGCGGGGCTGGGGTTCGCTGCGCTCGCGGTCATTTGCCTGCTGGCCGCCGCCGCACCGCTCGTCGCGCCCTACGCACCGGCCGACCAGGATCTCCTGGCGCGGCTGGAGCCGCCCTCGGCCGCGCACTGGTGCGGCACCGACAACTACGGCCGCGACATCCTCTCGCGCATCCTCTGGGGCGCCCGGATCTCGCTGCTGGTCGGCCTCGGCGCCACGCTCGCGGGGATGGTGATCGGCGGCGCGCTCGGCGTTTGGGCCGGCTTCAAGGGCGGCCTCTCGGACCTGCTGATCGCCCGGGTCATCGACGTGCTGCTGTCGTTCCCCAGCCTGATCCTCTGCCTGCTGATCGTCTCGCTGGTCGGGCCGGGCGTGCTGGAGCTCATCGCGGCGATCTGCGTGTCGCTGGTGCCGAAGTTCGCCCGCGTCGCCCGCTCCTCGGCGATCGCCACCAGCCACAAGGAGTTCGTCGACGCCTGCCGCACCGTCGGCGGCTCGGACCTGCGCATCATGCTGCGGCACATCACGCCCAACGTGGTCGGCGAGCTGGCGGTGATGGCCTCGCTGTGGACCGCCAACGCGGTCCTCATCGAAGCGTCGCTGAGCTTCCTCGGCCTCGGCGTGCGGCCGCCGATGCCGACGCTGGGCGGCATGATGCTGGAGGGACTGAACCTCCTGCACGACGCGCCGTGGCTGACGCTGTTCCCGGGTGTGGCAATCCTCGGCATGGTGCTCGTCCTCAACCTGGTCGGCGACAGCCTGCGTGATGCCGTCGACCCGCGGCTGAGGGACGTCTAGGCCGATGGCGGAGCCGCTGCTGAGCGTCGAGGGGCTAGGCGTCGCGGTGCGCCGGCGAGCCGGGGCGCTGCCGATCCTCGACGACGTCGGTTTCGCGCTGGCGACCGACGAGACGCTGGCGATCGTCGGAGAGTCCGGCAGCGGCAAGAGCATGCTGGCGCTCGCGGTCACCCGCCTGCTGTCGCCGCCGGACGCCTACGCGGTGACGGGCCGGGTCGGGTTCCGGGGCGTCGACGTCCTGGCGCTCGACGACGAGCGGATGCGCGCGGTCCGGGGCGCCGGCATGGCCGTGATCTTCCAGGAGGCCCTCAACGCCCTCAACCCGGTGCTCACGGTCGGCCGGCAGATCGCCGAGAC
>JADZBA010000029.1 GCA_020852355.1 Alphaproteobacteria bacterium
CACGACGAGCGGATCTCCTCCAGGTTCTGCTCCAGCACCTTGATCTTCTCCAGGCAGCTGATCGGCTTGCCCTGGGGATCGACCCAGCGGGCGCGGGAGGTGGCGGCGGGTGGGGCAGGGTCCATGGATCCGGATCCGGTTGTCGCTCCTAAGATGGCCCCTCCGCCGCCGAAGGTGAAGGCCGGGATGACCGGGCCGCACCCTACCCGCGGTCGAGCGCGATGTTCCTGGACGCGTCCAGGCTCGCCCGCCAGCCCGGCAGGACGACGCAGGTCGCGTCGTACTCCTCGACGATCAGCGGTCCCGTCATCGCCGTGGCGAGGTCCGAGCGGCGCACCACCGGCGTCTCGATCCAGCCCTTGTCGGGGCCGAAATAGGCCCGGCGCGGCGGCGGGGCGTCGGGCTCGGCGCGGCTCGGCCGGACATTGTCCGGGACGCCGCCGCCGGTACGCAGCCCCTGGCCGACGACCTGGATCGAGACGAGCTCGACCGGCTCCTCGACGCCGGCGCGGTGACCGTAGGTGCGCTCGTGCTCCCGGCCGTAGGCTTCCTCCAGGTGGCGCAGCATCGCCTGGTCGACGGGGCCGTCGGGCACCGGCACGGTGAGATCGAAGGTCTGGCCCTGGTAATGGAACGAGGCGGCGCGATTGACGCGCGCCGCCGCCCCGGTGAAACCCTCGACCTCTAGCTGGTGGCGCGCCTGGCCGGCGAGCGCATCCCAGGCGGAGTTCACCTCCGCCAGGTCCATCTTGCGGGTGAGCCGGCGGAAGGTCCGCGAGTAGTGGTGCTCGACGTCGGCGTAGAGCAGACCGAAGGACGAGAACAGGCCGGGCGAGGGCGGCACGACGACGCGCGTCATGCCGAGCGATTCCGCCATGCCGCAGGCGAATAGCGGGCCGTTGCCGCCGAAGGCGAAGAGCGCGAAGTCGCGCGGGTCGCGCCCCCGCTCGGTGGAGACGGAGCGGATCGCCCGGATCATGTTGGACGCGGCGATCAGGTGGGCGCCGTGGGCGGCCCGCGCGACCTCCAGGCCGAGCGGCCCCGCGACCTTCTCCGTGAACACCGCCCGCGCCTTGTCGGCGTTGAGCTTCACCGCCCCGCCGACGAGGTAGCCGGGGTTGATGTAGCCGAGCACGACGTTGGCGTCGGTCACGGTCGGGTTCTCCCCGCCCTTGTCGTAGCAGACCGGGCCGGGGGAGGCGCCGGCGCTCTCCGGGCCGATCTGCAGCGAGCCGCCCGCGTCGATCCACACCAGCGAGCCGCCGCCGGCGCCGACCTCGGCCAGGTCGATGGCCGGCACCTTCAGCAGGTAGCCGGCGCCGGTCAGCAGGCGCGAGCCGATCATGATGCCGCCGCCGACCGAATATTCCGACGCGCGCGATACCTGGCCGTTCTCGACGGTGGCCGCCTTGGCCGTGGTGCCGCCCATGTCGAAGGTGATGATGCCGGACATGCTCTTGGCGCGCGCCAGCGCCTGGGCGCCGACGACGCCGCCGGCGGGACCGGACTCGATGATGTTCATCGGCTTCTCGGTCGCCGCCTCCGACGTCATCAGGCCGCCGTTCGACTGCATCAGCAGCAGGCGCGCCGGCACGCCGGCGCGGTCGAGCCCGCCGCGCAGCGCGCGCAGGTAGCGGGCGACGATCGGCATGACGTAGGCGTTGATCACGGTGGTCGAGGTGCGCTCGTACTCCTTGATCTCCGGCAGCACCTCGAAGGAGACCGAGAGCGGCATATCGGGCGCCTTGCGGCGCACGATGTCGGCGATCATCCGCTCGTGCACCGGGTTGGCGTAGGAGTTGAGGAGGCAGATCGCGATCGCCTCCACGCCCTCGGCCAGCAGCGCGTCCACCGCCTGCTCTGCGTCGGCCGCATCGAGCGCGCGGTCGACCGAGCCGTCGGCTGCGATGCGCTCGTCGACGACGCGGCGCAGCCGGCGCTCGACCAGCGGCGCCGGCTTCTCCCAGGCGATGTCGTAGAGGCGCGGCATGCGCAGCGTGCGGATCTCCAGCACGTCGCGGAAGCCCTTGGTGGTGATGAGGCCGGTGGTGGCGCCCTTGTGCTCGAGGATGGCGTTGGACGCGACCGTCGTGCCGTGGCGTATCTCCTCGATGTCGCCGCCCGTCACGCCGGTCTCGTGGAAGACCTCGGCCAGGCCCTCCACGATCGCACGCGCGTAGTTGTCGACGCTGGAGGAGATCTTCTTGGTATGGATCGAGCCGTCGGAGCCGAGCAGCACGATGTCGGTGAAGGTGCCGCCGATGTCGACGCCGACGCGATAGGTGACCGTCATCCTGCTCACTCCGCCGCCTGGGCGACGGGCGCCGGGTCGGTCCATTGCACCACGGGGGTCGTGGTCCAGCCACGCCGGCGGCGGATCTCGCCGCGCAGGCGCTCGCTGGCGCCCGCGTCGACGGTCCACGTCGCGGTGTCGACGACGACGCCGTAGTCGGCGCGCGCCTTGGCTGGCGACAGCAGCTCGTTGCGCACGTCCTTCAGGACCTTGGCCGGGTCGCGCTCCAGGGGGTCGCCCCAGCCGCCGGCGCCGGCCAGCACGTGGCGGAAGACGTCGCCCTTGCGGATGGTCATGGTCAGCTTGGACGGCACCAGCTCGTTGGCGCCGTCGGGGTTCATGTAGTTCGCCGACGGCTGGCCGGGGCTGCCGCCGTAGAGACCGAACGGCCGGTGGGTGCGGCGGTCGGAGCGGACCTGCAGCACGCCTTCCTCCTCCAGGAACTTGTAGTCGCGGCGGAACGGCACGCCGCCGCGGAACTTGCCGGCACCCGCCTTGTCGGGAACGAACTCGTAGGCGAGCAGCTGGATCGGATGCTCGGCCTCGGTCACCTCGATCGAGTGCGAGGCCATGTTGGCGAACATGTGGCTGTTGCCGTCGAGTCCGTCCGCCCATGGCCTGGCTCCCCAGGCGCCACAGGTGAAGTCGACATAGATGAAGGGCGAGCGGTCGGCGTGGTAGCCGCCGATCGAGATGCCGGTGTTGCCGCCGTCGCCCGCCGCGTAGACCTTGTCGGGCAGCATCATGGCGAGCGCGCCGAAGACGCAGTCGGTCATGCGGAAGCCGGTCAGGCCGCGCGCCGCGCAGGCGGCCGGCAGCACGCCGTTGCCGACGGTGCCGGGCGGGCAGACCACCTCGATCGCCCGGAACACGCCCTCGTTGTTCGGGATGCCGGGCGGCAGCACCGAGCGCACGCCGGTGTAGGAGGCGGCCTTGGTGAAGGAGAGGGTGTTGTTGATGGCACCCTTCACCTGCGGGCTGGTGCCGGTCCAGTCGACCAGCATGTGGTCGCCCTTCTTGGTGAGCGTGACGAAGAGGCGGATCGGCTTGCCGTAGTCGACGCCGTCGTCGTCGATCCAGTCCTCGAAGGTCCACTGGCCGTCCGGCAGCTTCAGCAGCGCGGCCCTCGTCAGGCGCTCCGCATAGTCGATGGTCTCGACCATGTACGCCTTCACCGTCGTCGCCCCGTAGCGCGCGACCAGCTCGGCGAACTGCTTCTCGGCGATGTGGCAGGCGGCGAGCTGGGCGCGCAGGTCGCCGAACACCTTCACCGGCAGGCGCACGTTCTTCTCGATGAAGGACATGATCGTCTCGTTGCGCTTGCCCGCCTCGTAGAGCCGGAGGGGCGGGATGCGCAGGCCCTCGGCGTAGATCTCGGTCGAGTCCGAGGCGTTGGACCCGGCGACGCGGCCGCCGACGTCGGTGTGGTGGCAGACGGTGGCGGCGAAGGCCAGCCGCTCGCCTGCGTGATAGAGCGGCTTGAAGACGAAGATGTCCGGCAGGTGCATGCCGCCGTCGAAGGGGTCGTTCATGATGAACACGTCGCCCTCGACCATGGTGTCGCCGAAGTGGCGCATGATCGATTCGAGCGCCGTCGGGATCGAGCCGAGGTGACCCGGCAGCGTCAGGCCCTGGGCCACGAGCTTGCCGTTGGCATCGGCGAAGCCGGTCGAGTAGTCCATGTTGTCCTTGAGCACGCCCGAGTAGGTCGTGCGGAATACTGTCAGCGCCATCTCGTCGGCGATCGAGAAGATGGCGTTCTTGAACAGCTCGAAGGCGATCGGATCACGGGTGTCGGCCATGGTCGGGCGATGCTCCTGGAGCGAGCGGGGAATGTCGCGAGCCGGCGAGCAGGCGCCGTGCCGGCGACGAAGGGCTGGATTAATGATCCCAGCCGACGCCGGCCCACGCAAGGCCCGGCGGCGGCCTCCTCGGCTAGCGTTGCTGCTGCGGCTGTGTCGGCAGGCCCGCCTGCTGCCAGGCCCACAGGCCGCCGCGATACCAGAGGACGTTCCGGTAGCCGAGCCGGATGGCGCGCAGCGCGACGTTGTAGGACATCCAGCAGTTCGGATCGGAGCAGTAGACGACCAGCGGCTTCGAGCGATCGCCGCCCGACGCCTGGTCGAGATACTGCCCGAGCTGCTGCTGCGCCTGGTCTTGGAACGAGTTGCCCTGGGCCGCCCAGGCGGCCTGGATCGCGTTGGGCAGCCGGATCTGCGCGCCCAGCGCGTCGACCACGATCAGCGGCACCGGCGGCTGATGGCTCATCAGCCCCAGGAGGTTGAGCGTGTCGATCAGCTTGCCGCCCGGGATCGAGGTCGGGGTCTGCCCGTGGAGCTGGCCGCGGTGGAGCTCCGGCGTCGGCGGCACGCCGAAGTCCTGGCGCTCCTGCTGCGCGAGCGCCTGCAGCGCCTGGGCGTTCGCCCCCGGCGGCAGGTTGACCTGCTCGCCACGGGGCGGCTGGCCGAACCCACCCTGCGGCGGCTGTCCGAACGCTCCCGGCGGTGCTTGTCCAAACCCACCCTGCGGCTGTCCGAAGCCCCCCTGCGGGGGCTGGCCGAAGCCGCCTTGCGGTGCTTGCCCGAATCCCCCCTGGGGCGGTTGGCCGAAGCCGCCCTGCGGTGCCTGGCCCTGGTAGGGCATCGCCTGTCCGGGGCCGGGTGGCGGGGCGAACGGCGATGCGCCGGGTGCGCCGAGCTGCCCGCCCGGCGCTGGCGGTGTGATCCGGTCGCTGCCCTGGCCCTGATACGGGGTGACCTGGGCAGGGGAGCCGTAGGGTGGCGGCGGGTAGGTCTGGGCCGTCGCGGCCCCCGTGACGCCGACGATCAGGGCGATCGCCGCCGCCCGTGACGTCCACGCCGGTCCTGGTCCCTCATTCGCGATCATCGCTCGTCCTCGCATCGCGGCGTATCCGCCACATACTATAGCTGCTGCGCCGTCGCGGCGCGCCGCCTTCCGTTCCGGCCGGCAATCGGCTAACAAGCCGGTCGGGCACAGGAGGGGATCGGCATGCTGCATTTCACGCGCGAGGGCGCCGCGCCGGCGGACGTCGCGATCGAGAACATCGTCGTCGGCGGCATGACTGCACTCGACGAGGCGGCCATCCATCATCACCTGGAGGAGATGCGGGCGATCGGCGTGAAGATGCCGGACACGTTTCCGTTCTTCTTCCGCATCTCCGCCGGGTTCCTGACCCAGGCCGACCGCATCCAGGTGCTGGGCACCGACAGCTCGGGCGAGGTCGAGGCGGTGGTCGTCTCGCTCGACGACGGGCTGTGGCTGACTGTCGGGTCCGACCATACCGATCGCAAGGTCGAGGCCTACTCGATCAACGTCTCGAAGCAGATGTGCCCGAAGATCGTCGGACGGTCGGCGTGGCGCTTCGCCGAGGTGTCCGGCCATTGGGACCGGCTGATCATCCGCTCCTGGACGACCCAGGGCGGCACGCGCGCGCTGTACCAGGAGGGCACGCTCGGCTCGATGCGTCATCCCGACGACCTGATGCCGCGCTACCTCGGCCCCGGCAAGCCGTGGCCGCCGCGGACCGTGCTGTTCTGCGGCACGATCGGCGCGATGGGTCCGCTCGCCCACTCCGACCGCTTCGACATGGAGATCGAGGACCCGGTGCTGGGCCGCAAGATCGCCCACGGCTACGCCATCGAAGCCCTGCCGCGCCTGGATTGAGGGGATGCCGACCATGCGCCCGCTCGCCGACCTCGCCCGCGATCTCGATGCGGGCCGTACCACCAGCGTCGATCTCGTCGAGCAGGCGCTGGCACGCATCGCGGATCCGGCAGGCGAGGGCGGCAGGGCCTTCATGACGGTCCATGCCGAGGCGGCGCGCGCCGCCGCGGCGGCCTCCGACCGGCTGCGCGCCGTCGGCCTCGTGCCGTCGGCGCTCGCCGGCATCCCCGTCTCGGTCAAGGACCTGCTCGACGAGCGCGGCTTCGTCACCCGCGCCGGCTCGACGGCGCGCAGCGACGCGCCGGCGGCCGCGGCGGACGCGCCGGTCGTGGCGCGGCTGCGGGCGGCCGGCGCCGTCATCGTCGGCCGCACCAACATGACGGAGTTCGCCTTCTCCGGCGTCGGCATCAACCCGCACTACGGCACCCCGGCCGCCCCCTACGAGCGGGCGACGCGCCGGCGCATTCCGGGCGGCTCGTCGTCGGGCGCCGCGGTCTCCGTGACGGACGGCATGGCGGCGGTGGGCATCGGTTCGGACACCGGCGGCTCGGTGCGCATCCCATCGGCCTTCTGCGGCCTCGCCGGCTTCAAGCCGACGGCGCATCGGGTGCCGACCACGGGCGCCTTCCCGCTGTCGACGACCCTCGATTCCCTGGGCCCGCTGGCGCCGACCGTGGCCTGCTGCGCCCTGGTCGACGCGATCATGGCGGGCGAGGAGCCGGCGGTGCCGGACGCAGCGCCGCTCGCCGGCCTGCGCCTCGGCTTGCCTCGCAACATGGTGCGCGACGGCATCGAGCCGGTCGTCGCCGATGTCTTCGATGCGGCGCTCGCGAAGCTCTCGGCGGCGGGCGCTCGCATCGTCGAGTTCGCGTTCGCGGAGCTGGACGAGATCCCGCGGATCAACGCCAAGGGCGGCTTCGCGGTGGCCGAGGCCTACGCGATCCATCGCACCCTGATGGCCGCCAAGGGCGACATGTTCGACCCGCGCGTCCTCACGCGCATTGCCCGCGGCGAGGGCATGTCGGCAGCCGACTACATCGACCTGGTCGGGGCGCGTGCCGACCTCAACCGCCGGGCGGACGCCCGCACCGCCGCCTTCGATGCGGTGGTGATGCCGACCTGCGTCGTGCTGCCGCCGCCGATCGCCGACTTCGCCGACGACGTCTTCTTCAGCCGCACCAACATGCTGATCCTGCGCAACACCAGCCTCGGCAACTTCCTCGATCGCTGCTCGCTCTCGATTCCGTGCACGCCGGCTGGCGCGCCGCCGGTCGGGTTCTGCCTGGTGGGCGCGCGCGACGACGACCGCCGGCTGCTGGCGATCGGACGGGCGGTCGAGGCGGCCCTCGCCGCGTGAGCCGGCGGTGCGCCTCTATGGCCGGGCGCGGAACTCCGCCGGCTGGCGGGTGCGCATCGCGCTGCACCTGAAGGGCGTCCCCTTCACCTACGTCCCGATCGGCGGCCTGCCGCCCGGCGCCTGGCGCGCGCTCAACCCCCAGGGGCTGATGCCCGCGCTCGAGATCGACGGCCGCGTCGTGGCGCAGTCCGGCGCCATCCTGGAGCTGATCGAGGAACTGCATCCCGATCCGCCGCTGCTGCCGGCCGACCCGGTGGCGCGGGCGGAGGTGCGGGCCTTCGCCGGCCTGATCGCCGCCGATCTCCACCCGCTCAACAACAATCGCGTGCGCAAGTACCTCGCGGGCCCGCTCGGACGCTCGCCGGCGGAGATCCAGGCGTGGTACGAGCATTGGCTCGCCACGGCGCTGGCCAGCCTGGAGGAGACGCTGCGCCGACGCGACGGCGGCGGCCCCTTCTGCTTCGGATCGCGACCGACGCTGGCCGACCTCCATCTCGTGCCCCAGCTCTACAACGCCCGCCGCTTCGCCTGCGACCTGGCGTCCTATCCGCTGCTCGTCGCGGCCGACGCGGCGTGCCGGGAAGTGCCGGCGTTCCGCGCGGCGGCGCCGGAGAAGCTGCCGGATTTCACCGGGACGGATCCGGCATGGATCTAGTGCCACACCGACGGTCGCAGGAGTTCACGTGACGCGCCCTCACGCCATGATCGTCCGCCCGAGGGCACGCGACCTCGGCGTACCATTCTCCGGCCCGACCGGGCCGGCGAACGCCATCACCGACGTGCCGGGGGTGCGCGTCGGACACACGACGCTGATCGCGGGCGACGGGCCGCTGGTGATCGGGCAGGGGCCGGTGCGCACGGGGGTGACGGCGATCCTGCCGCGCAGCGAGACTGGCATTCCCACCCCGGTCTGGGCGGGGATGCATTCCTTCAACGGCGCGGGCGAGCTGACCGGCGCGCATTTCGTGGCGGAGTTCGGCTGGTTTCTCGGGCCCGTGTGTCTCACCGGCACGCACTCCGTCGGCGTCGTCCACGACGCCTCGCTGCAGTGGTTCCTCGGCCGCCACGGGGCGGCCGTCGGCCCGGGCTTCTGGCACCTGCCGATCGTCGGCGAGACCTGGGACGGGTTCCTCAACGATTCGCATGGACGTCACGTCCGCACCGGGCATGTCCTCGCGGCCCTCGACGAAGCGACGGGCGGGCCGGTCGCAGAAGGGGCGGTCGGCGGCGGCACGGGGATGAGCTGCTACGGCTACAAGGCCGGCATCGGCACCGCCTCGCGCGTCGTCGACGCGACCGGAAGCTGGACCGTCGGCGCCCTGGTGCAGGCGAACTTCGGACGCCGCGGCGAGCTGCGGGTGCTCGGCCGGTCCTGTCCGCCGCCGGCCGCCGTCGAGGCGCCGGCTGGCGAGGGGTCGATCATCGGCATCCTCGGCACCGACGCGCCGCTGCTGCCCCACCAGCTGCAGCGCCTGGCGCGTCGCGCGGTGCTCGGCATGGCGCGTACCGGCAGCAGCGGCCACAACGGCTCGGGCGACATCTTCCTCGCCTTCTCGACCGCCAACCCGCTGCCGCTCGACGCCGCACGCGGCGTCACCGCGCTCGACCATCTGCCGAACGAGCGGCTCAACCCGGTCTTCGCCGGCGCGGCGGACGCGGTCGAGGAGGCGATCCTCAACGCGCTCGTCGCCGCCGACACCATGGTCGGCCGCGACGGCAACCGGGTGGACGCGATCGATCCGGCGGCTGTCGCGACTCTGTTCCGCTGACCCGCTACCGCCCGACCGCGTAGCCCTGCATGCCGCGTGGGTTGGCGGCGGTCTTCAGGTACTCGCCGTCGCGGGTGGCGGCGGACAGGC
>JADZBA010000030.1 GCA_020852355.1 Alphaproteobacteria bacterium
GGCCGCCGTCACGCCGGCGGGGCCATCTCGATCCAGCCGGCGGCGTCGATGGTGATCTGGAAGAGGCCGTTGGTGCTGGCGAGCACCGCCACGCCCGAGGCGGTGTTGAGGTCGAGGGCGGCGACCAGGGCGTCGCCGGCGTGGCTGTCGTCGAAGACGAGGCACCATTTGGCGCTGAGGGTGACGTTGGTCCCGAACGAGATGTCGTTGCAGTCGATCTTCACGCTCGTGCCCGAGCGCGTCACCGACAGTCCGGCCAGCGCCACCCGGGCATAGTCGCCGCCGGCCAGCTCGTTGGTGACGTCGGCGAGGTCGTCGTGGGCGGCGAGGTCGGGCGTGTAGCCGGCACTCGTCAGCAGGGCGCGGAAGGTGTGGGCGTCGAAATCGATCTCGCCCTTGGCGATCCGCTCGATCGCGGCACCGAAGAGCTGCCAGTCGCCTGCGGCCATGATCCAGACTCCAGAAGTCGGAAGACAGAGGACGGATGGAAGAAGGGCGACGGTCCGTCCTCGGTGGTCCGTCGTCCGTGGTCGCTCACCGGCCGCCGACGGCGGGCCGGTTGCCGACCGCGATGCGCAGGTCGGCGCGCAGGCCGCGCAGCTCCGCCAGCAGCGCGGCGTTGCGGCGCTCCAGCATCGCGACCTGGGCTTCCAGGCGCTGGGCGTCGCGGCGTGCCGCGTCGTCGGCGCGCGCCCGCTCGCCGCGCAGCGCATCGACGGCGCGGGCGGCGCCCGCACCGTTCTCGTTGGCGGCGAGCCGCTCGAAGAGGCGGCTCTGCTCGACCGACAGCACGCGCTCGCCCGGCGTCAGCAGGGCCGGCACGCTGTCGCGGCCGGGCGTGCCGCCGGCGACCAGGCCGCCCGCCGCGTAGGGCACGCCGAAGAAGCCGTAGGGCACGTCGGCGACGCGGCGCAGCGCATCGATGAAGGCGACCCAGCGGTTCATGTCGGGATCGCCCGCCGGCGACAGGAAGGCGAGGTGCCCGCCCGCGCCGAAGGCGCCCGCGTAGCCCGCCGCCGTCGCCGCGCCGTAGTAGTCCTGCCGGCTGACGCCGAGCGCCGCGGCGTGCGGCTGCTGCAGCCAGGCGAGCGCCGCCGCCTCCGTCGCAGCGCCGCCATAGGTCGGGAAGCGGCGCGCCATGAAGTCGCCGACGCTTTCCTCGACGCCGCGGCCGAGACGTGCCACCCCGAAGGCGGGCAGCACCGGCGCGCCGGCGTCCTCGCCCGCGCGCAGCCTCGCCACCTCGGCGCGCAGCGCCGCGACCTCCTGCGCGATGCGCGCCAGGCCGTCGTTCGCGGCGGCGGCCAGCGCCAGCTGCTGCTGCTCGACGGACGCCGACTTCGCCTCGGCCTGCCGCAGCCGGTCCAGGCTGGCCGCGAAGATCGCCTGGGACTGCGCCGACGAGCCGTAGACGGTACGCGCCAGCTCCTGCACGCGGGCCGACGCCTGCTGCAGCTCGCGCGCCGCGGCCGGCGCGTCGGGACCGCCGGCGAGCACGCGGGCGAGCGCGTCGGCCTCCTGCCGGCGCGCCTCGGCGAGCCGCTCGCCCGGCGACAGCGGCGAGGCGGCGCCGGTCGCCAGCCCCTCGCGGAACCGGCGGAGATCGCCCGTGGCCTGCGCGAACGCGTCGGCGAGACGGCCGGCGGCGCGGGCCGCCTCCGCCTCGGCGTCGGCGCGCAGGCCGAGCGCGGCGATCGTCGCCTCCTGCGCCGCGATCGCCGACCGGCGCGCCGTCGCGACGGCCGCCTCGGCGGCGGCGGCGCGGGCCGCCGCGATGGCGTCGGCGCCGGTCGCGGTACCGACGCCCTGGGCGGCGCGGATCGCCTCGGCCGTGCCGACCGCCGCGTCCAACGCGGCGGCGATGCGGTCGAGCTGCTCGGGGGCGATGCGGCGCAGGTCGTACTGGTAGGCGAAACGCGGTGCCAGCGCAGCGGCGGCGTCCCGCGTCAGGCCGCCGGTGGCACCCGCCGCCAGCGCCGACCGGATCGCCGCGAAGAAGCCCGGCGTCGCCGCCGGGTCGAGGCCGAGGGCGCGGAAGAGCGCGTCGGCGGTCGGCACATGGTCGCGCCCTTAGAGGGTGGCGCCGGTGCGGTCGAGGAAGTCGGCGCGGCCGGCCGCGAGGTCTTGCGCCAGGGCGTCGAGCGCGCCGGCGAGGCCGCTCTCGATCAGCCGCCCCGTCTCCTCCGCGGTGTACCCCAGCCGGGCGAGGACCGGCGCCATCGCCTGCCACTCCGCGGTAAGGCGCGCCGTCCCCTCCTCCAGCCGCGACAGCGGGGCGGCCGCCGCCGCGGCGCGCACGCCGGCCAGCGTCTCGACCATGGCGCGCATCGCCGCCGTCGCCGCGTCGAGCGGCAGGCCGAGCTCTGCGGTCTTGTCGAGGAAGCCCGTCACCTGTGCCGCCAGCGCCTGGGCGTCGGCGCGGCCCGCGGCCTCGGCGGCGGCGCGCATGGAGAGCGCGAAGTCGCCGACGCCGGCGCGCAGGCGCGCCAGCGCGTCGTCGAAGCCGGCGATGAAGCCGACATCGGCCGTCAGCTCCTCCACCGTCGCCGCCGCCGAGCCGGCGATGTGGGCCGCGATCGTCGCACCCAGCTCGTCGCCCCAGGCGGACCAGTCGGCATCCTTGAGGAAGGCGACGGCGAAGCCCTGCTTGGCCGCCTCGACCGCCGCCTGGTTCTGCGGGTCGGCCGCGAACCAGGCGCGCGTCGCGGCATCGGGCCCGTCGGCGGCCCCGGCATCGTAGAAGAGGCGCAGCCCCTCCTTCTCGTTCAGCGTCGCACCGATCGCCGCACCCGGGTCGGCGGACCGACGGACGCCGAGGCTGCGCTCCAGGGCCGCGACCAGCTCCGTGAGATCGGTGGTGACGCCCTTCGCCGCATCGGTCACCGCCGGGAAGCGCGTCGAGGCGTATTGCGGCGTCGCGAGATCGGCGAGAAAGACCGAATACTCGCCCTGCGGCACCTTGGGTGCGCGCTTGAAGAGCCCACCCAGCAGGCCGCCGAGGGCACCACCGGCCAGCGCCGCGAGCGGCCCGAGGAAGCCGAGGCCGGCCGGCAGCAGCCCGGCGAGGCCGCTCGCGGCCTGCCGCCCGAGGCCGCCGAGGAGGCCGCCGACGTCGAGCGTGCCGCCGCTGCCGAACATCCGCCCGAGGCCGGTCCCGAGCCGTCCGAAGACGTCGAGCAGGCCGCGCGCGGCACCCGCACCACCGGCGAGGATGTCGTCGAAGAAGCCGCCGACGCGGGTCGCGGTCGCGTCGATCGCGTCGCTGAGCCCGCCGGTCCAGCCGGCGCCGTCGAGCCGCCGGTCGAGGCCGCCCGCCGCACGCTCCAGGGCCGCCATCGAGCGCGCCGCGTCGTCGAGGGAGGCCGCCACCGCGTCGCCGCCCTCGGCGAGCCGGCGGCCCAGGCCGCCCATCTGGTCCTCGACCTCGGCGGCACCGCGGCGGATGTCGTCGAGCGCGCGCACGGCGCGTGCGGCGCCGGCCTCGGCCTCCGTCGCGTCGACGACGATCTCCAGCACGGCATCGCTCATCCCGGTCCCTCCCGGTCATCGGCGGCGCGGCCGGCCCGTTCGAGCCAGGCCGCGTCGAGCAGCGTCACGATCTCGCGGAACTCGCCGCGCAGCACGGGGTCGCGGATCTCCTCCTCGTCGAGCCAGGCGCGCAGGGCGCCGAGCGCGATGGGCTGCGGCGCGGCGGCGCGTGGGCGCTCGCGCGACAGCTCGAGGAAGGCGGTCCAGAAGCGCTCCGCCCAGGGCGCCACCAGCGGGCGGTCGGTCAGCGCCGGCGGCGGCTCGCCGGTCAGCCGCCAGCGCGCCTCCAGCAGGTCGCCCTGGCCACCCCATTCGAGCGTCCAGGCGAGCGCCGCCGTCAGTTTTTTGCGATGTCCGCCAGGCGCTGGCGGCGGAAGGTCTCGGCCGTGCTGGCCGCCTCGAACACGAGGTCGCGGAACTGCCGGCAGGCGGGGTCGCGGAAGATCTCGGCGGCCCGCTCGGGCGAGAACGGGATCGGCTGACCGGCGTCGTCGGCGACGCCCTGCCAGCCGGCGACGATCTCCTCGGCCAGCAGGCGCGCGGTGATCTCGTCCTGCTTCTCCGCGGGGATCGGCATGCCCGCCGCCACGACGCGCGCCAGCGGCCGCAGCAGCCGCGCCTGGGCGTTGCGGTAGGCCGGTGTGGCCGTCGAGCGCACGGTGACGACGAGGCCCGGCAGGATCTCCACCGCCACCCCCTCGCTCTCCGCCCGCGGCTCGGTCTTGAGATCGCTCAGCTTCATGGGATGTCTCCTTCGTGGTTCCTCGCTCGCCGCCCGATCGGGACGGCGCGGGGCCGTCAGCTCCCGAACTCGCGCAGCCGGTCGATCTGGATGGAGGCGCCGGTCAGCGGATCGCGCTGGCCCATCAGCTCGAAGCGCAGGACGCAGTCGCCGTTGCGGCTGCCGGCCTCGATGCGGCCGCCGGCGAGCTTCACGCGCGGCAGGGTGACGACATAGGCCTGCCCGGCCTCGGCAACGACGAAGGCGAGCGTCGTGTCGGCGGCGGCGAGGTACTTGTCGTAGAGCGCGCCGTCCTCGAAATAGGCCTCCAGCGTGCCGCCGACCGCGGCGTCGCCGACGCCGATGCCGACATTGCCCAGCGTGCCGACGGCCTTCAGCTCGCGCAGGTTGTTGTCGATCTGCACCGTCATCTGCCGGACGATGCCGGCGGTGCCGCCGCCCTCGCGCACCAGCACGACGTTGCCGACCGCGTTCATCACCGGCGCGGTGCCGGCCGGCACCGGGTCGCCCGTGCCGAAGCTCGCCGCGCCGCGCGCCGCGTCCTTGCCGACGAGGTCGAACGAGGCCTCGAGGATGCGGCCGGTCGCCACGGTGAGACGCGCCAACCGCGCCATCTGGCCGCGGAACAGCAGCACCTGGCCGATGTCGGCGTGGTCGCGCTCGACCGAGAAGGAGATCTCCTCGACGCCGTTGCGCAGCACGTCGCCCAGGAAGACACGGACCGTCCTGCCGCTGCCGGCGTCGGTCGCCCAGCCCTGCGGCCGGTGGTCGAGCGTCAGCACATGGGCGGCGATCCCGGCGATGCGCGCCCAGCCATTGTTGGGCGCGGTGGCGAAGCGCTGCCCGGCCGCCGCCCCGCCGATCGCGATCCACTGCCCGACTTTCAGGCCGAGCGTGGTGAAGTCGAGGGCCGTGGAGGCGAGGCCGGTCGCCGTCGCCGTGACGTCGCCCGACGCACCCTCGAAGCCGACGGCCTTGATCGTCTTGTCGGCGCCCGACGCCTCGACGGCGAGCGGCGTGCCGGCGACCGTCACCTCGGTGGCGCTCGCCGCCGTCACCCGCCACAGCCCATTGTCGGCGGCGGCGGTGAAGCCCGCGCCGCGCACCAGGTGGCCGGCCGCGAACGCGCCGCCGCCGCTCGTCACGCCATAGACGGACGTCGAGGTGACGCCCGCCCCGGCGACCTCGGCCGCCGCGGCGAAGCGGCCGAAGAGGGCCGCCTCCAGGAATGCGTCGGCGGCGCCGAAGCTGATCTCCATGCCGACGGTGCCGGCCGCCCCGGCGTCGACCTGCGCCACGTCGGCGATCTGGCGGTCGGCGCGGAACTCCTCCGACGCGGCGTAGCGGACGGCGAAGTCGAGGCTCTGCGACTTGGCGCGCAGCGTGCGCATGGGGAGCGCGGGCGTCTCGCCCCAGCTCGCCTCCTCGACGTAGCGCAGCTCGATGCGGCTGGTGTCGCCGATCGTCATGGCGGTCCTCCGGAAAGGGGAAGTTCAGAACAGCGTGTCGCGCACGAAGGGCACGGAGAGGCTGGCGCGCCGCCAGCCCTCGGCGTCGTCGCCATGGGCGAGGCGCGGTGCGCCGCAGGCGAGCCCGGGCGCCTGCCAGCCGCGCAGGATCGCGGCGGCCCGATCGGCCAGCGTCAGCGCCCGGGCGAGGCCCTCGCCCGGCGGCACGAAGACGTCGATCGCGACCAGCCCATGGTGGCGGTAGAGCCGCCTGCCGTCGGCGGCGAGACCGACGGCGCGCGCATCGCCGGGCACGACGGCGACGCGCAACCAGGGTGCCGCCGCCGCGGGCCGCGGCGCCGCGTCGCTCGGCCAGCGCACCGGCACCAGCGGCTCCGCCGCCGACCAGGCGGTCGCGAAGCGTCCGGCGAGCGTGGTGGCCTCCGCGAGCCAACTCATGGCGCCGTCTCCGCCAGCACCGCGTCCGCCTCGACGGCCAGGATACCGGCGCGCGCCATCGCGGCGCCGGCGCGGCCGCGCGTGCCGTACTCGACGGCGGCCGCGTAGGGGACGTCGTTGACGATGCGCACGCTGGCGCCGGGCCCGGGCGCGATGCGCCAGCCTTCGCGCAGCCGCCCGGTCGCGATGGGGGTGCGCAGGGCCACCTCGTCGCGCACCGCGAGGGCGACGCGCCCCGCCGCCTCGGCCGGCAGCGCGGTGAGGCGCGCGGCGAAGCGCTCGAGCGCGGCCGAGAGTGTCTCGCTCATCGGCCGAGCCGCAGCAGATGGATCGCCGGCGCGCCGCCGGCCGCCAGCGTCTCGACGGCCACCACCGGCCGCTCCGCACCCTCGACCACCAGCCGGTCGCCCGGCACCGGATCGCCCGGCAGGCCGGCGGCACGCAGCGCCGCGGCGGCGAGGATCGCCTCCGTCGCCACGACGCGGCCGCCGCCGTCGAGGCGGGCGAGCCGGCGCAGCACGGCGCGGGCGGCGATGCGCAGCTCGCCGGGCGCGGTCGACTGCGTCGCGGGATCGAACGCGCCGGTCGTGCGGACCAGCGTTATCGCAGCGCCGTAGCGCTGGACGAGGTCGGCGGCCGTGCCGCCGACCAGGGAGGCGAGCGGGTTCATGCGCCCTCCGCGTCGTGCATGCCGACACGGAACGGCGCGGTCCGCGGTCGGCCGGGCGCCAGCCGCGGTACGGCCGGCGCCACGTCCTTCAGGAGCGGCACCAGCGGCAGGGCGACGGCGGGCGGCGCCGCCGGGCCGCCGGCGAACTCCACCTCCAGCGGTCCCAGCGCGAAGCGCCGCACCGCGCGCGTCGCCTCGACCAGCGCGCCCGGCTGCTCCAGCTCCAGCCGCGCGCCCTCGGCGACCGCCACCTTGAGGGCGAAGGGGATCTGGTCCGCGCCGACGATCGCCCCGCCGTCGCCGTTCACCACGGCACGGCGCGGCCAGGCCAGGGTGTTCGTCGTCCAGGGTACCGCCTTGGCCCCCTTCCAGCGCCCGGCGAAGAGGCCGTCGATCCCTGTCGTGGCGCGCCGCAGCGCCGCCTCGCGCGTCGCCGTCAGGGCCTCGGCCCAGGCCGCGGCGCCGTGCGCCGCGTGGTGGGCGTCGGCCTCGGCGAGCGACAGGTAGCTGTCGGCGCCGGCGACGCCGGAGCCGGTCTCGACCACGAGGACCATGATGTCTCCTTGGTTCGGCGCGCCCCCTCACCCGCGCGGGCGAGGGGGATCCTCCGCCGGCCGCTCAGTTCGACGTGTGGATGCGCGCCGCCAGCGCCGGGCGGCGCACCACCGGCAGCGGGTTGCTCTCGGTCAGCAGGTCGATGCCGCGGCCGTCGGGGCGGCCGACCTGGCGGGCGTAGAGCGGCAGGCCGATGGTGTTGGCGGCCTCGATCAGGTTGGCCGGAGCGAAGTAGGTGACGAAGGAGTCCGACGTGCCGAGCGGCACGGCGATGCCGTCGTTGGCCGGCACCAGGCGCTCGGCCGCCCCGGTCGCCAGCGTCACGGTGCCGGCGTACTCCTCGAACACCATGCCGGCGAACGGGAAGCCGCGGCGCAGGTCCTCGCGCAGCGGCTGCCCGCCGGTCGTGGCCGCGAAGTAGCGGTAGGCGTCCTTGACCGACGCGTGCTTCACGAGCTTGTCCCAGAACTCGGGGCTGACCAGCGCATGCACGCCGCTCGTCGTCTCGCCGCGCAGGTTGGTCTCCATGTGGCGGACGACCTCGCGGCACTTCTCGGCGACCTCGGTGCCGGCCGTGCCCAGCGCGAAGTCGACGGTCTTCTGGATGATCCCGAACTCCGCGTGCCAGTCGTAGAGGACCGAGCCGGCACCGTCGCGGAGCTGCCCGCGCAGCGCGTTGACGCGCATGAACTCCAGCGTCTGGGCGTGCTTCATGCGCATGCGGGCGAGCCGGCGCTCCATGAGCTGGGCCAGGGGATCGGCGGCGTCGCTGGCGCCGAAGGCGCGCACGCCCTGGACGTCGCCCGGCAGGATGACGTCGTCGTGGGGGATGTGCGGCACGACGAAGCTCATCTGCCGGCGCGTCTCGCGGTTGGCCAGCGTCGACGGCCCGCCGACCGGCACGCTCGGCAGCAGGTTGAGGGTGCCGTCGGCCTCCTCCAGCACGATCTGGCGCTGCGTCACCCCCTCCTCGCGGAAGATGCCGAGCTGGCCGACGCGGCCGTAGCGGTTGGGCAGCAGGTTGATCGCCTCGGTCAGCTCGGCGAGCGAAAAGCCGCCGGCGTCGAACGGGTTGGTGATCACGGTCATCCGAGTGCCTCCGATGGGGATGGGATCAGGCGCCGGTGCGGGCGACGATGCCGAGCGCGGCCAGCGCCGCCGTGCCCGCGGCGACGTCGCCCGCCTCGTAGTCGTCGGGCCAGGCGATCGCGTCGGCCCGCACCAGCGCCGGGCCACGCACCAGGGCGACGCCGACGGCGTCGCCCGACGCGGGCACGGTCACCGGGTCGACCAGGATCGCGGCGGGGATCTGGGTTCCCAGCGTGCCGTCCCGGTCCAGCTCGACATGCTTGCCCGAACCGGGCGCGACGGTGATCGTGAAGGCGTCGCCGACCGCGAAGTCGGTCGCCCCGTCGGCCAGCGTGAAGGCGAGGCCGCCGCCGGCGAAGGCGACGCCGACCGCGCCGATGCCGACCACCTTGCCCGCCGGGTCGCGCACCATGAAGGCGCCGCCGTTGGCCGCGGCCGCGGTGACGGTCAGGCGATGGATGCCCGGCGCGGCGCCCGCGCCGACCGTCACCGCGCCGAGGACGCCGTTGCCGGTGTTGCCGCCGGCGGCGGCGCCAGTGGCCGGCGTCGCCGTCGCGACCCGGCCGAGCACCGTGCCGGACGCGATCGTGCGCGCGGCACCGCTCGACAGCAGGACGACGCGCTCGCGGGTGTAGCGCGGATCGGACTCGTGCTTGAGCCAGTCGCCGGCGGCCGCCGGCAACGTCTTCTCGGCCATGGTCGGGTTCCTTCGTCGGGTGGGAGTCGTCGTCCGTTCCGCTCCGAGGCGGAGGGAGGTGTCAGGACGTCCGGGCGGCGCGGGCGCGGCGGACGATCGGGGAGTCGGCCTTGGCGACCGCGGCACGGCCGCGCTCGCCATAGAGGTCGGCCGCGGCGACGGCGGCCGCGGCGCGCGCGAGGATGCCGTCGATCCAGCCGCGCGCGGCGGGCGACAGCGGGGCGACGTGCGTCGCGTACTCCTCGGGCACGACGCCCGCCGGCGCGAAGCCCGCGGCCTTGGCGACCAGCGCGGCGCGGGCGCCTTCGGCCTGCAGCCTGATGATCTCCGCCTCCCTGGCGGCGACCGCCTTGGCGACGGCGGCGGCGACGGGGTCGGGCGGGGCGTCGATGCCCTTCACCAGCAGGATGCGGGCGCCGGGATTGATGCCTTGGCGGCAGAGGCTGATCTCGGTCACCGTCAGGTCGACGAGGCGGGCGGCCATGCGCGTCCTCCCTCAGAGGGTGGCGACGCGGCGGGCGACGCCGCCGATCGAGAGGGCCGGCAGCTCGCCGGCCAGCACCTGGCGCCACGCGTCGTCGTCGTCGATGCGGATGCCCACGAACCAGCCCTCGCGGCCGAGATCGACGCCGAGCGCCTCCTGCACCGCGCGGCTGGCGACCAGGCTCTCGACGACGGTGCCGACGGCGGGGATCTGGTCCCCGCCGTCGGCATGTCCGGCCGCCCCGCGGCGCGATTGGGCCATGAAGGCGTGGGCGGCGCGGACAAGCTCGTCGATCGGCACGACGTCGCCCTCGGCATCGACGACGGGGACCCCGTCCTCGGTGGCGACGCTGGCCCAGCCCCAGACCGTGCGCAGGGCGGTGTCCGCCTTGGCGATCGGCAGGGCGAGGGCGAAGGGATGGGTGGCGGCGTCAGCGGTCATCGGGATCCTCGCTCGGGGTGGCCTCGTGCGGAATGGCGGGCGACGGCAGGCCGGCCGCGGCGCGCAGGAAGCGGTCGAGCCCGTCGTCGGGGAAGAGCGGCAATCCGGCCGCGGCGAAGCGCTCGACCACCGTCGCCAGGGTGGCGGCGTCGAGCCGGCCGACGCGGCCCGGCACGAAGCGCGGCATGGTCGCCGGCGGCAGCGCATTGAGCCGCCACAGGCGCGGCACGAGGTGGCGGTTGAGCACGCCGGCGATGGCGCCGAGCCAGGCGGCGAGCGCGGTCTCGAAGCGCTCGCCCTTGTCGCGTGCGAGCGCATAGGAACCCGTGCCGTCGCGGCCCAGCAGGATGAAGTCGGCGAGCGCGGTCATGGCGATCTCGCGGCTGCGCTCGGCGATCGCCTGGCGGATCGGCACGGCCTGGGTGGTGGGCGCGGCCAGCAGCGAGAACTCGAAATAGGGGTTGCCGCGCTCGTCGCGGTCGGACGGCAGCACCAGACCCGCCTGCTCGTCGACCTGGGTGTCGCGGACGATGCGCTTGAAGTCCTCGAAGAGCGCGCGCTCCTCCGGGCTGGCGGTCGCCGCCATGAAGCGGGCGGGGATGCGGGCGACCGGCAGGCCGGCGAGCGCCCGCCAGTAGCCGATCGCCTCGGCTTCCTCGAGGCGCTTCTTGAAGAACCACGGGCGGTAGGCGTTGCGCAGGATCGAGCGGCCCTCCGGGTTGCCCTTTGCGGTGGCGGTGCGGAAGAGCAGCGACTTCTCGACCGGGATGAAGGCCGGGCGCGGCTGGTCGGGGCCCGCCGCCTGCCACATGCCGCGCAGCCCGCCCGCGGCATCGAGCTCCCAGCGCAGCAGCGTGTCCTGGGCACGCAGCGCCAGCTTGCGCACGCCGACGCGGCCGTCGGCCGGCCGGCGCTTCCAGACGATCTCGAACCAGCTCCAGCCATGGACGAGCATGCCCAGGACCTCGGCCAGGAAATCCTCGAAGGAGTGGCTCATGTCGGCGCGCACGCTTTCCAGGAAGCGGGCGCCGTCGCGCGCGGCGGCATCGTCGCCGGCCGGCGCCACCGTCCACGGCACGCCGCGCAGCGTCATCTCCACCGCGAAGAGGACGGCGCCGACGACCGGATCGTTCGCCGCCATCTCGCGGTAGACGGCGACCGCGCGCCGGCCCTGCAGCTCGGGCAGGAACTCCTCGCGCACCAGGCCCGACCAGGCGCGCAGGCCCGCGCGGCCGAGCTCGCGCAGATCCGGCGACCGTTCAGCGCGCGCCATCGGACCGGCCCAGCACGAAGGGGGAGACGAGCGGCGCCGCGGCGGTCTCGGACAGCGCCGTCAGCGCCCAGACGAGGGCGTCGACACGGTCGGGCGACGGGCCGCCGCCGTCGGGACGGTAGGCGCACATCTGATCCTCCAGGGCATCGAAGGTCCCGGCATGGCGCACCCGCCCCTGCTCGTAGAGGGCCGCGATCGGCTCCGCCCGCGCCCGCTTGCCGCGGCTGGCGGAGACCTTGCGGTAGGCGAGATCGGCGCTCGGGCGCCGGCCCTCGGCCGCCATCGCCTCGGCGGCGCGGCGGACCACCGCCTCGACCATGTCGCCGCCGTTGTTGGCCTCGCCGATCAGCCGGTCGGCCCGCCAGCGGTCGTAGGCGGCGACGGCGCGCCGCGCCCAGCCGTCGGGCGACAGGCGGCCGCTCGCGTCGGCCAGCACGACGAAGCCGCCGGCGGCGTCGCGGCCGGCGGCGACGATCCCGGTCTCGTCGCTGTCCTCGCCCGCGGTCGCCGCGGGATCGACGGCGACGACGACGCGGCGCAGGCCGTCCGGCGGCGGGCAGCGCAAGCCCGCCCGCTCCAGCATCGCCCGCGACCACAGGGCGCCCGGCACGTCCTCCAGATACTCGCCGTGCAGCTCCTGCCGGCCGAGCCGCGTGCCCTCGTAGCGGCGCGCGAGGTCGACGAGCGCCTGCGGCGCCAGGTTGGCGGCGTTGTCGAAGGTCGAGCCGCGGGTGACCACGGTGCCGGGGGCGGCCAGCAGGCGCTTCAGCCAGGCCCGCGGGCGCGGCGTCGAAGTCGCGACGCAGCGCGCCCGGCCGCGGCGCAGGCCGAGCATCAGGTTGTGCCAGGCCTCCTCGTCGGGCCATTTCGCCACCTCGTCGGCCCACGCCAGGTCGTGCTCGGGACCGCGGAGCTGCTCGGGGTCGACGGCGGCGAAGGTCGTGGCGCTGGCGCCGTTGGGCCAGGAGAGGCGCCGCAGCGAGGGCTGCCAGCGGGGGCGCTGCCAGGGCGGCGACACCGCGAGGATGCCGGCCGGGCCCTCGACCATGACGTCGCGCACGTCGCCGGCGGTCTCGCCGACCAGGGCCACGCGCTGCGCCCGGCCGGCCGCCACCTCGGCGCGCACGAACTCGGCCGCCGCCCGCGTCTTGCCGGCGCCGCGGCCGGCGCGGATGAACCACACCCGCCACGCCCCGTCGGGCGGCAGCTGCATCGGCCGCGCCCAGAACCGCCACTCCCACAGCAGATGGGCGCGCGCTTCGGGCGACAGCGAGGCGAGGAACGGGTCGCGCAGCGCCGGGGTTCCGGCGAGGCGCGCGGCCAGCGAATCGCTCATGCCCGCGCCTCCGCCACCGCCGTCGCCGCCACCGCCGGGGGGTGCGCGCCGTTGCCGCAGGGGCCGGCCGGCCGGGCGGCCATGAGATCGGCGAGGCGCTGCAGCTTCTGGGCGAGCTCCGCGGCGGCGGCCTGCACGGCGCCGCCGGCGTCCTCCACCGGCGCGTCCGGCAGGTCGAGGGCGAGCAGGCGGGCGCGCCTGGTCTCGATGGCGAGGATGCGGTCGATGCCCGGCCCGTCGCCGGCCAGTGCCTTGGCCCAGGCGCCGGCGAGCGCCAGGTCGAGCCGGCGCGCCTGGAGGCGGCGCTCGGTCGGCGCGTCGTCGGTCGCCTCGGCCAGGGCCCTCGCCACGGCACGGCGGGCGGCGGCCGGGCCGGAATAGAGCCGCGCACCGCCGGTCGGCTCGACGCTCTCTGCAACGGGCGGCCAGGGCGCCTCGGCGATCTGCGCGTAGTCGAGGCCGGCGGTGCGCAGGCGCAGGGCGTGGGCCCGCCGCCGTCCCGCCTCCGATGCTCTCGCCATGGGCGCGCGCCCTCCCGAACAGCCGATCGGCGCAGGCCCGTCTGCGGGGCGCTGCGCCGATCTTGCTTTTTGGTACACCAATTACGTCTTTTACGGTATACGGGTCGTTTGCGGTCAGTGCGCGACGCCGGTCCCCGCATGCTCGAAATGGCGTTCCAGCGCCGCCAGCCCGCGGCGCAGGGCGGCGAGAGCGGCGGCGTCGGCGGGGGCGACGAGGGCGACCACCGCCGCGTCGACCGCGCGGGTCGCGGCCGGCCCGGCGGCGGCCAGGGCCGCCCGCGCCGCGCGATGGAGCGCGCGCAGCCGCACCGCCTCCGCCTCGGCCGCCGCCTCGTCGCGGGGTGCGGCCGGTGCCGCGCGCTCGAGCCGCGTCGCCCAGAACAGCGGCGGCAGCGCCACCGGCGGCCGGAAGACCCGCCAGGCGAGCCGCGCGAAGCGCCAGCCCGCGCGCCATTGCCCCGGCGGCACGCCCTGCGCGGGATCGCGCCGATGGCGCGCGGCGAGCACGTCGAGCGGGAAGTCGAGCGCCACCGTGGCGTCGCCGGCGACGCGGCGGCGCTGCGCCAGCAGCTCGGGCGTCGGCCCGACCGTCGCGGCGGCACGCGCGGCGCGGGTGGTGCGGGCGCGGCGCTTGGCGTCGGGTGCGCGCTTGCGTCCGGGCCGGGCCATGCCCGCTCAGCCCGCCAGAAGCGCCAGCGACGACGCTCCTTCGACGATGGTGACCGGACGGGCGATGCGGCCGATGCGGTCGGCGGCCGTCGCCCGCGGGTCATCCTCGAAGCGCAGCCGGGACGGCCAGCGGGCGGCGGCGTCGAAGCCGAAGGCGGCGGGATCGCGCGGCGGGCCGTCCAGCCCCGACTCGGCGTCGTCCGCCCGCTGTCGCCGGCGCCACGCGCGATAGGTCGACATGTGGACCCCGAACAGCGCCGCCGCGCGGCGGTCGCCGTAGCCCGCCGCGGCGACCGCCTGCGCCGCCTCCTCGGTCGGCGGCCAGGGCAGCGGCGCGGCGCCGCGCGCCGCCCGCGCCCGGGCGAAGGCGAGCGCCCGGTCGGGTCGGCGCAGCACGCCGAGCGCCCGGCCGGAGACCAGCCCGTAGCGGCGCAGCAGGGCCGAGACCGAGGCCCGGGCACGGCCGTGCCGGCGGGCGATCGCGGCCAGGGTCTCGCCGGCGGCGACCGCGGCGGCGAGCCGCTCCCGCGATGGCGGCCAGGGTGCCGTCTCCCCGGCCGCCCGATCGATCCGCTCGCCCATGTCGCCCTCCCCGGCCGTTGCCTTGAAGCAATCGTACGTAAAAGACGTATATGCAGCAAGAGAGGGGGTTATCGGCGTACGCAGAAATGGGCTATACTAGTTGGATGGTCGAGACATCCGCCGCCGCCCGGGCGCTGAAGGCCCTCCGCGAGGAGGCCGGCCTGTCGATGCGGCAGACCGCGGACGCGCTCGCGGTGTCGCTGACCAGCTATCAGCACTACGAGGATCGGTATAAGAGGGCGTTCCTGCCGCTCGAGCTCATGCTGAAGGTGGCGCCGGTCCTCGCCCGGCGCGGCATCGATCCGGCCCGCGTCATGGCGCTCGCCGGGACGACGCCGCAGGCGGCCGGACTCGACCGCGGCCCCGCAGCCGCCGTCCCTGCCCTCGCGACGCGGCCGGCCCGGCTCGACCGTGATGACCGGCTGCCGGTCTACGGCAGCGCCCAGGCCGGGCCCGACGGCCAGACCATCGCCTTCGATCCGATCGAATGGATCGACCGGCCGGAGGCGCTGCGCGAGGTGCGCGGCGCCTTCGCGATGTACGTGATGAACGACAGCATGGAGCCGAAGTACGAGCAGGGCGACATGCTCTACGTCCATCCCAGCCGGACGCCGCGGCGCATGAGCCACGTCGTCATCGTCAAGAGCGACGACACCGCGCTGGTCAAGCGCCTGGTGCGCGCCGACCCCGAGGAGATCGTCGTGCGCCAGTACAACCCGCCGGCCGAGTACGCCATCGCGCGCCGCGAGGTGAAGGCGATCTACCTCGTCCTCGGCTCGATGGACGGGCGCTGAGCGCAGAGACGACGCCCGCCTTGACCGGGCGTGCCCGCGCTCCCTAGCTTCGGCCCGCACAGCAGAGGCAGGTCCATGCAGCACCCCCCGATCAAGCGCCACGGCATCGCGGCGGCATCGTGACGCTGGCGCCCGAGGCGGCCTCCGCGGCGTCCGTCCCCGACGCGGAGAGAGTGCCGGCGATCCGCTACGCGCCGCGCGGCCGTGGCGGCGACGACCGCCTGATCGTCGGCCTGACGGTGGCGGCGATGAGCTTCTTCGAGGCCTACATGCGCGCGACCGCCCCGGCCGCCGTCGTCGCCTATGTGCGCGACGCGGCCTCGCTGGCGGCGATGCGCGAGCATGCGGCCGCCATCGGCTGCGACCCCGAGCGTCTGGTCGGCGTGCTGCCGCCCGATCGCGGGGCGCTGGCCGGCAGCGGCGCGGTGCTGATGCAGGACCCGGCGCTGGCCGCCGAGGCGGCGCTGCGGCCCGACCCGCGCGCCTACAGCCTGATCGGCGTCACCCACAGCCTGTCGAGCCGGGAATCCTGGCGCGAGATCCTGAACTACCCGCGGGCGCCGCTGCAGCCGTGGGACGCCATCGTCTGCACCACCCGGGCCGCCCGCGCGGTCGTCGACGGGCTGCTCGACGCGGCCGACGAGACGGCCAGGGGGGCCGGCCTGCGGACGCCGCTGCCGCGACCCGCCCGGCCGATCGTGCCGCTCGGCGTCGATGCCGGTGCCTTCGCGGCCGACCCGGCCCGCCGCGTCGCCTGGCGCGCGCGCCACGCCGTCGCCGACGATGAGGTGGCGGTGCTCTTCCTCGGCCGCCTCAGCCTGCACGCCAAGGCCCATCCCTATGCGCTGGTGGCGGCCTGCGCCGAGGCCGCCGGCGACGTCGCCGCGCCGCTGCGCCTGGTCTTCGCGGGCCAGTTCGCCAAGCCGCCGATCCGGATCGCCTTCCAGGGCCTGGCGGACGCCTTCGCCGGGCGCGTGCGCGTGAGCTTCATCGAGAGCCCGAGCGACGAGGAGCGCCGCGACGCGCTGTCCGGCGCCGACATCTTCGCCTCCTTCGCCGACAGTATCCAGGAGACCTTCGGGCTGGCGCCGGTCGAGGCGATGGCGTCGGGCCTGCCCGTGGTGATCACCGACTGGGACGGCTATCGCGACACCGCGCGGCACGGCATCGAGGGCTTCCGCGTGCCGACCCTGATGGCACCGCCGCCGGCCGCCGACGGCGCGCTGCGCTCCTACGTCGAGGGCGGCATCAACTACGACCGCTTCTGCGCCGTCCTGGGGCAGCTCGTCGCCGTCGACATCCGCGCCGCGGCGTCCGCCATCCGCGTGCTGGCGAACGAGCCCGAGCGGCGCCGCGCCATGGGGGCGGCGGGCGTCGCGCGGGTCCGCGCCACCTATGACTGGCCGGTGGTGATGGGCATGTGGCGCCAGCTCTGGAAGGCGATGGAGGAGCGCCGGCGCACGCGGCCGGCGGCGGCGGCGGTGAACCTGCCGCCGGTGCCGCGGCCCGATCCGCTCACCCTGTTCCGCACCTTCCCGACCCGCCGCCTCGGCCCGAGCGACCGCCTGACCCTGGGGCCGGAGGCGACCGCGGCGACGATCCATGCGCTCTACGAGATGCCGGCGTTCCGCTACGCGTTCGCCCATCTGCCGGCGCCGGCGCGCATCGTCGAGATCGCCGAGATGCTGGCCGCCGTGCCCGGCGTCGACACGCGGTCGTTCCTCGCCGGCCTGCCCGAGGACCGGCGCGCCGAGGCGCTGCGCGTCGTGCTGTTCCTCGCCAAGCGCGACCTGCTGGCGGTGGCGGCGGGCCGGTAGGGCGATCGGGCGGGAGCCACGCCCGCTACGTCTCCGCCGGCACGGGCACGATGAGATCGCGCGTCGCCTCGCGCACCGCCGCGGCCGCGTCGTCGTAGAGGAAGGGCAGCGTCGCGTAGCGCACGCCGCGCGTCACCGGCAGGGCCTCGTGGACGAGCGAGCAGGAGAACACCACGGCACCGCCGGTCGGGGCCCGGTAGGTGGCGCGGCCGAACTCCGGAAACCGCAGGTCGCCGCCTTCGTACTCCTCGGCGTTGAGGTTGATGGTGACGGCGAAGCGGCGATGCCTGGTGGCCGGCGACGTGTTGTCGCGATGCGGGAAGAAGAAGCCGCGCTCGGCACCATCGTAGCAGGCGACGATGTAGCGCTCGATGCGTGTCGCCTCGAACTGGTAGGCGCGCGCGATCATCGGCACCAGCCGGCGGGAGAGCCGCACCTGAAGGCCCTGGCGCAGCGCCTCGTCCGTGATCTCGCAATCGCGCCGGCGCTTGCGCGTGGGATCGAGCACGCCCACCGAGCGCCCGTCCCGCGAGGTCATGTGGCCCGAGGCGCGACCACCGGATGCCTCGTAGTGATCGATCAGCGAACGGCAGAAATCGCGCTCGAGGATGCGCGGCACGATCAGCACCGGCGCCGGCCCACGCGACCAGCGGTCGCTCTCGATCGGCGGCAGGCGGGGGAGGATGTCCGCCAGGGCGGCGGCGTGCAGGGTGGGATCGGCGAGCGAGATCCACAGGAGCACGCGCAGCGCCGGATCGAGGATCAGGGTCTGCGGCTCGACCGCGGCCGGACCGCCGGCGGCGTCGGCGCGGTAGGCGCGAGCCACCGCGCCGTCGCGATCGAGGAACCAGCGGATCCCGGGGATCCGCTCCGCGACCCGGCCGTCGGCGAAGTCCGCCGGATCGCCGGTGACGCCGAAGAAGGCGAGATTCGCGTCGTCGAAGCGCCGCGAGTGGGCCTCGAGGACCGCCTTGGCGCCGAGCCCGGCCGGCGACGCCGCCGAGCCCACGAAGCTGAGGACGACGTAGCGGCCTGCGACCGTCTCGAAGTTGAAGCTCGGGTTGCGGTGGGTCGGCGCGGCAAACCACGGTGCCGGCTCGCCCGGCCGCAATCGCCGGTCGTCCCGTGTCGGCTCGTCCATGCTCACGGCGTCTCCCCCATTTCGGTCGACGCCCCCCCCGATCCGTGACTAGCCATTCGCTGCCGCCCGCGCAAGCGCGGCGAAGCCCGTTGGCGGCTGCGGGGCCGCGACCTATCATCGCCCGCGACCGGCGCCGCCGGCAGGGCGGCCTCACGACATCAGCGCACGGGGAACGGGGACGATGGGTCAGTTCGGCATGGGGCAGGCGGTGCGGCGCGTGGAGGATCTGCGCCTGCTCACCGGCAATGGACGCTACACCGACGACATCAGCCTGCCGCGGCAGGTGGTGGGCTACGTCCTGCGCAGCCCGCACGCGCATGCCACGATCCGCAGCATCGACACCGGCGCCGCCGCCGCGGCCCCCGGTGTGCTCGGCGTCTTCACCTGCGCCGACCTGCGCGCCGACGGCGTCGGCGACCTGCCCTGCCTCGCGCCGCTGACCAACGTCGACGGGTCGGACATGATCGCCCCGCCCCGGCCGGCGCTGGCCGACGGGCGGGTGCGCCACGTCGGGGACGCCGTCGCCTTCGTGGTCGCCGAGACGATGGCGCAGGCGCGCGACGCGGCCGAGCTGGTGGCGGTCGACTACGACCCGCTGCCGTCCTGCACCGACACGGCGACCGCCGGCGACCCGGGCCGGCCGCTCGTCTGGGACGACGCACCGGGCAATCTCTGCTTCGACTGGGCGCAGGGCGACGAGGCGGGGGTGGCCGAGGCCTTCGCCAAGGCCCATGCGATCGTCGCGGTCGAGCTCGTCAACAACCGCCTGGTGGTGAACTCGATGGAGCCGCGCGGCGCCATCGGCGACTACCAGCGCGGCGACGACCGCTACGTCGTGCACACCTCCTCCCAGGGGCCGCACCTCATCCGCTCGCAGCTCGCCGGCAACATCTTCAAGGTGCCCGAGCACAAGGTGCGCGTCGTCACCCAGGACGTGGGCGGCGGCTTCGGCATGAAGATCTTCCTCTATCCCGAGCACGTCCTCGTCGCCTACGCGGCGAGGAAGGTCGGCCGGCCCGTCAAGTGGATCGCCGAGCGCCAGGAGGCGTTCCTGTCGGACACCCAGGGCCGCGACAACGTCACCCGCGCCGAGCTGGCGGTCGACCGGGAAGGGCGCTTCACCGGCCTCAGGGTCGAGACGCGGGCCAATCTCGGCGCGCATCTCTCGAACTTCGCGCCGTTCATCCCGACGATGGCCGGGACCGGGATGCTGGCCGGGGTCTACACGACGCCGGTGATCCATGTCCGGGTGAAGGGTCTGTTCACCCACACCACGCCGATCGACGCCTACCGCGGCGCCGGCCGGCCGGAGGCGGCCTACCTGGTCGAGCGGCTGGCCGACCTCGCCGCCGCGAAGCTGGGTTTGACCCCGGCCGAGATCCGTCGGCGCAACTTCATTCCGTCCAGCCTGATGCCGTTCCGCACGGCGCTCGGCGTGATCTACGACTCCGGCGAGTTCGCCCGGAACATGGAGGACGCGCTGCGGATGGCCGACTGGGACGGCGCAGCCCGGCGCAAGGCCGAGTCGGCGGGACGCGGAAAGCTGCGCGGCATCGGCCTCTCCACCTACATCGAGCAGTGCGGCGGCGGCGAGGACGAAATGGCGACGGTGCGCTTCGACCCGTCCGGGTCGGTCACCGTGCTGGTCGGCAACCAGTCGAACGGCCAGGGCCACGAGACCGCCTACGCCCAGCTCGTGGCCGACGCCCTGTCGGTGCCGTTCACCCAGGTGCGCGTCGTCCAGGGCGACTCCGACGTCGTCTATTTCGGCCGGGGCACCGGCGGCTCGCGCGCGCTGCCGGTCGGCGGCGCGGCGGTCCAGCGCGCGGTCGAGAAGATCGTCGAGAAGGGCCGCCGGATCGCCGCCCACATGATGGAGGCCGCCGTCGCCGACGTCGAGTTCAAGGACGGCGCCTTCCAGATCGCCGGGACCGACCGCAAGGTCGCGATCCAGGACGTCGTCGCGACCGCCTTCGATGCGGAGAAGCTGGGCGGCATCGAGCCCGGCCTCGCCGAGGTCGCGCACTTCGCCCCGCCGGGCGCCACCTTCCCCAACGGCTGCCACGTCTGCGAGCTGGAGATCGACCAGGACACCGGCAACGTCGAGATCGTGCGCTACACGGTGGTCGACGATTTCGGCCGCGTCGTGAACCCGATGCTGCTCGCGGGCCAGGTCCATGGCGGCGTCGCCCAGGGCGTCGGCCAGGCGCTGCTCGAGGAGGCGGTGTACGACGCGTCGTCCGGCCAGCTCGTCGCCGGCTCGCTGATGGACTACCCGCTGCCCCGCGCCGACCACCTGCCGCGCATCCAGTTCGCGTGGAACGTCGTGCCCTGCCGCAACAACCCGCTCGGCGTGAAGGGCTCGGGCGAGGCCGGCGCCATCGGTGCCCCGCCCGCCGTGATCAACGCGCTCGTCGATGCGCTGCGGCCGCTCGGGGTCGAGCACATCGACATGCCGGCGACGCCGCAACGGATCTGGCGGATCCTGCAGCGCGCGAAGATGGCCGCTTGAGCGGCCCCCTGACGGCGGCCGGAGACGGGCGAGCGGGCGAGACGCGGGGCGCCGGCGACGCGGATCGTCCGGCATCGCTGCTGCCGGCCCTGCGGGCGATCGCCGGCCGCGCCGGCGACGCCATACTCGGCGTCTACGGCGGCGACCACCACGCCCGGGCGAAGGCCGACGCCTCGCCGGTGACGCTGGCCGACGAGCTGGCCGACCGGCTGATCGTGGCGGCCCTGCGCGAGCTGACGCCCGCGGTCCCCGTCGTCTCCGAGGAAACGGTGGAGACCAGCGGTCCGGCGGCCCGCGGCTCCCGGCGCTTCTGGCTCGTCGATCCGCTCGACGGCACCAGGGAATTCCTCAAGCGCAACGGCGAATTCACGGTGAACATCGCGCTCGTCGTCGACGGCAGGCCGGTCGCCGGCGTCGTCCATATCCCCGTGCTGGACGAGATGTTCGCCGGGGCGCTGGGGGCGGGCGCGACCCTGCAGCGCGCCGGCGGCGCACCCGCCGCGATCGCCTGCCGGCCGGCACCCGCCGACGGGCTGGTGGTGATGACCAGTCGCAGCCACGCCGACAACGCCGCCCTCGACGTCTTCCTGCGGGACTGGCCGGTGAAGGAACGGCAGGTCGCCGGCAGCTCGCTGAAGTTCTGCCGCATCGCCCAGGGTGTGGCCGATCTCTATCCCCGGCTGGGCCCGACGAGCGAATGGGACACGGCGGCGGGCCACGCGGTGCTGGAGGCCGCCGGCGGCAGCGTGCGCACGCTGGACGGGAAGCCGCTCGCCTACGGCAAGGCGGGCCTGCTCAACCCGCACTTCCTCGCCCGTGGCGCCTGATCGCGATGCCGCGATGAGCCGGGTCGTCGTCACCGCCTGGGACGCGCCGTCGGGCGATCTGGTCGCGGGACTGCTCGCGTCCCTCGCCGCCCATGCCGCCACGCGCGACCTGCCGGTCCGCGTGCTGGTACCCGACGATGCCGCCGCGCGGGGGCTGGACCAGGCCGTCGCCGTGCGGCTCGCCGCGGACGAGGCGCCCGACGTCGCCCGCACCCGCCTGCCCGAGATCGTGCCCGGCTTCGAGCGCTACCTCTGGCTCGCCCCCGCGACCTGGGTGGTCGACGGCGCGGCGCCCGTGGCCCTGCTGGACGCCGCCGCAGACGGCGCATTGGCCGGCGTGTTCGAGATCGACCGCGCCTATCGCATCTACGCGTCGGAGCGGCCGCCCTGGCGGCTCTACGCGGCGGCGTTCGCCCGCCTCTACGGCCACGAGACGATGCGGCGGCAGTGGATGCGGCCGTTCGTCAACGGTGCCGTGCTGGCGCTGCCCGGCGACACCCCGCACTGGGCGGCGTGGCGCGACGCCCTGGCCGACGCCGCGCCCGGGGTGAGGCCCCCCATGCCCTACAGCCTGGCCGACGTAGCGCTCAACGTCGCGCTCGGGCGGGACGGCCTGCCGGTCCGGGCCTTCCCGGCGACGTGGAACTGGCTGTGCCATTTCGAGCGGCCGGCGTGGGACGGCGGGCGCCTGGTCGAGCCGGAGCCGCCGCACGCGCCCATCCGGATCCTCCATCTCTCCGGGCAGGCGCGTGCCCGCCGGATGCGGATCGCTGGGCTCGACGGCGGCCGATGGTCGTCGCGGCTGCGCTTCCCGCTGGAGATCGCGGCCGAGGACGCGCCGGCCGACGACGACGAGGATCCGTCCGAAGGCGCCCGGGACGGCGCCGCCGCGGCGCATTGAGGCAGGCGATGGCACCGCGTTCGATCGTCGTGACCGGCTGCGACCAGCGGCAGGTCCCGCTGGCGCACGGGCTGCTGCAGTCGATGAGCCGCGCCGGGGTGCATCAGCGGCACGCCATCGGCTTCATCGACGCCGGGATCGGCGACGCGCAGCGCGCCATCCTGCCGCGGAGCCGCGTGGCGATCGGCAAGTGCGACTGGGACTTCGACTTTCCGACGCGCGGCGAGCTGGCCGAGAATGCCCCCGGCCTGCGCACGCTCGTCGGCAAGCTACGCATGCGCGAGCTGTTCCCGGGCTACGACGTCTATGTCTGGCTGGACGCCGACACCTGGGTGCAGGACGGGCGGGCCGTCGACACGATCGTCGCGGCGGCCGGCCGCCACGGCCTGGCCGCCGCCTTCGAGATCGACCGCGCCTACCTCCAGGGCCGCCTCGACTGGCGGATGTGGACCAAGTACCAGCGCTGGTACCAGATCGCCTTTCCCGGCGACGTCGGACGCTACATGGACCTCAAACCGATGCTGAACGTCGGCGTCTACGGCATCGCCGGCGACGCCCCGCACTGGGCGGTATGGGACTGGCTCTACCGCGCCGCCCTGGCGCGGCAGACCGACGTCACGACCGGCGCCGTCTTCATGTCCGACCAGCTGTCGCTGAACGTCGCGGTCCACTACCATCGCCTGCCCATGGCGGTCCTTCCCGCGACCTTCAACTGGCTCTGCCACCTCGCGCGCCCCGTCTGGAACCCCGCGCGCCGGCTGCTGTGCGAGCCCGCCCCGCCCTACGAGCCGCTGCGCATCGTCCACGCCTCCGGCGCGGCGAAATCGCGACCGCTGCGCGTCGCCGGCCTCGACGGCGGCACCTATATCGCGCCGCCGCGCTATCCCCTGCGCATGCGGCCGGTCACCGCCGAGGACGACGAACCCGCTCCGGAGGAGGCCGAGGCATGACCGGCATCGTCGTCGCCGTCGCGCAGCAGAAGGGCGGGGCGGGCAAGACCACCGTCGCCGCCCACCTCGCGACCGCCTGGCTGCGGCTGGGGCGGAGCGTGGCGCTGGTCGACGTCGACCCGCAGGGCAGCCTCGCGGCCTGGGGTGCGGCGCGCGCGGCCCAGGGCGGGCGCTGGCCGGCGCTGACGGTCGAGGCGGCGAGCGGCTGGCGGGCCGACACCATCGCCGCCCGCCTCGCCGGGACGCACGACCTCGTCCTCCTCGACACGCCGCCGCACGGCGAGATCGACAGCCGCTCGGCGATCCGCGCCGCCCGCCTCGTCGTCGTGCCGGTGCAGCCGACGCCGCTCGACGTCTGGGCGACCCGTCCGACCCTGGCGCTCGCCGAGGCGGAAGGACGGCCGGTCCTCGTCGTGCTCAACCGCGTGCCGGCGCGCGCGACGCTGACCGAGGCGATGCGGGCGATCCTGCAGGA
>JADZBA010000031.1 GCA_020852355.1 Alphaproteobacteria bacterium
AGGTCGACGCGATCGACGACCGGACCGCCGTCATAGCTCTTGGTCAGCCCGTCCAGCACCACGGAAGCCATCAGGCGCGTATCTCCCCATGCCGGGTGGCCGCGTTGTTTCGCGAGCTCTTCCCGATTGTGGCCGATGATGACGACGCGGCGGGCCGGGCGCGACGGGAAAATGCATGTCGGGTGCCGCCAAGATCGGTAGGGTCGGGGGACAACGGGCAGCGATGGCCCGAGCTGGAGGAAGCATGCCCCGGATGATGAACGCGGCGCGCGTGGCGGCAGCGGTCGGCCTCGCCGTCCTCTGCCAGTCGCCGGTCGCGGCGAAGGTGGTCGAGCTCGAGATCGTCAAAGTCGAATCGCCGGCTTTCGGCGGCCGCACGTTCGGCGCCGTCGGGACCTACGACCGCATCGTCGGCCGCGCCCGCATGGCGCTCGACCCCGCCGATCCGCACAACGCCGAGATCGCCGACCTGGCGCTGGCGCCGCGCAACGCCGCCGGCCGCGTCGAGGCGACCAGCGACGTCGAGATCCTGCGGCCGAGCGACGGCGCCAAGGGCAACCGCACGCTGTTCTTCGAGGCGGTCAACCGCGCGCGCCGCCTCGGCCTGGTGTTGTTCAACGACGGGCCGGGCAAAGCGGACCTCGCCGACCCGGCCAATGTCGGCAACGGCTTCCTGATGGAGCGCGGCTACACCGTCGTGTGGGCGGGCTGGCAGCCGGACGAGCCACCGGGCCCCGATCGGCTGGTGCTCTCCCTGCCGACGATGCCGGGCGTGGCCGGCCAGTCGGTCGAGGAGTTCGTCTTCAACAACACGACGAACCCCGTGGCGGCGGCCCTGACCTATCCCGCCGCCGACCTCGACCCGGCGAAGGCGAGGCTGACGGTGCGGCCGCGCACCCAGGACGCGCGGCAGTCCCCGCCCGATCTCTCCTTCGCCTATGACGGCGTGAAGCGGATCAGGATCAGCCGGCCGGCGGACTTCGACGCCGGCGCGATCTACGAGCTCGTCTACACCGCCACGGGCGCCATGCCGGTCGGCGTCTCGCTGGCGGTGCCGCGCGACGTCGTCGCCTTCCTGCGCCACGACCCGGCCAGCCCCGTCGCCGGCCGCGTCGACAGGGCGATCGGCTTCGGCCTGTCGCAGAGCGGACGCTACCTGCGCGACTTCCTGCACATGGGCTTCAACGAGGACGAGGCGGGGCGGGTCGTCTTCGAGGGCCTGATGCCGCACATCGCCGGCGGCAAGAAGGGCTGGTTCAACGGCCGCTTCGCCCAGCCCGGGCGCAGCGTCGGACAGCACGGCTCGCACCTCTACCCGGGCGACCAGTTCCCCTTCACCTACCCGGTGCTGACCGACACGCTGACCGGGCGGACCGACGGCATCCTGGCGCGCTGCCTGAAGGCCGGGAACTGCCCCAGGGTGATGCACACCGACACCGAGCTGGAGATCTACAACTCGCGCGCCTCGCTGGTCGTCACCGACACCGCCGGCAACGCCCTGGCGATGCCGGAGAACGTCCGCGTCTACCTCATCGCCAACACGCCGCATTTCGCGGCGACCGGCGCCGTGTCGCAGCGCGCCGCCGCGTGCAGCCACGAGACCAACCCGCTGCATGCCGGCGCGCCGATGCGGGCCTTGCTGGTGGCGATGCAGGAATGGCTGGACGGCCGCGCGCCGCCGGCGAGCCGCTTCCCCGGCCGGGCCGACGGCACGCTGGTGCCGCCCGACCCGGAGTCGGTCGGCATCCCGGCGATTCCCGGCTTCCGCTACACCGGCCTCGTCAACGCGCTGACGGTGATGGACTACGCGGACTACCCGCCCAAGGCCGGCGCCGCCTATCCCGTGTTCGTCGGCCGCACGGACGCCGACGGCCACACCCTGGGCGGCATCCGCGTGCCCGCGCTGGAGGCGCCGGTCGCCAGCCATTTCGGCTTCAATTACCGCAAGGCCGGTTTCGCCGAGGGGCAGCTCTGCGACCTGATCGGGACCCGCATCCCCTTCGCCCGCACCCAGGCCGAGCGTCTCGCCGCGGGCGACCCGCGCCCCTCGCTGGAGGAGCGCTACCCGACGCCGCAGGCCTACGTCGCGGCGGTGGACGCGGCGGCGAGGCGGCTGGTCGCCGATCGCCTGCTGCTGGAGGAGGATGCGCGCAGGATCGTCGCGGCCGCGGCGGCCAGGCCCCTCTGAGGGGCCGGCCGCGGCGGCGCGGCGATCACCGCGTCGGCGAGAAGGCCGCCGGCAGGTAGATCTCGCTCTGCATCTCGATCAGCCGCTCCGACCCGCCGGGCGGCGGCCACAGCCCCTTCTCGACCGCCTCGCCGCGGATGCGCTGGCGGTCGTCGAGGCTGGCGTAGGGCCAGATATGGACGAAGCGCGGCGTGGCGCCGGTGATGGAGTACATGCCGATCAGCGGCGACGACAGCGGCCGGCGGCCGGGCAGCGTCTTCTCCCAGCCGGCGATCGTCGGCGTCACGCCGTCGGGCCGCAGCACGTAGCTGCGGACCTCGTAGACCGGTCCATGCGCACCGGCCGCGATCGGCGGCAGGAACGGGAAGCCGGCATAGGCGTCCGCGCTGCGCTGGGTGAGGACGTCGGCGATACCGTAGGGATTGCTGTCGCGGGCGAGCGCATCGTGGTCGCCCAGCAGCGCAGCGTGGTCCGCGTAGGAGCGCAGCAGCAGGATGCGGTTGAGGACGCCGATCTCGGCCACCCAGCAAGCGAGCAGCTCGCCCCTGGCCGGGTTCGCCGCCAGCCAGTCGGCCAGCCGCGGCAGGGCCTTGGGCGTCGTCGCCGGGCGCAGGGTCAGGTAGGTCAGGTCGTAGAGCATCGGGCGTCGTCCTCCTGGATTTTCACCGTCCGACCGCCAGGATAGCGGCCGGCCGGCGGCGGCGGCACTGTCGTCGTGGCGCCGCCCTCGCTAGGGTGCCGCCCCATGCCCATCGGACCCGTCCGTCCCGGACCGCGCAACCTCGTCACCGACATCGCCGGCGTCGCCGTCGGCAATGCCGAGGACATGCGCCTGCGTTCCGGCGTCACCGTGCTGCTCTGCGAGCGCCCCGCCGTCGCCGCCGTCGACGTGCGCGGTGGTGCGCCCGGCACCAGCGAGACCGACTCGCTCGACCCGACCTGCATCGCCGGCCGCATCGAGGCGGTGGTGCTGAGCGGCGGCTCGGCCTTCGGGCTCGACGCGGCGTCGGGCGTGCGCGGCTGGCTGGCGCAGCGCGGCCGCGGGCTGGCCTTCGGCGGCGCCATCGTGCCGGTGGTGCCGGCGGCGATCCTCTTCGACCTGACCAATGGCGGCGACAAGGCCTGGGGCGACACGCCGCCCTACCGCGCCCTGGCGGCGCGCGCGTGCGATGCCGCGGCGGTGGACTTCGCCCTGGGCAACGCCGGCGCCGGGCTCGGCGCCCGCGCCGGGCAGCTCAAGGGCGGCCTCGGCAGCGCCTCGTTCGTGCTGGCGGAAGGGCCGTGCGTCGGCGCGCTGGTCGCCGCCAACCCCTGGGGCAGCGTCGTGCATCCCGGCACCACCGGCTTCTACGCGTGGAGCCTGGAGCAGGCGGGCGAGCTCGGCGGCCAGGTGCCGCCGACGGTGCCGCTCGATCCGACCCAGCATCTCGACGGCAAGCGCGCGGTGCCGGCCGGCAACACCACCATCGGCATCGTCGCGACCGACGCCGAGCTGACCCAGGTCGAGGCGCGCCGGCTGGCGCTGATGGCCCATGACGGCTACGCCCGCGCCATCCGCCCGGTGCACACGCCCTTCGACGGCGACACCATCTTCGCGCTGGCGACCGGCCGCGTGCCGCTGCCCGAACCGCGGCCGCTGTGGCTCGCGCGGCTGGGCACGCTCGCGGCGGACTGCATGGCCCGCGCGATCGCGCGCGGCGTCTACGAGGCGGAGTCGATCGGGCCGATCGAAAGCTACCGCGACTTTCGCGCCCGCGGCGGCTGACGCGTCAGTCCGCGGGCCATGCCGCGGGATGGCTGCCGAGCGGCGCCGGCGGCCGCGTCCAGTGCGGCGGCGTGCCGGACATGCGCAGCGCCGGCGCGAGGTGGCGGATGCGCCCGAAGGGGCCGTCGGTCGCCATCATCAGGTCGTCGACGTCGTCGGCGCCGGGGTCGGCCAGGGCGCGCGCGGCGGCCGGGTCGGGGACGCGGCCGAGCCCCGCCAGCCAGCGCGCGGTGGCGGCCAGCGACAGGCGGACGAGCCAGCTTCCGCCTTCGCGCGCCCGGCGCTCCAGCGCCGCCATCGCGCCCAGCGCCGCGAGATGGCCGGTCGCGTAGTCGAGCGCCTGGGCGGGCAGGTGCCGCGGCACGTCGCCGCCCTCCTCCGCCGCGAGGCCGGATGCCGCCTGGACCAGGGTGTCGAAGCCGCGCCGGCCCTGCCACGGGCCATCGCCGTACGCCGAGACGGCGACGTACACGATGCCCGGCCGCAGCCGCGCCAGGTCGCCCGGCCCGAAGCCGCGGCGGGCGAGCGAGCCCGGCCGGTAGGCCTGCACGAAGACGTCGGCCTCGCGCGCCAGCGCCGCCAGGCGCTCCGGGCCGCCGGGGGCATCGAGGTCGATCTCGGCATTGACCTTGCCGTGGCCGGTGTCGAGGAGGAAGCGCGGCACGCAGGGCAAGTGCGCGGCGCCGATCCGCAAGACGGTCGCGCCGTGCGCGGCCAGCGTGCGGCCCGCCACCGGGCCGGCGAGGACGCGCGACAGCTCGAGCACGCGCACGCCGGCGAGCGGCCGGCGCGGGCCCGGCGCGCGACGGTCGACCGGCTCGGCCGGCGCATCGCCGAGGCGCGTGATGGCGATCAGCGGCTGCGCGGCGACGGCGGCACCCTGGGGGTGGGCCGCCCACTCGGCCCCGGAGCGCACCATGGCGGCGCACAGGCCGGCCGCGGCCAGCGCGTCCTCGAGCTCCCCGGGCGGACGGGTGGAGATCCGGGCGGCCACCGCGGCACGATCGTCGGCCGCCCCGAGGAGGCGCAACACGCCGTCGCGATGGTGCGGGAAGTTGCAGTGGAGCTGGATCCAGCCGCCGTCCGCCGTCCGGTAGAAGCCGGAGAGCGGGCTCCAGCCGCCCGGCGGCTGCCGGCCGTCGACCGTGAGATGGCGTTCCGAGCGCAGCGCGAAGGCGGCGGCGCGCAGGTCGATGGCGATGCGCTGCGGGCCGCCGCCGCGGGCGCACCACAGCCGGTCGGCGGCGAGCCCGACGGCGCCCAGCGTCGCCGCCCCGGCGGTGCCGATCAGGAACCCCGTGGGCAGCACCGGGTCGGCGCCGCCGATCTCGATGCCGCCCGCCGCCGCGGGGTCGAGCCCGGCGGCGGCCAGGACCTGGGCGAGCGCGACGCGCGCCGGCGTCACTTCTTCCTGGCCGCCTCGGCGACGGAGATGCCCGCGAGCATCTCGTAGACCTTGACCACGGCGCTGTCGTCGATGCGGCCGTGGCCCGCCGCCGCCGCCGCCAGGAACAGCTGGTGGGCCGCCGCCGCCATCGGCAGCGGGAAGCGCAGGGCGCGGCCGCCGTCGAGCACGATGCCGAGATCCTTCACGAAGATCTCGACGGCGCTGTTCGGCGTGAAGTCGCCGGAGACCATGTGCGCGCCGCGGTTCTGGAACATCCAGGAATGCGCGGCACCGCTGGTCACCACGTCGTAGAAGAGCGCGGGATCGATGCCGGCGCGGGTGGCGAGCGCCAGCGCCTCGGCCGCCGTGGCGATGTGCACGCCGGCCAGGAGCTGGTGCGCCATCTTCATGGTCGAGCCCTGGCCCGGCTCGGTGCCGACCCGCACGATGCGCTTGGCATAGGCCTGCAGGGCCGGCTCGGCTGCGGCGAAGGCCGCGTCGGAGCCGGCCGCCATGATCGTCAGCGTGCCACCCTCGGCCGCGGCCTTGCCGCCCGTCACCGGCGCGTCGAGGAAACGCAGGCCCTTCTCGGCCAGCCGCTTGCCGAGGCCCTCGGCATAGGCGGGCGGCACCGTCGAGTGCAGCACCACGGTGGCGCCGGGGGCGAGCCGGGCCAGCGCCCCGCCGTCGCCGAACAGCGCGGCGTCGCTCTGGGCGTCGGTCGCGACCATGACGATCAGCAGCCCGGCACCCGCCGCCGCCTCGGCGACCGACGTGGCGGCGACGCCGCCGACGGCGGCCAGCCGCTCGCAGGCGGCCAGCATGACGTCGTAGCCGGTGACCGGCCGCCCCGCCTTCACCAGGTTGGCGGCCATGCCGGCGCCCATGGCGCCGAGGCCGATGAAGCCGATGCCGGTCGCCATGGCGTCCCTCCCGCTCAGCCCAGCGCCGCGGCGATGGCCTCGCCGACGTCGACCGTGCGCGCCTGGCCGCCGAGATCGGGGGTCCGCGGCCCGCCCTCCGACAGTACCGTCTCGATCGCCTTCTCGATCGCGGCGGCCGCTTCGTCCTCGCCGAGATGGGCCAGCATCATGGCGCCCGACCAGATCTGCCCGACCGGGTTGGCGATCCCCTTGCCGGCGATGTCCGGGGCCGACCCGTGCACGGGTTCGAACATCGAGGGGTGCTTGCGCTCGGGATTGATGTTCCCGGATGGCGCGATGCCGATCGACCCGGTCACCGCCGGCCCGAGGTCCGACAGGATGTCGCCGAACAGGTTGGAGCCGACGACGACGTCGAAGCGGTCGGGGTAGCGCACGAAGTGCGCCGTCAGGATGTCGATGTGGTACTGGTCGATCCGCACCTCGGGGTACTGCTTGCCCATGGCGGCGAAGCGCTCGTCCCAGTACGGCATGGTGTGGATGATGCCGTTCGACTTGGTCGCCGAGGTCACGTGCTTGCCGCGCTTCATCGCCAGGTCGAAGGCGTAGCGCAGGATGCGGTCGACGCCGTGCCGGGTGAAGACCGTCTCCTGCACCGCCATCTCGCGGTCGGTCCCGGCGTAGAGGCGGCCGCCGATCTCCGAATACTCGCCCTCGCAGTTCTCGCGCACGACGTAGAAGTCGATGTCGCCCGGCTCGCGGTTGCGCAGCGGCGACTCGACGCCCTTCATCAGGCGGACCGGGCGCACGTTCGCGTACTGGTCGAAGTGGCGGCGGATCGGGATCAGCAGGCCCCACAGCGAGACATGGTCGGGCACGCCCGGCCAGCCGACCGCGCCGAGGAAGATCGAGTCGAAGCGCGCAAGCTGCTCCAGCCCGTCCTCGGGCATGAAGCGGCCGGTCTTCTGGAAGCGCTCGCAGCTCCAGTCGAAATGGGTGACCTCGACGGCGAAGCCGAAGCGCCGCCCGGCCGCCTCCAGCACCCGCAGGCCCTCCGGCACCACCTCGTTGCCGATGCCGTCGCCCGGAACGGCCGCGATCCTGTGGGTGCGCATCTTCTTCCTCCATGGTCCGCCGGGTGCCCCGACGCCGGCGAGGCGGTATAGCGGGGCGTCCCGCCGAAGGCCAGCGGCCCCGCCGCCTCCGGCGAAGGTTTCGGTTGCCGCGGCGGCCGCGGCCGATCACCATCCCCGGCGAGGGAAGCCGGGTCGGAGCGGCCCGGCCGAGCACGGGCGGCGGCGAACGCGCGGAGGCGACGGGCATGGTGAGCGGCACCAACGGACCCGACTTCTTCGAGGATACGATCGGTGCCGATGCCTATGCAGGGCTGGACGGCGACGATACCGTGCTCGGCCTCGGCGGGGACGATACGCTCGACCTCGGCGACGGCGACGATGCCGGTCATGGCGGCGACGGCGACGACATCGTCATGGGCGGCGGGGGCGCCGACACCGCCCTCGGCGAGGCGGGTGCCGACTCGCTCTTCGGCGGCACCAACACCGACAACCAGGACAGCGGCGACGACCTGCTGAACGGCGGCGACGGCGACGACTTCGTCCTGGGCGGCGACGGCGACGACCTGATCTACGGCGAGGCCGGCGACGACGTGATCAACGGCAACGCCGGCGACGACGCGGTGCTCGGCGGCTTCGGCAACGACCTCGTGCGCGGCGGCGCCGGCGACGATACGGTGATGGGCGGCAGCGAGGACGACTGGCACCTCAACGGCAATCTCGGCGTCGACTTCGTCTATGGCGGCATCGGCGACGACACGGCCTTCGGCGGGGCGGACGCGGACTTCGTCTTCGGCCAGGCCGGCGACGACGTCCTGAGCGGCGACCTCGGCGGCGACCTGGTGTACGGCGGCGGCGGCGACGATCTGGCCTATGGCGGCGAAGGCAGCGACGTCGTCGGCGGCGAGGGTGGCGACGACACGCTGTTCGGCGGCGAGGGCAGCGACGCCATCGACGGCGGCGACGGTCGCGACCTCGTCTACGGCGAGGCCGGGCGCGACTTCCTGACCGGCGGTGCCGACGACGACGGCCTGTTCGGCGGCCCGGACGACGACATCCTGTTCGGCGGGACCGGCAACGACACGATGGCAGCCGGCGCCGGGGACGACAACCTCGCCGGCGACGACGGCAGCGACCTGCTGCAGGGCCAGGACGGCGACGACACGCTGGCCGGCGGCGGGGTGGCGGACACCGTCGACGGCGGCGTCGGCGACGACCTGCTGTCCGGCGGCGGCGGCGACGACGCGATCACGGCCGGCGAGGGCGCCGACACCGCCGGCGGCGACATCGGCGACGACCGGCTGGCGGGCGAGGGCGGCGACGACAGCCTGATCGGCGACGACGGCGACGACACGCTGGCCGGCGGGGCGGACGACGACACGCTGGCCGGCGGCTCCGGCCGCGACCGCTTCGAGTTCGACGACGAGGGCGGCAACGACCTCGTCCTGCTGTTCGACGCAAAGGACGACCTCATCGCCCTCAGGGCGAACATCAACGGCACGGGCGTCGACACGGCGGCGGAGGCGCTGGCGCGCGTCGCCTTCAGCGGCGGCTCGACGCTGATCGATCTCGGCGGCGGGCATTCGCTGCTCCTCGACGGGGTGACGCCGGACCAGGTGAGCGCCGCCAACTTCGTCTTCTTCTGATTTCTCGGCGGCCGGCCGGGCCGCGCACGACGGAAAGGATGCGGGGAAGGCGCATCAACCTCCACCAGTTGGCGACTCGATCGGCGCGGTGGTGGGCCGCTCCCCCTCGCGGCACCACATCCGGTAGCCCCCCGGCATCGGCAAGGGGACATGAACCGCGGCGCGCCGCCGCGCGACGGAGAGGGCAAGGAGGAGCGGCCGGCGGTGGGACGCCGGCGCCGACAACCAGCGGCCCAGGAGTCGCGGCGAGAGCACGAACGGTTCTGCCGCGGAAACGGGCCAACAGGAGAGCACCATGGCGAACGGCACCAGCGGCAACGACCTCTTCACCGGCAGCGACGGCGCGGACGACTACTTCGCGCTCGACGGCAACGATACGGTCGCCGGCCTCGGCGGCAACGACTTCCTCGACCTCGGCCCCGGCGCCGACACGGCCGACGGCGGTACTGGCGACGATCTCATACTCGGCAGCGCCGGCAACGACACGATCCGCGGCGGCCCAGACAACGATTCGCTGTTCGGCGGCACCAACCTCGACAACACCAGCACCGGCAGCGACCAGATCACCGGCGGCGACGGCAACGACCTCATCCTCGGCGGCGACGGCAGCGACACGGTCGAGGGCGAGAGCGGCGACGACGAGATCAACGGCAATACCGGCAACGACTCCGTCGACGGCGGCCCCGGCGCCGACTTCGCCCGCGGCGGCCAGGGCAACGACACCGTCTTCGGCGGCGCCGACGGCGACTGGCACGTCAACGGTAACATCGGCACCGACCTCGTCTATGGCGGCGACGGCAACGACACGATCTTCGGCGGCCAGGGCAACGACAGCGTGTTCGGCGAGACCGGCAACGATTCGATGAACGGCGACCTCGACGACGACACCATGTTCGGCGCCAGCGGTGACGACACCATGTTCGGGGGCCAGGGCGACGATTCGCTCGAAGGCGGGTCGAACAACGACTCGGTCAACGGCGGCACCGGGGCCGACACTCTCAATGGCGGGTCGGGCGACGACGTGATCGTCGGCGCGTCGGGCAACGACACGATGTACGGCGGCACCGGCGACGATGTCTTCGTCTTCGACAACGGCAGCGGCGGCCTCGACTTCATTGCCGACTTCAACGTCGCCGACGACGTGATCGACCTCGTCCGCAACATCAACAGCACGGGCATCGACACCGACGCCGAGGCGCTCGCCGCGGCGATGCCGTTCTTCGGCGGCACGGCGATCGACCTCGGCAACGACAACTTCATCGTCCTCGCCGTGGCCCCCGGCGATCTCACCGGCGCGAACTTCACGTTCCACGATCCGTTCCTCATCGGTCCGATCATCGATCTTCCGCTGATCATCTGATACCGACACCGATCGCGGGAGCGGCGACGCCTCGCCGCTCCCGCCACGGGCCTTCGCATCGCCCGCCTCCGGCCGCAACGCGGCCACGCTTCGGACATCGTCGCCCGGCACGCTGCCGCCGATCGCGATTCGCCGGAGATGCCGTGACCGACCCCGCCGCCCCGCCCCTTCCGGAAGCCCGCCGCGCCATGGCTCCCGCGTTCAAGGTGCTGCTGATCGCCGCCGTGGTGGTGGCGCTGCTGATCCCCCTCTTCCTGGTCCACCAGGCGATCGAGGAGCGCCATGATCGTCATCGCGCGGCGGTGGCCGAGATCGGCTTCG
>JADZBA010000032.1 GCA_020852355.1 Alphaproteobacteria bacterium
GGCAGGGCGGCGCGCGAGCAGGCGAAGACCGAGCGCGCGTTGAGGTCGAGGATATGGTCGTAGAGCGTGTCGTCGACATCGCGCAGCGGCCTGCGCTCGACGACGAGGCCGGCATTGTTGACGAGCACGTCGATGCGGCCGAATGCGGCCGCCGTCTCCGCCACCAGGCGCCGGCAGACCTCGACCTTGCGCACGTCGCCCTGCAGCACGATCGCGCGGCCGCCGGCCTTCTCGACGTCTGCCGCCACCTCCTCGGCGGCCGCGCGGCTGGCGTTGCAGTGGACGGCGACCTGCATGCCCTGGGCGCCGAAGCCGCGGGCGACGGCGGCGCCGATGCCGGTCGAAGAGCCGGTGACCAGGGCGACCTTGCCCTGGAGGTCGTCGATGCGCATCGGAGGACTCCGGTCGGGGGCGATCGACGTCAGGCGACGGCGAGCTGGATCAAGGTCATGCTGTCGAGGTCGTGGGCGAACCAGGCGCGAATCGCCGCCTGGCGGTCGGCGAGGTAGCGCGGCCGGTCGCCGTCGAGGACCATCGGGACGTCGTGGCCGGGCACCAGCACGGTGCCGGGCCGCCGGCGCCACCGCTCCCAGATCCCCTCGATCGAGGCGGTGCTGATCGCCGGGTCGTAGGTCCCGTCGGCGCGGCGCGACAGCAGCTCGGCCCGGTTCTTCGCGGCGTCGCCGGTGAAGATGACGTCGTGATCGGTCCCGGCCAGCACGTACACGAGGTGTCCCGGCGTGTGCCCGGGCGTCACGTGCGCGGTGATGCCGGGGAACACCTCCTCGCCGTCGACCGCGCGATGGGCGGTCGGCCAGCCCTGCAGCTCGCGCATGTAGAGCTCCGGCACCGCCGTCTCGCCCCAGGGCTGCCGCACCGCCCAGTCCAGCTCGGCGCCGGCGATGACGATGCGCGCGTGGGCGAAGAGCGTCCAGTTGATCGCGTGGTCATGATGGGAATGGGTCAGCAGCAGGTCGCCGACGTCGGCCGGCCTCATGCCGCGCTCGGCCAGCCGGTCGAGGAGAAGGCGGCGCATGCCGAAGGCGCCGGCATCGATCAGCGCCGTCCGGTCGCCGCTGCGCACCAGCGCGATCGTGCTCCAGCCGAGCGAGCCGTGGCAGACCGACTTGCCGGGGAAGCCGGTGACCAGGATGTCGATGTCGTGGCCCTGGATCCTCATGGCGTCAGCGCCCCGCCCGATCGGGGTCGGCGGTGAACTCCGCGCTGCAGAAGGTGCCACCCTGGAAGACGTCGCCGATCGGGTCGGGCGGCAGCTTCGCCTGCGCCGCCAGCGCCTGCTCGCGATGATCCTCGCTGCGGTCCTCCGGCCGGTAGCCGAGCTGGAAGGCCCGGTCGTTGTCCCACCAGCCGACGGCATTGCCCGATACCCCGTACATGATCTCGAAGCGGATGTCGGGATGCTCCAGCCCGATGCGCACGAGCTGCACCAGATCGCGGGGCGACAGCCAGATGGAGAGCCGCCGGCGGTCGAGCGGCCGGTCGCCGACATTGCCGATCCGCAGGCAGGTGACGCGCATGCCGTGCTTGTCGGCATAGAGCGCCCCCAGCGCCTCGCCGAACGCCTTGCTGACGCCGTAGCGGCTGTCGGGCCGCACCGTCACGTCGGTGCCGATGCGCCGCCGCCGGCGATAGAAGCCGATGGCGTGGTTGGAGGAGGCGAACACGACGCGCTTCACGCCGGCCTTCCGCGCCGCCTCGAACAGGTTGTAGCAGCCGATGATGTTGGCCTGGAGGATGGTGTCCCAGGAGCCTTCGACGGAGTGCCCGCCGAGATGGATGATGCCGTCGATGCCGGCCACCGCCGCCTCGACCGCGGCCGCGTCCGTCAGGTCCGCCGGAACGAAGCGCTCCGTCGCGCCGAGGCCGGCCGGGGCGCGCAGGTCGCTCAGCACCAGCTCGGGATAGATGCCCGCCAGCAGGGGGCGGATCATGCCGGCGACGCCGCCGGCCGCGCCGGTCATCAGGACACGTCTCATCGGGAACCTCCGCGTGGGGTCGCGAGTGCGGCGCGCCCGCGCCGCCGCATCAGGCTACGATAGCGCTCCAGCGAGCGCTCCAGGTGCGCGCGCATCGCGGCGCGGGCGGCGTCGGCGTCACGCGCGCGGATCGCCGCGAAGATGCGGCGATGCTCGTCCTGGATGCCGGCGAGGTAGGCGCGCTGCTGCTCGGCGGTGCCGACCGTCAGGCGCACGCGCTGGCGCGGGATGACGTGGTGGCCGAGGAACTCCAGGAAGCGCGGATACTGGGCGTTGCCCGTCGCCGCGGCGATCGCGTGGTGGAAGGCGAAGTCCTCGGCGACGGCGCCCTCGCTGCGCTGCAGGGCGGCGTCGATTCGCTCCAGCGCCTCGCCGACGGCGCCGAGGTGCCGCGCCGTCGCGCGCCGGGCGGCCAGCGCCGCCGCCTCGATCTCGATCGCGGTGCGCAGCTCCATGACGTCGACGACGTCGGCGAGCTGCATCGACCGGTCGGCGTCGATGCGGAAGGGGCGGGCCGCGAGGTCGGTCGCGACGAAGGCGCCCGAGCCCTGGCGGGTCGTGACCAGGCCATCGGCCTTCAGCGCCGCCACCGCCTCGCGCACCACGGTACGGCTGACGCCGAGCGCCGCCATCATCTCCTGCTCGGTCGGCAATCGCGCCCCGGGCGGCAGGCGGCGGCCGACGATGTCGGCGGCGATGCGCGCCGCGACCGTGTCGGCGAGGTTGCGCGACGGCGGCAGCGGCTGCAGCGTCGCGAGCTTGCCCGGTCCCTCGGCTCGTCCTATAACCCGTCGGGTCATCGTACAAATCAGATACGCCGCACCCGACCGGCTGGCAAGCCGGGGGCGCGGTGATCGGGGGAGGGAGCGATGCGGGTTTCGGGAATGCGGTTCCTCGTGGCGGCCGGCTTCGCGCTGGCCCTGGCGCAGCCGGCGGCGGCGCAGACGAAGCTGAAATGGGCCCATGTCTACGAGGTGGGCGAGCCCTACCACACCCAGGCGCTGTGGGCCGCCGAGGAGATCAGGAAGCGCACCGCCGGCAAGTACGAGATCCAGGTCTTCCCGGCGTCCCAGCTCGGCAACGAGAACCAGATCAACGAGGCGCTCGGCCTCGGCACCGTCGACATGATCTATACCGGCGTCGCCTTCGCCGGCAGCATCCACAAGCCGATCGCGATCACCAACGCGCCCTACGTGCTGCGCGACTTCGACCATTGGAAGGCCTACCGCGACTCCAGGCTGTTCCGGGACATCGCGGCGGGCTACGAGCAGCGCACCGGCCACAAGGTCATGTCGCTCACCTACTACGGCCAGCGCATGGTGACGGCGAACAGGGAGATCCGGAAGCCCGAGGACATGAAGGGCATGAAGCTGCGCGTGCCGCCGGCGCCGCTGTTCCTCATGTTCACCAAGTCGGTCGGCGCCAATGCCACGCCGATCGCCTTCGCCGAGGTCTATCTGGCGCTGCAGCAGGGGACCGTCGACGGCCAGGAGAACCCGCTGCCGACGATCATGGCGAAGAAGTTCTACGAGGTGCAGTCGCACATCATGCTGTCCGGCCATATCACCGAATCGCTGCTGGTGATCGTCGGCGGCCATGTCTGGAAGCGGCTGTCGGACGCCGAGAAGAAGACCTTCGACGAGATCCTGGTGCAGGCGGCGGCGCGGGCGACCGACGAGATCCGCGCCCAGGAGCTGAAGCTCGCCGACGAGTTCCGCAAGCTCGGCAAGACCGTGGTCGAGGTAGACCGCGAGGCGTTCCGCCGCGCCGCCATGCCGCTGCACAACGATCCGGCCTCGGGCGCCGGCTGGACGAAGGAGCAGTATGACGCGCTCCAGGCCGTGAAGTAGGGGGCAAGGAGGCACGCGACCGGGGAGGCGAGGGGTGGCGACGCAAGCGGACGACGCGCCCCTGATCGTCGTCGAGGACGTCGATGCGGCGATCGAGCACCATCCCGAGGACTGGCTCGCCTTCGCACTCTTCTGGCTGCTGGCGCTGGTCGTCTTCGCGCAGTTCTTCACGCGCTACATCCTCAACGATTCGCTCGCCTGGACCGAGGAAGTGGCGCGCTACCTGCTGATGTGGGTCACCTTCATCGGCGCGGCCGTGCCGATGCGCCGGCGCACCCACATCGCCGTCGAGGTGCTGCACCAGTTCCTGCCCGAACGGCTGGTGCGGCCGCTGCGGGCCGCCATCGACGCGGTGACGCTGGGCTTCCTCGGCTGCCTCGCCTGGTTCTCGATCCTCATCCTCGAGCGGATGCAGATCCAGCGCATGACGATCATCGACCTGCCGATGAGCTGGGTCTATGGCGGCATCGCGGTCGGCGTCTTCATCATGCTGCTGCGCGCCCTGCAGGTCGCGGTGCAGAACCTGCGCCGCGGCTGGCGCGCCCCGGAGGGCGCCCACACGCTGATGATCGACTGATGGCGCGGGTCGGCGCCTCCCTTCCGCGCATCTGAAGGTACGGCCGGATGATCGTGCTCTTTGCCGTCTTCCTCGTCTCCCTGCTCGCGGGCGTCCCGATCTTCATCGCGCTCGGCGGGGCGTCGCTGGTCTTCACGCACTTCATCGGCGAGATACCGGACTTCGTGGTGCTGCACCGCATGGCGGGCGGCGTCGATTCGTTCCCGCTGCTGGCCGTGCCCTTCTTCATCCTCGCCGGCAACCTGATGAATACGGCCGGCATCACCAACCGCATCTACGACTTCGCGGTGGCGGCGGTGGGGTCGCTGCGCGGCGGGCTCGGCCACGTCAACGTCGTCGGCTCGGTGATCTTCGCCGGCATGTCGGGGACGGCGGTCGCCGATGCGGGCGGGCTGGGTACGATCGAGATCAAGGCGATGCGCGACCACGGCTACCGCGACGACTTCGCGGTCGGCATCACCGCCGCCTCCTCGACCATCGGCCCGATCATCCCGCCGTCGCTGCCGATGGTGATCTTCGGGGTGATGGCGAACGTCTCGATCGGCCAGCTCTTCACCGCGGGGATCGTGCCGGGCCTGCTGATGGCCGCATGCCTGATGGCCTACGTCACGTGGTACGCGCACCGGCACGGCATCGGCCGCGACCAGCGCTTCAGGCTCGCGACGCTCGGGCGAACCTTCGTGCGGGCGGTGCCGGCGCTGCTGACGCCGGCCCTCATCATCGGCGGCATGTCGTTCGGCGTCTTCACGCCGACCGAAGCGGCGATCGCCGCCTGCGCCTGGGCGATGCTGCTCGGCATCCTGCTCTACCGCTCGCTCGGCTGGCGGCAGATCTACCGCATCACGCTGGACACCATCGAGACGACGGCCAGCGTGCTGATCATCGTCGGCGCCGCCTCGCTGTTCGGCTGGGTGCTGACGACGACGCGGGTGACCGAGGCGCTGGCCGCGGGCCTGCTGTCGCTGACCACGGACCCGCTGCTGATCCTGCTCATCGTCAACCTGCTGCTCCTGTTCGTCGGCTGCTTCCTGGAGACGATCGCGGCGATCTCGATCCTTGTCCCGATCCTGATGCCGGTCATCCTCAAGGTCGGCATCGATCCGGTGCAGTTCGGCCTGATCATGGTGCTGAACCTGATGATCGGGCTGCTGACGCCGCCGGTCGGCATGGTGCTGTTCGTGCTGTCGCGCGTGGCGGGCATGTCCTTCGACCGCACGGTGATGGCGGTGCTGCCCTTCCTCGTCCCGCTGGTCGTCGTGCTCGGCCTGATCACGCTGTTCCCGTCGCTCACTCTCTGGCTGCCCACGATGTTCTACCGGTAGGTCCGTTGCCGCTGCGCGCGGCGCCGGGGTAGGCTGGCCGCCGCGTCAGGACAGAACGGCGGGCCACATCTCCATGCACCGTATCGGCGTCGACATCGGCGGCACCTTCACCGACTTCGCCCTCTTCGACGCCGAAGGCGGGCGGATGGCGATCCACAAGCAGCTCACCACGCCGCGCGACCCGTCGGCGGCCGTGCTCGAGGGCGTGGCGACGCTGCTCGCACGCAGCGGCGTCGCCATCGACGACGTGCAGGACATCGTGCACGGCACGACGCTGGTGACCAACTCGGTGATCGAGCGGCGCGGCGCGGTCACCGGGATGCTGACCACCGAGGGCTTCCGCGACATCCTCGATATGGGCTTCGAGAGCCGGTACGACCTCTATGATCTGCGCCTGCGCTTCCCCGCGCCGCTGGTGCCGCGCCGGCTGCGCGCCGAGGTCGGCGAGCGGGTGCGCGCCGACGGCTCGGTCGAGCGCAAGCTCGACAAGGATTCGGTGCGCGCCGCCGTGACGCGCCTGCGCAGCAAGGGCAAGATCGAGGCACTGGCCGTCTGCCTGCTGCATTCCTACGCCAACCCGGCCCACGAGAAGGCGATCCGCACCCTGGTCGCCCGGGAGTTTCCGGACCTCTACGTCTCGATCTCGTCGGACGTCTTCCCCAACATGCGCGAGTTCGAGCGCTGGACGACGACGACCGTCAACGCCTTCACCCAGCCGATGTTCGACCGCTACCTGAAGCGGCTGGAGGACGGGCTGAAGGGCCAGGGCTTCGCCGGCCGGGTCTACATCATGACGTCGAGCGGCGGCACCGTGACGACCGAGACGGCGCGGCGCTATCCCGTGCGCGCGCTCGAATCGGGTCCGGCGGCGGGTGCCCTCATGTCGGCGTTCCACGGCCGCACGCTCGGCCTCGACAGCGTGCTGGCCTTCGACATGGGCGGCACCACCGCCAAGGGCGCGCTGATCCGCGGCGGCGCGCCGCTCAAGAAGTACATGATGGAGGTCGCCCGCGTTCACGAGTTCAAGCGCGGCAGCGGCCTGCCGGTGCGCATCCCGGTCATCGACATGATCGAGATCGGCTCCGGCGGCGGCAGCCTCGCGGGGGTCGACGAGCGCGGCCTGCTGCGCGTCGGGCCGCGCAGCGCCAGCGCCGATCCCGGCCCGGCCTGCTACGGCCGCGGCGGCACCGGCGCCACGCTCACCGATGCCAACCTCGTGCTCGGCTATCTCGACGCCGGCTTCTTCCTCGGCGGCACCATGCGCCTCGACAAGGCGGCGGCCGAGCGGGCGATCCGCGCCGCGGTCGCCAAGCCGCTGTCGCTGACGCTCGCGCGCGCCGCCTGGGGCATCCACGAGGTGGCGAACGAGGACGTGGCGCGCGCCTTCCGCATCCACGCGTCCGAGCGCGGCTTCGACTATCGCGGCTCCAGCATGGTGGCATTCGGCGGATCCGGGCCGGTGCATGCCATGGCGATCGCGCGCAAGCTCAAGATCCCGCGCGTCGTCTTCCCGGTCGGCGCAGGCGTGATGTCGGCGCTCGGCCTGCTCGCCAGCCCGCTCTCCTTCGAGGTGGCGCGCTCCCGCCGGGTCCATGTCGAGGATCTCGACGCCCAAGGCTTCGCCGCGGAGCTCGCGCGGCTGATCGACGAGGCGTCGGGCTTCCTGAAGCGGGCCGGCACGCCGGCGTCCGACATCGCCGTCACCCTGCGTCTCGACATGCGCTACCAGGGGCAGGGGCACGACATCGAGGTGACGCTGCCGCCGTCCGACGACCTCGCCGCGACCTTCCGCGCGCTGCCGAAGATCTTCGCCGACACCTATGCCGAGACCTATCTGGTCAGCTTCCTCGATGAGCCGGTCGAGATCATCAACTGGAAGGTCGAGGCGACGGGCCCGGCGCCGGTCTTCGCCACCGGCTACAGCCTGGGCGAGGGGCGGCAGGGCGACGCGGCCGCGGCGGTGAAGGGCACGCGGCCGGTCTACCTCGCCGAAGCCGGCGCCTATGTCGACGTGCCGGTCTACGACCGCTACGCGCTCTCGCCCGGCGCATCGCTCGCCGGCCCGGCGATCGTGGAGGAGCGGGAATCGACCTGCGTCATCGGCCCCGGCGACCGGGCCGCCGTGGACGCCCGCTACAATCTCGTGGCCGAGCTGGCGCGCAAGGAGGACTGAGATGGCCCGCAACGCCCCGGACAGCTTCGACGCGGTCAGCCTCGGCATCCTGTGGGACCGGCTGATCTCGCTCACCGACGAGATCGTCTCGACGCTGGTGCGCACCTCCTTCTCGACCATCGTCTCGGAAAGCTACGACCTCTCCTGCGTCGTGCTCGACGCCGAGGCGAACTCGATCGCCCAGGGGACGATGAGCATTCCCGTCTTCATCGGCAGCGCGCCGGTGACGGCGCGGCACATGCTGAACCGCTTCCCGCCGGAGACGCTGAAGCCCGGCGACGTCATCTTCACCAACGACCCATGGCTCGGCACCGGCCATCTCTTCGACGTGACGATGATGCGCCCGGTGTTCCGCGACGGCCGCATCGTCGCCTACACGATGAGCATCACCCACCTGCCGGACATCGGCGGCACGGGCTTCGGCTCGGCGGCGACCGAGATCTACCAGGAGGGGCTGCGCTTCCCGATCGGCAAGATCGCCGACGCCGGCCGGATCGACGAGCGCCTGATCGAGCTGGTGCGCGCCAACGTGAGGGTGCCCGAGCAGGTGGTCGGCGACCTGATGGCGAACGTCGCCTGCAACGAGGTCGGCGGCCGCCAGGTCCTGGAGTTCATGGACGAGTACGGGATCGACGATCTGGGGCCGCTGTCGCGCGCGATCCGCGAGCAGTCCGAGAAGGCGATGCGCGAGAAGATCGCCGGCCTGAAGCCCGGCATCTACCGCAATCGCATCGAGCTGGAGGGCCTCGATCAGCCGATCCGCTTCGCCTGCCGCATCGAGGTGAAGGGCGATCGCATCCATGTCGACTTCGACGGCACGGGACCCTGCGTGCGCGCCGGCATCAACGTGCCCTTCTGCTACGCGCACGCCATGTCGCTCTATTCGATCAAGACGCTGACCCTGCCGTCGATCCCGAACAACGCCGGGATGACCGCGCCGATCACCGTGTCGGCACCGGTCGGCTGCATCCTCAACGCCCAGCCGCCCTTCGCGACCGGCGGGCGGCACGCGATGGGCCATTTCGTCACGCCGCTGATCTATGGCGCGCTCGCCAAGGCGGCACCCGACCGGGTGCAGGCGGATTCCGGCATGATGAACCTGGTGACCTTCCAGGGCCGTCATCGCAACGGCCGCGGCGTCTCGACCATCTACTTCGCGGCCGGCGGCTATGGTGCCCTCGACGGCACCGACGGCGTCTCGACCGTGCCGCATCCCTCGAACATGGCGGTGGTGCCGGTCGAGGTGTGGGAGACGATCACCAGCACCACCATCGAGCGCAAGAACCTGCTGCCCGATTCCGGCGGTGCCGGAAAGTCCCGCGGCGGCCTCGGCCAGGAGGTCGTGCTGCGCAACGACAGCGGCTCGCCGATGACGCTGCTGGGCATGGGCAACCGCACGCAGTTCCCCGCCCGCGGCCTGTTCGGCGGCGGCGACGGCTCGCTCAGGGTCCACGCGCTGGACGGCGTCCCGGTCAACGCCAAGGCGCGCATCGAGATGCCGCCCGGCGCGCGCGTCACCGTGCGCGAGGCGGGGGCGGGCGGCTTCGGCGATCCGCGCAAGCGCCCGGTCGAGACGGTCCTGTCCGACGTGCTCGACGGTTTCGTCACCTCCAAGGGGGCGCTGCGCGACTACGGCGTGAAGGTCGACCTGCGCAGCGGCACGGCCGAGCGGGTCGCGGCGAAGCCGAAGGCGGCCGCCGTGCACCGCGGCGCGAAGGGGAAGCGGGCATGAGCGCGGACGCGCCGTTCGGCCGCTGGACCGAGGACGTCGAGCGTCATCTCGTCCGCTACAGCAAGGGCTTCCTGCCGGGCATGATCACCCGCGCCGAGGGGGCGCGGCTGTGGGACGCGGACGGCCGCTCGATCCTCGACTTCGCCTCGGGGCAGATGTGCGCAACCGTCGGGCACAATCACCCCGACGTCGTCGCCGCCATGCGGTCGGCCACGGCCGAGCCGCTGCATCTCTACTCCAACATGCTGTCGCCGGCCGTCGTCGAGCTGGCCGTGGAGCTGGCGCGGCTGCTGCCGCCGACGCTGCAGAAGGCGCTGTTCCTGTCGACCGGCAGCGAATCCAACGAGGCGGCGATCCGCATCGCCAAGCTGAAGACCGGCGGGTTCGAGGTCATCGCCATGGGCCATTCCTGGCACGGCATGACGGCCGCCTCGAACGCCAGCACCTATGCCGGCGCACGCAAAGGCTACGGGCCGAGCCTGCCCGGCACCATGGCGCTGCCGCCGCCCAACGGCTACCGCTGCCCGATTCGCCACTGCCAGGGTACCTGCGACACGACCTGCCTCGACGTCGGCTTCGAGATGGCGGACATGCAGTCGGTCGGCGCCTATGCCGCGGTGATGTGCGAGCCGGTGCTGGCGGCGGGCGGCATCGTGGTGCCGCCCGAGGGCTACATGCGCCGCCTGCGCGAGCATTGCGACAAGCGCGGCCTGATGCTGATCTTCGACGAGGCGCAGCTCGCCTTCGGCCGGCTCGGCTCGATGTTCTACTTCGAGCAGACGGGCGTGGTGCCGGACATCCTGACCCTCTCGAAGTCGCTCGGCGGCGGCCTGCCGCTCGCCGCCACGGTGACCAGTGCGGCGATCGAGGAGGAGGTCCACGAGAAAGGCTTCCACTTCTATACCTCGCACGTCTCCGACCCGTTCCCGGCGCGCGTCGCGCTGACCATCCTGAAGCTGATCGCGGCCGAGCGCCTGGTCGAGAAGGCGCGGGCCGACGGCGCCTACTTCATGGACGGCCTGCGCGCCCTGCAGCAACGCTACGAGGCGATCGGCGAC
>JADZBA010000033.1 GCA_020852355.1 Alphaproteobacteria bacterium
CCGACGGCGCGCGCGACGGCGAGCTGCTGGAGCGGATCATCGCCCACTGCGAACGCAACCTCGCGCGCTTCAAGGTGCCGCGCTACTACGGATTCGTCGAGACCCTGCCACGCACCGCCTCGAACAAGGTGGCCAAGCACCTGATCACTCCGGCCGGCACCGATCCGTGCGCCGGCATGTTCGATCGCACGACCGGAACGTGGTTGGCGCATCGGCGATGACGGCACGCGATCGGCGTTTGAACTTCCCCGCGCGCTGAGGCAACGTTGCCGACTTCGGTGGTGCCGGGCGGGTGCCGACGGCGTCGAGCGCCGCGACCTCCCCGGGATCACGCCCGTGTCCCGCGAGGGGAGTGCGCGACATGCGCTTCCGCGACCGCTCCGATGCCGGCCGCCGCCTCGCCGCCGCGCTCGGCGCCTATGCCGGGCAGCGGCCGGTGGTGCTGGCGCTGCCGCGTGGCGGCGTGATCGTCGCCGCGGAGGTGGCGGCTGCGCTGTCGGCAGCGATCGACGTGGTCCTCGTGCGCAAGATCGGCGCGCCGCAGCAGCCGGAGCTGGCGATGGGCGCGGTGGTCGACGGCGAGCGCCCGATCACGGTCCGCAACGACGACGTCATCGGCATGACCGGCGCCACCGAGACGGAGTTCCGCGAGATCCGCGACCGCGAGATCACCGAGATCGGCCGGCGGCGGGAGCGCTACCTCGGCAGCCGTCCGCATGCGGACGTGACCGGGCGCACGGTCATCCTCGTCGACGACGGAATCGCCACCGGCGCGACCGTGCGCGCCGCATTGCAGGCCACGCGCCGCCGCCGGCCGCGCAAGCTCGTCCTGGCCGTGCCGGTGGCGCCGCCCGACGTCCTCGACGGCCTGCGCGGCGAGGCCGACGACATCGTCTGCCTGGAGGCCCTCGAAGGCAGTGCGGTGGCCATGACGTACGACGATTTCGCCGAGGTCTCCGACGCCGCCGTCATCGAGATCCTCGCCCGCTTCCCGGACGCGGGAGCGGGCCCTCACTCCTGAGACGCCGGCGCGCCGTCCGCGAAGAGTGCGTGACGCAGCGCCGCGCGTCCCGCGGGCACCGCCCGGAGGAGCTGCTCGGCGGCGGCGTGGGCGCCCGCAAGGTCGCCGCTGCGATACCGCAACTCGATGTCGGCGGCCGATTCCGCCGCCGCCGCCAGGCCGAACGTCCGCAGGTTCCCGGCCGCCATGTGCGCCAGGCGCGCGAGCTCCTTGCCGTCGCCGCTGCCGATGGCCGTGCGCACGGACTCGAGGGCGGTCGGGAGATCGTCCAGGAACCGTCGGGCATGGCGCCGCAGCGCGTCGGCGCCGATCGCATTCTCGAGCTCGTCGAGAACGCCCTGATCGAGGATCGCCGGCGCCCGGTCCTCCGGCCGTTCGGCCGTCGGCACCGGCATGGGGTCGAGCGTGATGGTCGCGATCGTGCGGGCGACGCTCGCCCGGGTCAGCGGCTTGACGAGCACGGCGTTCATGCCGGCGGCGGTGCAGGCATCGCGGTCCTCGGGCGATCCCATGGCCGTCGCGGCGACGATCGGCACCCTGCCGTGCGGCGGCGGCAGCCGGCGGATCGCCTGCGCGGCCTCGAGTCCGCCCAGCACCGGCATCTGTAAGTCCATGAGGACGAGATCGAAGCGGCGTGCTGCCGCGGCTTCGACGGCCTCCCGACCGTTGGAAACCATCTCCACGCGATGGCCGAGCCGGCGCAGGATCATGCCGACGACCTGCTGGTTCGTCGGGTTGTCCTCGGCCACGAGGACGGAGAGGGGCTGGTTCGGTTCGGCGCGTTCCGGCGGGCGTGCCGTCGGTGCCGCGACGCCGTCGATCGTGGTGCGGATGGCGGCATACAGCAGACGCGGCTGGATCGGCCCGGAAATGCGGACGACCGTGACCGAGGCGAGATGATCGCCTTCGGTAACGGGCAAGCGGGCCGGGGAGAGGGCGATCAGACGCAGCCTCCCCGGCGGCCCGGTGGCGTCGATCGCCTGCAGGAGACGCTCGCCGCCGAGGGTGAGCGGTCGGTGTCCCGCGACGATCGCGACATAGGCCGTCTTCGCGAGCATCGCGCAGGCGGCCTCGGGGTCGTCCGTGGCATCGGCGCGCAATCCCCAATCCGTCATTTCCGCCAGCAGCAGGGTGCGTGCGGCCGGCTCGCGGATCAGCAGCAGCACCGGGATGGCCGGCAGCTTCGGCCGGCGCTCGCCGCCATCGTCGTCCGGCAGTGCGAAGGGAACGCGGAAGCGGAAGGTGCTGCCGGTTCCGGGCGCGCTCGTCACCGTGATCGTGCCGCCCATCAGGTCGAGCAGCCGCTTGACGATGGCGAGGCCGAGCCCGGTGCCGCCGAAGCGCCGGCTGATCGAGGCGTCGATCTGCTCGAAGCGGTGGAACAGGCGCGTCTGCGCCTCCAGCGGGATGCCGATGCCGGTGTCGGTCACGGCGAATTCGATGGTGGCGCTGCGGGCCGAGCGGGCGACCATCGAGACGTTCAGCGTGACCGATCCCGCCTCGGTGAACTTGATGGCGTTTCCCAGGAGGTTGACCAGCACCTGCCGCAGCCGTCCGGCATCTCCCCGCACCCGCAGCGGGACGTCGGGCTCGGCGCGCCAGACGAGCGCCAGCGAGCTCGCCTCGACCAGCGGTGCCACGAGGTCGACGATCCCTTCGACAACGTCCTCGATGTCGAAGTCGCTGTCCTCCAGCTCGACCCGGCCGGCCTCCAGCTTGGAGAAGTCGAGGAGGTCGTTGATGAGGCGCAGGAGGGATTCCGCCGACGCCTCGATGGTGCGCAGGATGTGCCGCTGCTCGTGCGACAGGGGCGTGTCCTGCAGCACCGATGTCATACCGACGACGCCGTTCATCGGCGTGCGGATCTCGTGGCTCATGGTCGCCAGGAACTCGGATTTCGCCCGGTTCGCCTGGTCGGCCCGCTCGCGCGCGGTGCGCAGCTCCTCCTCGTGGCGGCGGCGCTCGGTGATGTCGCGCAGGTAGGCCGTGAAGACCCGGTGCTCTCCCGCATCCGTCACCGTCAGCGCCATCTCCACGGGGAAGACCGTGCCGTCGGCGCGCAGCGCGTCGATTTCGGTCCGCCGTCCCATCATGCGGGCCTCGCCGCCGGCCAGGAACCGCCGCAGGCCGCGCTCGTGGGCGCCCCGCTGGTCCGGAGGCACGATCGTCTCTGACAGCGAACGACCGATCACGTCGGCGCGCCGCCGCATGAACGTCCGCTCGGCGGCCGGATTGAACTCCACGATGCGGCCGTCCTCGTCCATCCCGATGACGCAGTCGAGCGCCGACGAGAGGATCGCGGACTTCAGCGCCTCGTTCTCGGCGAGCCGGCGCTGGTGCCGGTCCAGCGCCACGACCTGCCGCCACAGCAGCACGATCGCGATGGCCACGGCGAGGACGGCGACGACGCCCGCGATGACGAAGCTCATGGCGTCCGACCGCCAGCGGGCGAGCAGCGTGTCGACCGAGATGCCGACCGCGACCACCATCGGGTAGTTGCGGATGACGCGGAACGCGGTGATGCGCTCCTCGCCGTCGGGGTCGACGGCGCGGTAGATGCCACGCTCGGCCGACGGCAGGAACAGCGAGAAGATCGGCATGCCCGCCAGCGAAGTCCCCGAGACCGGGTCGTCCGCGGCCGAAGAAGCGACGAGCGTCCCGTCGTAGTGGATCAGCCGCACAGCGTCGCGGTCGCCGGTATGGGCAGCCTCGAAGACGGTGGCGAAATGGTCGGGGTTGACGACGGCGATGACGATGCCGAGGAGCTGCTGCTCGCGGTTCATCACCGCGCGCGCCATCGGCACGAAGAAGCGGCCGCTCGCCGCCGCCTCCTGCGGCGACTCGCCGAGATAGCGACCGGGCTGGGGGGCGCCGAGGCTGGGCAGGCCGGGGGTGCGGATCGCACGCTGGACATAGCCGGCCTCCCGCAGGTCCAGGTCGTCGAGATCGCGCTCCGTCAGGTCGATCGCGCCGACGCCCGTGCGAGACAGGAAGGCCAGCGCGCGGATCTGCGGGGCGTTGCGTGCCCGGGTGCGCAGGATGTCGCGGACGATGGCCGGCATCAGCCGTCGGTCCGCCGCCTGCAGCAGGGCGTCGGCGGTCGCGTCCAGGGTCAGCGCGACGGCATCGATGGTGCGGAACCCCTGGTCCGCGAGCAGCCGCGCGGTGCCGTCGGCCGTCCGCTCCGCCCCTTCCAGCACCGCGCGCCGCTCGTTGGCGAGATTGAGCACGATGATGCCGATCATGCCGCCGATGACCAGGAGACCGCAGCCGACCACCCAGGGGATGATGCGCGCCGCGCGCTGCGGGGTTCGGGCTGGCTCGCTGTTCATTCGTCAGCGATAATATACGAGGTTGTTCGTCATGGTGCCGTCATGGTTGGACCCGGGGAGGCCGCCCACGCCGTGATCGATGCCCGTTCCCGATCCGTCGTGCCGGCCCGGATCGGGGTCGGTTCTCTCGTCGTGACGGCGGCGTTGGCGTTGGCCTGCGCGGCACCCGCCGGCGCCCGGGACGACCGCCTGGCGCACATCCAGGCGGCGGGCGTGCTGCGGGTCTGCATCTGGCCGGACTACTACGCCATCACCTTCCGCAATCCTCGCAACGGCGCGCTGGAAGGCATCGACATCGACTTGTCGCAGGCCCTGGCCCAGGCGCTGTCCGTGCGGATCGACTATGTCGAAAGCACGTTCGCCACCTTCATGGCGGACCTCGACGCCGATCGCTGCGACGTGGCGATGTTCGGCATCGGCGTCACGCCGGCGCGCAGCGAGCGAGTCGCCTTCTCGATCCCCTACCTGTACAGCGGCATCCATGCGATCGCCGCCAGATCCAACCGACGTATCCGTACCTGGGACGACATCGACCGGGCGGGGGTGGTGGTGGCAGTGCAGGCCGGCACGTTCATGGAGCCGGCGCTGCGGAGCTACCTCAAGCAGGCGACGCTGACCGTCGTCCAGCCGCCGCGGACGCGCGAGGAAGAAGTTCTGTCCGGCCGCGCGGACGTTTTCGCCACCGACTTCCCCTACAGCCGGCGGATGCTCTTCCAGCACGAATGGGCGCGGGTGATCGAGCCGAAGATCCCGGTCGCACCCACCCCCTACGCCTACGCCGTTGCCAAGGATCAGCCGCAATGGCTGGGGCGCATCGATGCCTTCGTGACTGCGATCAAGCGCGACGGGCGGCTGCGCCAGGCCGCCCGCCGGCAAGGGCTGGAGCCGATCCTGGCGCCCTGAGCGCGACGCCGCGGCTCAGGCCTGGCCCTTCGCCGCCTTGTGCTTCTCGATCTCGCTCATCACGGCCCGGCTCGCAGCTGCGAGGTGGGTGTCGTGGCTGGCGGTGGCGGTGTCGTAGCTGAGGCGCCGCAGGCTGTTGGCCTGGCGCTGGAAGTGCGGGTGGACGAAGCGCGCCATCAGCTCGTAGCTGCGCTGGGTCGCCGGCCAGTCCGCCCAGTTGTGGGCGAGCAGCAGGACTGCGCCGAAGCCGCCGCCGGATCCCGTCCACAGGCGCTCGAAATGGCGGATGCAGTCGTCGGGCGTGCCGATGCAGGCGATGCCTTCGCTGGTCAGGTACTCCAGCGGATCGGTGATGCCGGCGGGTATGATCGGGAAGGTCGCGACGTCGGTGAAGTACTTGCAGTAGTCGGCGAGGCCGAACTCCACGTCCCTGCGCGCCTGCTCGCGGGTCGGCGCGACATGGGCGAAGGTGACGATGCGCCACTTGCTGCGATCGGCGATCTTGCCGGCGGCGACCGCGTTCTCGGTGTAGATGCTCCAGTTGTTGGCGTGCGCCTTCAGCGCATCGTCCGACGTGCCGCCGATCGACAGCATGCCGATGCCGTGGCGACCGGAGGCGACCGCACCCACCGGCGAGCGGGCGCAGGCGACCGCCATCTCCATCGCCGGCTGCGAATAGCTCTTGAGCTGCAGCTGCGCCTCGCGCAGGTCGAACCAGTCGGTCTTGCGGGTGACCAGGTCGCCGCGCATCAGCTCGATGACCACGTCGAGCGCCTCGCTCATGCGGCTGCGCTGGGCGGCGGGCTCGATGGCGAGCTTGGCGGCGTCGTGCACCAGGGCGCCGGGCCCGACGCCGAACATGGCGCGTCCGCGCGTCATGTGGTCGAGCTGGGTCATCCGGCTCGC
>JADZBA010000034.1 GCA_020852355.1 Alphaproteobacteria bacterium
ACGAACGCGGGCTGAGACAATGAGACACTGGACCACCTCCTTTCGGTTGTTGACGACCGCAGCAGTGTACGGCGTCGCCCGGCGCTTTGTAAGAGTGAAATCGAAGGACGTCCGCCAAGCTACTGAACCACGCGGTTTCGCTGGAGCGATCCGCACCGGCGTGCCAAAGTCGGCGCCGTCGGGCAGGGACCCGACCGCCGCCCGTATCCCGAGGGGTCCGGCCAGGCGTCGGGAGGGAACGCTTGGACACGTGGCTGCGGTGGAGTGGAGGCCCCACCGGGGAGCCTGCCGATCGGCGGGGCGGCCCTGCCGCGAAAGCGGCGACGCTCTCATGATAGTTCGCGCGAGACCGGGGCCATAAATCGCGCGGGCGACCCCTAGGCCGGCTTCGCAACCTGCCCGCACCCACGCCCTCGCGTCCTCCCGGGCGTTCCTCGGCCTCCGGCGACATTGCGTGGCGGCCGGCCGTGGCCGGCGGCTAGGATCCGCCGCGACTCAAACGGGAGGGCCGCGACCATGCGGGCAGCTTTCTACGAGCAGAACGGGGCGGCGCGGGCGGTGCTGCGCCTGGGCGAGATCGCCACGCCGGAACCCGGACCTGGCGAGGTTCGGGTGCGGCTCGCGACCTCCGGCGTGAACCCGTCCGACGTCAAGAGCCGGGCCGGCATCAACCGCAAGATGGCCTTCCCGCGGGTGGTGCCGCACAGCGACGGGGCGGGCACCATCGAGCGCGTCGGCGTCGGCGTTCCCGACTCGCGTCTGGGCGAGCGCGTCTGGATCTGGAACGGCCAGTGGAAGCGCCCGCTCGGCACCGCGGCGGAATACATCGTCCTGCCGGCCGCCCAGGCCGTGCCCCTGCCGGTCTCGGTCGGCTTCGACGGCGGCGCCTGTCTCGGCATACCGGCGCTGACGGCCTGGCAGGCGGTGATGGGCGACGGATCGGTCGCCGGCAAGGCCGTACTGGTGGCCGGCGGCGCCGGTGCGGTCGGCCACTATGCCGTGCAGATCGCCAAGGCCGGCGGGGCGCGGGTGCTGGCCACCGTCAGCGGGCCCGAGAAGGCGGCGCATGCGGTGGCGGCGGGCGCCGACCATGCCATCAACTACCGCAGCGAGGACGTCGGCGCCCGCGTCAGGGAGCTGACCGGCGGCCGCGGCGTCGACCGGGTGGTCGAGATGGACATCACCGCCAACGCCCGCCTGCTGCCCGGCGTGCTGGCGCCGCGCGGCACCGTCGCCGTCTACGGCATCGGCGGGCCGGAGGCACCCCTGCCGGCGCCCTTCTGCCTGTTCGCCGCGGTGACCGTGAAGTTCTTCCTCGTCTACGACCTCTCGGACGCCGAGCGCACGGCGGCGATCGCCGGCATCGACCGGCTGATGGCGGAAGGCCGGCTCGCCCACGCCGTCGCCGCCGTCCTGCCGCTCGACCGCATCGCCGAAGCGCACGAGATGGTCGAGCAGGGGCGCGCGATGGGCAACGTCGTGCTGACGATCGCGTAGGCCGCCGATCCTAGCGCAGCGGCGTCGGGCAACCCGACGCCGCCATGGCCGTGGCGGCCCCGGCCAGCGAGAAACGGGTGCTGTTGCGGCCCATGTGCACGGTCACCGCGCCGTGTGCCTTCATCAGCTCGGCCAGCGCCAGCATGTCGTCGCCGCGAACGGCCGCGACGCGGCTGGCGCCGCGCCGCGCCGCGTCCGCGCCGATGACGGTGCGGCTCTCCGTCCGCACCCCGTCGAGGTTGCGGGCGACGTCGGGGACGAGCTCGTCGCCGAGCGTGCCGCCGATGGCGCGATTCAGCCAGTGCGGCGTCACGGTGCGGAACTCGAACGCGATCGCGACCTGGGCCGGCGGCCGTCCGTCCGGCAGCAGGGGCATCGGCTCGGCCGGCGTGCCGACGCCGACCAACAGCACCGGCGGCGTGCCGTCGCCGCACTCGAAGCTCAGCAGGAGCTCGGGCCCGGTGATGGTGACCGCCGCGCCGAGATAGCCCTGCGTGCGGGCGGTACGCAGCAAGGCCGGACCGACCTGGCGGGTCTCGGCCTTCCATTTCGTCGCGACCGTGCGGTCGGCGGCTGCCAGACCGGCGGGCAGGGCGGCGGCGAGGAGGGCGACGGCGAGGACGGCATGGCGTGGCATCGGTCGCTCCGATTCCCGGCGAGGGGGATTCTTGTACCACGGCCGGCGGTGCCCGGAACCCGGCTGCGGCCGTGGCCATTGACCCCCTGACCCGAGCCGCGAAGGACAGGCCCATGACCGGCGACCCGCCCCAGCCCGAGATCCCGCCGCCGCCGCCCCAGCCCCCGGCGCCGCCGCCCGCTCCACCCCCGGCAGTGCCGCCGGAGGTGCCGGGGGAGGCGCCGCATCTGCCGCCGCTGCCGCAGCCCTCGTCCTGACTATTGCGCCGGCACCGCCGTGGGAATCGGCTCCGGCCGCCGGCGGTGCAGCTTGTCGAGCAGGATGTAGATCACCGGCGTGGTGTAGAGCGTCAGGACCTGGGAGACGACGAGGCCACCGACGATGGTGATGCCGAGCGGCCGGCGCAGCTCGGCGCCGATGCCGGTCGCGATGGCCAGCGGGACGGCGCCCAGCAGCGCGGCCAGCGTCGTCATCAGGATCGGCCGGAAGCGCTCCAGGCAGGCCTCGCGGATCGCCTCGTCGGGCCCGAGGCCGCGATTGCGCTCGGCCTCGATCGCGAAGTCGACGAGCATGATGCCGTTCTTCTTCACGATGCCGACCAGCAGGATGATGCCGATGAGCGCGATGAGCGACAGCTCCATGCGCGCCAGCTCCAGCGACAGGAGCGCCCCCAGGCCGGCGGACGGCAGGGTCGAGAGGATCGTGAGCGGGTGCAGCAGGTCCTCGTAGAGGACGCCCAGGACGATGTAGATGACCAGGATCGCGGCCAGGATCAGCACGATCTGGCTGCTCGCCTGCTTGCCGAAGGCGCCGGCGTCGCCGGCGAAGCTCGCGGTGATCGTGTCGGGCATATGCAGCTCGGCGACCGCGCGCTCGACGCTCGCGAGCGCGTCGGCGAGGATGACGTCGGGGGCGAGGTTGAAGCTGATCGTCGCCGCCGGGAACTGGCCCTGGTGGGCGACCGACAGCGGGGCGGTGCCCAGGGTCCGCCGGGTGACTGCCGTGAGCGGCACCTGCGTGCCGTCGTTCGCGGTCACGTAGATGCGGCCCAGCGCGTCCGGAGCGGTCGAGAACTGCGGCTCCACCTCGAAGATCACGCGGTACTGGTTGCGCTCGGTGTAGCTGGTCGCGATCTGCCGCTGCGCGAAGGCGTCGTTCAGCGCGGCGCCGACGTCGCTGATTTCCACGCCCAGCCGGGCGGCCGCCTCGCGGTCGATGTTGACGTTGACCTGCAGGCCGGTCTGCTCGCGGTCGGTGTTGACGTCGGTGATGGTGTCGAGGGTGCGCAGCTTCTCCAGCACGCGCGGCGCCCAGGTCTTGAGCACATCCAGGTCGGGCGTCCACAGCGTGTACTGGTAGGCGGACTGGGCGCTGCGGCCGCCGACGCGCAGGTCCTGCTGCGGCACCATGAACACCTGGAGGCCGGCGATGGCCGCGAGCTGGGGCCTGAGCCGGTTGACCACGGCGGTCGAGCTCAGGCCGCGTTCGGCCAGCGGCTTGAGGCTGATGAACATGTTGCCGCGGTTGGTCTGCGAGCCGCCGCCGGTGAACGACCCGAACGCGGCGACGGCCGGGTCGGCCGCGATGATCTCGGCCGCCCGCTGCTGCAGGCGCGTCATCGTCTGGAAGGAGGTGTCGGGCGAGGCCGACACCGAGGCGAAGACGAGGCCGGTGTCGTCCTGGGGAAACTGGCCCTTGGGCAGGCGGACGTAGAGGGCGGCGGTGCCGGCGATCGTCGCCAGCAGCACCAGCACCATCAGGCCGCGCCAGCGCAGCGCCAGCGCGAGGCTGCGGGCGTAGCCCGCGGCGAGGGCGGCCAGAGCCGGCTCCACGATGCGGTCGAGCCGGTTCGCGCGCGTCGCCGTGCCGCGCAGGAAGCGGCCGCAGATCATCGGCGTCACGGTCAGCGATACGACCATCGAGACGACGATGGCGAAGACGATGACCATCGCGAACTCGTTGAAGAGGCGGCCGACGATGCCCGGCATGAAGATCAGGGGCACGAAGGCGGCGACCAGCGAGACGCTGATCGACATCACCGTGAAACCGATCTGCCGCGCCCCGGCGATCGACGCGGCGAGCGGCGCCATGCCGCGCTCGAGGTTGCGGTAGATGTTCTCGATCATGACGATCGCGTCGTCGACGACGAAGCCGACGGCGATGACGAGGGCCATCAGCGACAGGTTGTCGATGGTGTAGCCCGCGATCCACATCAGCGCGAAGGTGCCGGCGAGCGACAGCGGCACGGTGACCGCGGCGGCGACCGTCGGCGTCGCCCGGCGCAGGAACAGCAGCACCACCAGCGTCACCAGCCCGATCGACAGCAGCAGCGTGTTCTGCATCTCGTGCACGCTGGCGCGGATCGTCGTGGTGCGGTCGGAGAGCACGCCCAGCGTGACGCCCGCCGGGATCAGCGGCGTCAGCTCGGGCAACAGCGCCTTGATGCGGTCGACGGTCTCGATGACGTTGGCGTCGGCCTGGCGCTGCACCTGCATCAGGATGCCGCGCTGCCTGCCGACCCAGCCGGCCGCGCGGCTGTTGCGCACGCCCTCCTCGACGATCGCGACGTCCTGGAGGCGGACCACCGTCGAGCCTTCGGTGCGTACCACGATCTGCCGGTAGTCGGCGGCGGAACGAAGCTGGCCGTCGGTCGCGATGGTGACCGCCTGGGCGGTGCCCTCCAGGCTGCCGACCGGGTTCATGACGTTGGCGGCGGCGATCGCCGCGCGCACGGTCTCCAGGCCGAGGCCCATCGCGGCGAGCCGCCCGGGATCGACGCGCACGCGCACGGCCGGCTGCTCGGCGCCGCTCACCGTCACCTCGGAGACGCCGGCGACCTGCGACAGGCGCTGCACCAGCACCGTGTCGGCGATGTCGTAGAGGGCGCTCGGCGGCAGCGTCGCCGACGTCATCGACAGGACCATGACCGGCGCCGAGGCCGGGTTGGTCTTGCGGAAGCTCGGCCGGTTCGGCAGGTCGCCCGGCAGGTCGCTCAAGGTCGCGTTGATCGCCGCCTGGACGTCGCGCGCCGCCCCGTCGATCTTACGGCCGAGATCGAACTGCACGATGATGCTGGTCGATCCGACGCCGCTGTACGACGTCATCTCGGTCACGCCGGCGATCGCCCCGAGCCGGCGTTCCAGCGGCGCCGCGACCGTCGACGCCATGATCTCCGGATCGGCGCCGGGCCGCCCGGCGGAGACGCGGATGGTCGGGAAGTCCACGGTCGGCAGGCTGGCGACCGGCAGGAACATGTAGGCGACGGCGCCGATCAGGAAGAGCCCGATCGCCAGCAGCGTGGTGGCGACCGGCCGCTCGATGAACGGCGTCGAGATGCTCATCGCGCGATGGCGGGCGCGCCGCCGTCATTCCCCTCGGCACCCCTGCGGGGCGGCGAGGCGAGGGCGCCATCGTCGGGGGCGCGACCGGCCGCCGTCATTGCGCCGCGCCGGCCGCCGCCGGGGCCGTCGCCGGGCGGCCCTTCAGGCGCTCCATCAGCAGGTAGATGACCGGCGTCGTGTAGAGCGTCAGGAGCTGGCTGAGGAGCAGGCCGCCGACGATCGACACGCCGAGCGGAATCCGCAGCTCGGCGCCGGGCCCGGTCGCCAGCGCGAGCGGCAGGGCGCCGAAGAGGGCGGCCAGCGTCGTCATGATGATCGGGCGAAAGCGCAGCACGCTCGCCTGGACGATCGAATCGTAGGGCGACAGGCCCTGGTGACGCTCGGCCTCCAGCGCGAAGTCGATCATCATGATGGCGTTCTTCTTGACGATGCCCATCAGCAGGATGATGCCGATGAGCGCCACGAAGGAGAGGTCTAGGCCGAGCAGCATGAGCGCGAGCAGCGCCCCGACGCCGGCCGACGGCAGGGTCGAGAGGATCGTCAGCGGGTGGATGAAGCTCTCGTAGAGCACGCCCAGCACGATGTAGATCGTGATGACCGCCGCCAGGATCAGCCAGGGCTGGCCGGCGAGCGACTTCTCGAACTCCGCGGCGTCGCCGGAGTAGCTGCCGGTGATCGAGGCGGGGATGCCGAGGCGCTTCTGGGCGGCGGAGATGATCTGCACGCCGTCGCCGAGCGAGGCGCCGGCGGCGAGGTTGAAGCTGACGGTGACGGCCGGGAACTGCTCCTCGTGGTTGATCGACAGCGGCGCGTTCGTCCGCTCGACCCGCGCCACCGCGGCGAGCTGCACCGGCCCGTTGGCGCCCGGCACGTAGAGGCGCGTCAGGGACGCCGGGTCGAGCTGGAACTGCGGGTCGACCTCGAGGATGACGCGGTACTGGTTCGCCTGGCCGTAGATGGTCGAGATCTGGCGCTGGCTGAAGGCATCGTTCAGCGCGTCCTCGACGGACTGCGCGGTGACGCCGAGGCGGCCCGCCTGCTCGCGATCGATACGGACCATGGCGCCGAGGCCGCCTTCGCGCAGGTCGGTCGCCACGTCGCGGATCTGCGGCGCCTTGCGCATCTCGTCGACCAGCCGGCGCGACCACTGCGACAGCTCGGCCGCGTCGGTGCCGACCAGCGTGTACTGGTACTGCGCCAAGGCGGCACGGGTGTCGATCTGGATGTCCTGCACCGGCCGGAAATGGACGACCACGCCGGGGATCGTGGCGAGCCGGCGCTCCAGCCGCTCGACGATCGCGTCGACCGAGGGTCGCCCCGTGGAGTGCGGCCTGAGCGTGATGCTGAGCCGCCCGGTGTTCGGCGTCGGGTTGATGGTGCCGACGCCGATGACCGAGACGACGTTGGCGACGTCGGGGTCCTCGCGCACCGCCTCGGCGACGCCGGCCTGGATGTTGCGGAGCTCCGCGAAGGAGACATCCTCGCCCGTCTCCGTCACCGCGATCAGCGAACCGGTGTCCTGCGCCGGCAGGAAGCCCTTGGGCATCAGGACATAGAGCGAGATCGTGGCCGCCAGCGTCGCCACCGTGACGAGCAGCGTCAGGGCGCGGTGGCGGAGCACGACGATCAGGCTGCGACGGTAGCCCTCGATCAGGCGGTCGAGCGCCCGGTCGATCGCCGCCGACGCGCGGTTGCCCCCTCCGGCATGGCCGGCCTTGAGCAGCCGGCTGCACAGCATCGGCGTCATGGTGAGCGACACCACCATCGACAGCACGACGGCCAGCGTCAGGGTCAGCGCGAACTCGCGGAACATCCGTCCGACGAGCCCGGTCATGAAGAGCAGCGGGATGAAGACGGCGACCAGCGAGGCGGTGAGCGAGATGACGGTGAAGCCGATCTCCTTGGCGCCCTTGAAGGCCGCTTCCATCGGCCGGTCGCCCTTTTCCATGTAGCGTACGATGTTCTCGATGATGACGATGGCGTCGTCGACCACGAAGCCGGTGCCGATGGTCAGCGCCATCAGCGACAGGTTGTCGAGGCTGAAGCCGCAGAGCCACATCGCGCCGAAGGTCGAGATCAGCGACAGCGGCAGGACGATGCCGGCGATCAGGGTCGCCCGCAGCGTGCGCAGGAACAGCAGCACCACCAGCACCACCAGGCCGACGCTGAGGATGAGGGTGAACTGCACCTCGTGGATCGACGCGCGGATCGTCTCGGTGCGGTCGGCGACGACGGTCAGCACGACGCCGGCCGGCAGCAGGGTGCGCAGCCGCGCCAGCTCCGTCTCCAGCCGGCTCACCGTCTCGACGACGTTGGCGCCGGGCTGCCGCAGGATGTCCAGGATGACGGCCGGCCGGCCCTGGTAGGCCGCGCCGACCCGGGTGTTCTCGAAGCCCTCGATGATCTGCGCCACGTCGGCCACGCGCACCGGCGCACCGTTGCGGTAGGCGACGATCACGTCGCGGTAGGCGGCCGCCGCCGCGATCTGGTCGTTGGCCGCGATGGTGTAGGCCTGGAAGCGGCCGTCGAGAGAGCCCTTCGGGCCCTGCTGGTTGGCGGCGACCACGGCGGTGCGCAGGTCGGCGAGCGACAGGCCGTAGCCGCCGAGGCGCGCGAGGTCGGCCTGGATGCGCACCGCCGGCCTGACGCTGCCCTGGACGCTGACGGCGCCGACGCCGACGACCTCGCTGAGACGTTGGGCGAGCAGCGTGTCGGCGATGTCGCTGAGGCTGCGCAGCGGCTGCGTCTCGGAAGTCAGGGCGACGGTGACGATCGGCGCGTCGGCGGGGTTCACCTTCGCGTAGGTCGGCGGATAGGGCAGCGTGCGCGGCAGCGTCGAGTTGGCGGCGTTGATCGCCGACTGCACGTCCTGGGCGGCGCCGTCGATGTCGCGGCCCAGGTCGAACTGCAGCGTCACCCGGCTGATGCCGAAGCCGCTGGTCGAGGTCATCGCCGTGAGCGCGGGAATCTGGCCGAGCTGGCGCTCCAGCGGGGCGGTGACGAGGGCGGCCATCGTCTCCGGGCTGGCGCCCGGCAGCCGCGTCGTCACCTGCACGGTCGGGAAGTCGACCTGCGGCAGCGCCGACACCGGCAGCTGCCAGTAGCCGAGCAGGCCGCACAGCAGCACCGCGAAGCCCAGCAGCGACGTCGCGATCGGCCGGTGGATGAAGGGCGCGGAGACGTTCATCGCGCCGGCTGCGCCGCCGGGGCCGGGTCGGCCGGAGCGGGGGCGCCGCCGGGCGGCACTGCCGGCTGGGCCGCCGGCGCCTCACCCGCCCCGCCTTGCTGCTGGCCGCGGCGGCCGCGACCGCCCTGGCCGGGGCCGCGCGGCCCGCCGGCGCCTGCGTCCGGTGCGGTGGCGGGCGCCGATACCTGGACCTTGCTGCCGTTGGTGAGGCGGGTGAAGCCCGAGGTGACGACCCGCTCGCCGCCGGCCAGCCCGTCGCCCAGGACCGCCTGCATCTCGTCCTGCTGCACCACCGTGACCGGCTTGACGGCGACGGTGTCGTTCTCGCCGATGACGTAGACGACGGTGCCGGTCGGGCCGCGCTGTACCGCGGGCGCGGGAACCACGAGGGCGTCCTTGCGCATCCCGGTCTGCAGGCGGACATTGACGAACTGCCCCGGCCACAGCAGCCGGCCGGGATTGGGGAACGTCGCCTTCATCTTGACGGTGCCGGTCGTCACGTCGACCTGGTTGTCGACGACTTCCAGCCTGCCCTGGTCGAGCACGGTGCGGTTGTCGGAATCCACGGCATCGGCGGGCACCGGGCCGGCGGCGAAGGCCGCGTTCACCTGGCGCAGGAACTGCTGCGGCATGGTGAAGAGGATCGAGATCGGCTGCACCTGGGTCAGCGTGACGATGCCGGCGGTGGTCGACGCCCCGACGATGTTGCCCTCGTCGACCAGGCGCAGGCCGGTGCGGCCGTCGATCGGCGCGGTCATGGTGGCGTAGCCGAGCTGCGTCTTGGCGGCGTCGATCGCCGCCTGGTCGGCGCGCACCTGGGCCTCGAGCTGCGCCACCAGGGCACGCTGGGTATCGGCCTGCTGCTTGGTCGCGTAGTCGGTCCTGGCGAGACGAGCGTAGCGGTCGAGGTCGATGCGGGCGTTGGCGAGGTTCGCCTGGTCCTGCGCCTTCTTCGCCTCCGCCTGGTCGAGCGCCGCCTTGAACGCCGCGGGGTCGATCTGCGCCAGCAGATCGCCCTTGCGCACGTCCTGGCCCTCGCGGAAGCCGATCCAGATGAGCTGCCCCTCGACCTGCGGTCGGACGGTGACGGTGTTCAGCGCCTGGACCGTGCCGACGGCATCGAGGCGGATCGGCACGTCGACGCGGCGCACCTGCGCGGCGAGGACGGGCACCGGGCCGCCGCCCATCATGGCGGCGCGTCCGGGCCGCTGCGCCGGCGTCGTCGGCGCGCGTCCGACGATGACGTAGGCGAGGCCGGCGGCGAGCAGCGCCAGGACGAGGAGCCAGGCGATCCAGCGCAGCACGCGCCTCATTGCGGCACCGGCGCGCCCGGAAGTGTGCCGTCCCAGCCGCCGCCCAGCGCCTGGTACAGGCCGACCACGGCCTGCAGGCGGGCGAGGCGGATCTGGGCGAGCTGGTCCTGCGCCTGGAACAGGGTCTGCTGGGTATTCAGCAGCGTCAGAAGGTCGATGGTCCCCTCCCTGAGGCGGGCCGCGGAGATGTCGTAGGCGCGCCGCGCGCTGGCTACCACGGCCAGCTGCAGCGTTTCCTGCTGCGCCGTCTGCTCGATGGCGACGAGGGCGTCCTCGACGTCGCGGAAGGCCGACAGGATGGCCTGGCGATAGCTCTGCAGGAGCTCGACGTAGCGGGCGCGCTGCGCCTCGAGCTGGCCTTCCAGGCGGCCGCCGTCGAACAGCGGCTGGGTCAGGCCGGCCGCCAGCGACCACAGGGCGGCGCCCGGGCCGAACAGCGTCCCCAGCGCCGCGCTCTGGTAGCCGCCGGCGGCGGTGAGCTCGATCGAGGGGAAGAGCGCCGCGCGCGCGGCCACGACGTCGGCCTCGGCCGCGCGGAGCTGCGCCTCGGCTCGGCGGATGTCCGGCCGGCGGGTGAGCAGCTCGGACGGCAGGCCGGCGGCGACGGCCGGCACGGTGACCTTCCTCAGCCCGCCGCCGGCGACGTCGAGGTCCGCCGGCGGGCGGCCGGCGAGGATCGCCAGGGCGTTGGCGTTCTGGCGGATCTGCTGCTGCAGGGGCGGCACCGCGGCCCGCTGCTGCAGCACGATGCTCTCCTGCTGCGCCACGTCGAGGGCGGTGGCCGTGCCCACGGTGTTGCGGGCGCGGATGGCGTCGAGGGCGCGCTGGGCGATCGCCAGGTTGCCGCGCGCCGTCTCCAGCCGGTCCTGGGCGGCGAGGATCTGGAGATAGGCCCCGGCCACTCCGGCGGCGACGCTCAACGCCACCGTCTCGCGATCGTAGCGCGATGCTGCGGCGGCCCACTCCGCGGCACGCTGGCCGGCGCGGTTCTTGCCCCAGAAATCGATCTCGTAGCTGGCCGACAGCGTCAGCCCGTAGCGATTGGCGGTTCGCGATGACCCGCTGCCGCCGCCCGCGCGGCTACGCGACGCGCTGGTCGAGAGGTCGAGCGCCGGCAGCAGCGGCGCGCCGGCGACGCGCGCCTGGGCGTCGGCCTGCTCGATGCGGGCGACGGCGGCCGCGATATCGAGGTTGCCGGCGAGCGCCGCCTCGGCCAGCGCGTCGAGCTCCGGTGCTCCGAAGCTGCGCCACCAGGCGGGAGCGGGCGCGGCGGCGTCCGCCGCCTGCGCTGCGCGCCAGGCGGCCTGGGTGGGTGCTTGCGCCGGCGGTACCTTCGCGTCGAGCGCGCAGGCGGCGGCCGGGACGACCAGTGCGAGGGCGAGGAGCCGGCAGAATGCCGGCCGAGGTCGTTCGTGCGTCGCGTCCAACCGCCGTCCTTTCCGGTCGTCCGGCGACCGACCGAGCCTTCAACGGTGCGTCGGCCGATTCCCTGCGCTGCCGGCCCGGCCGCCGGAACCGCTGAAGGACGTTGGGTCTGCGGTTCATATCAATTCGCATCCCGCGCCGCCAGATGGCTGGGGGGCGGGAGCCATGACATTGTGCCGCGTCACGATCCGCGCGACACTCCCTCGGCCAGCAACGCCCGGTTCATGACGACGTTCCGCATCCTGATCACTGCCGCCGTCCTCGCCGTCGGCGTCGTCGCGGGCGCACGCGCGGAGACGGTGCTGCGCCTGTCGACCTGGGTCCCGCCCGAGCATGAGCTGAACCGCACGGTCTTCCCGACCTGGGCGCGGCAGGTGCAGTGGGCGACCGGCGGCCGGGTGCGGGTGGAGATCGCGCACAACCTGGCGCCGCCCAACCGGCAGTTCGAGCTGATCCGCGACGGCCGTGCCGACGTCGGCTACGTCTTCCACGGCTACTACCCCGATCGCTTCCTGCTGCCGCAGATGGCGGAGCTGCCGGGGACCGGCGTCGACCAGGTGGCGTCGTCGGTGGCGCTGTGGCGGATCTACCAGCAGCATTGCGCCGCGGCCGGCGAGCACCAGGGCGTGACGGTCATCGGCATGATGCTGCACGGGCCGGGCGTGCTGCACCTGAAGTCGCCGGTGACGCAGCTCGCCGACCTGCGCCAGCGCCGCGTCCGGGTGCCGGGCGGCGTCTCCATGGCGATCGGCGCGGCGCTCGGGATCGTTCCCGTGTCGCTGCCGCCGACCCAGGTCTACATGGCGCTCGTCGACGGCCGGGCCGAGGGTGCCTTCTTGCCCATGGAAAGCAAGGAGAGCTTTCGGATCAAGGACGTCGCCCGCTACTCCCTGCTCATGCCCGCGGGGTTCTACGACGGCAGCTTCGCCATCGTCGCCAATTCGGCACGCCTCGCCGCATTGCAGCCGAACGACCGCGAGGCCCTGCTCTCGGTCTCCGGCGAGCGGCTGTCGGCGCTCGCCGGACGGGCCTGGCGCGCGGCCGACCTCGCCGGCCGCATCGCGGCGGAGGCGGCGGGCAATATCATCGCCGTCGCCGATGCGGGGATGGAGCTGGAGTTCGAGGCGATCTTCGGCCCGATCGAGGCGGCCTGGATCACCAGGACGACGCGCGAGCGCGGCATCGACGCTCGCCGCATCCTGGCGGAGTATCGTGCCATCGCCAGGACCTTTGCCGAGTAGCCGCCGGACGATGCGACGGCTCCCTGCCCGGGAGGCGCCCTACGCGACACGGCGTCGCGCAGGGACGCGTCCGGGACGGGAGCCCCGGACGGCCGCCGGTATCAGGCGGCCTCGTAGCCCAGGACGGCCTTGGTCTCGAGGAACTCCTCGAGGCCGAACTCGGCATACTCGCGACCGTTGCCGGACTGCTTGTAGCCGCCGAACGGCGCGCCGAGGTCGCCCGGCGGGTAGTTGATGTGGACGTTGCCGGCCCGCATCTGCGCGGCGATCCGCCGCGCCCGGCCGAGGTCCGCGGACTGGACGTAGGCGGCGAGGCCGTAGGGCGTGTCGTTGGCCATCCGCACCACCTGCTCCTCGCTCTCGTAGGGCAGGATGGCGATGACGGGGCCGAAGATCTCCTCGCGCGCGATCGTCATCTCGGGCCGCACGCCGCCGAACACCGTCGGGCGGACATAATAGCCGCGGTTCAGCCCCTCCGGCCGCCCGAGGCCGCCGGTGACCAGCGTCGCGCCCTCGTCGATGCCCGACTTGATGAGCCGCTGGATCTTGTCGAACTGGGCCTGGCTGACGACCGGTCCCAGTACCGTGTCGGGGGCGTCGGGGTGGCCGACCTTGTGCGTCTCGGCCGTCGCCTTGGCGATCGCCAGCACGGCGTCGTGGCGGTCGACCGGGACGAACATGCGGGTCGGCGCGTTGCACGACTGGCCGCTGTTGCGGAAGCAGTTGACGATGCCGCGCTTCACCGCCTTCTCGAAGTCGACGTCGGGCAGCAGGATGTTGGCGGACTTGCCGCCGAGCTCCTGGGCGACGCGCTTGACCGTGTCGGCCGCCGCCTTGGCGACCAGGATGCCCGCCCGGGTCGAGCCGGTGAACGACACCATGTCGACGTCGGGATGGGAGGCGATCGCCTGGCCGACGGTCGGGCCGTCGCCGTTGACGAGGTTGAAGACGCCCTTCGGCACGCCGGCCGCATCCATCACCTCGGCGAAGATGATGGCGTCCAGCGGCGCGATCTCGCTCGGCTTCAGCACCATGGTGCAGCCTGCCGCCAGCGCCGGGGCGACCTTGCAGGTGATCTGGTTGAGCGGCCAGTTCCACGGCGTGATCATGCCGCACACGCCGATCGGCTCCTTGGCGATCAGCGTGGTGCCGGAGAGCCGCTCGAACTCGAAGCGCTCCAGCACCTCCACCATCTTCTGCAGGTGGCGCAGGCCAATCGCCGCCTGGGCTTCGGTCGCGAGCTGGCGCGGGGCGCCCATCTCGCGCGTCACCGCCCGGGCGATGTCGTCCTGGCGGGCCTTGTAGGCCTCGACGACGCGCCGCAGCAGCGCCACGCGCTCGGCGCGCGAGGTGCGCGCGAAGGCGGGGAAGGCGGCCTTGGCGGCGGCGACCGCACGGTCCACGTCGCCCTTGCCGCCGACGGAGATCTTCGCGAACGGCTCTTCGGTCGCCGGGTCGATGACGTCGAGGGTGGCCGGGACGATGGGGTCGACCCACTGGCCGTCGATATAGAACTGGGTTGCGTGCGCCATGGCTCTACGGTCCTCGGGTGGGGGTGGCGGAGGCGGCACCGCCGTCCGGTCGCTATATATCATCGGATATATGGCTGGGAAGCCGCTGCCCGCGCATGGCCGACCCGCGCCGCGCGGCGAACGGCCGCGGAACTGACCTCGCGGCAACGCGTTCGGGTGCGTCATGAAGCTGTTCGAGTGCCAGGCCTGCGGTCAGCCGCTCTATTTCGAGAACACGGGCTGCGAGAGCTGTGGCCGGCGGCTCGGCTATCTCGCCGACCTGGCCGACCTCTCGGCGCTGGAGGAGGCGCCGGAAGGCTGGCGGGCGCTGGCGGCGCCCGATCGGCGCTGGCGCTTCTGCGCCAATGCCGAGCACGGCGTCTGCAACTGGCTGGTGGCGGCCGACGGGGCCGAGCCGTACTGCCGCGCCTGCCGCCACAACCGCACGATCCCCGACCTCGCCGCGCCGCAGAACCGCGAGCTCTGGCGGCTGCTGGAGAGCGCCAAGCACCGGCTGATCTACACAGTGGTCGCCCTCGGCCTGCCGCTCATCGCGCGCAGCGAGGATCCGGCGGCCGGGCTCGCCTTCGATTTCCTCGCCGACCCGCCGGTGCCGGGGCCCCCGCGCGTGATGACGGGGCACGACAACGGCCTCATCACCATCAACCTCGCCGAGGCCGACGACGCCGAGCGCGCCCGTGCCCGCGCCGCGATGGGCGAGCCCTACCGCACGCTGCTGGGCCACATGCGCCACGAGACCGGCCACTACTACTGGGACCGGCTGGTCGCGACCGACCCGGCCGCGCTGGAGGCCTTTCGCGCCCTCTTCGGCGACGAGCGCCGCGACTACGACGCGGCGCTCGCCGCGCACTACAACCAGGGGCCGCCGCCGGACTGGCGCGACCGCTTCGTCTCGACCTACGCGAGCTGCCATCCCTGGGAGGATTTCGCCGAGACCTGGGCACACTACCTGCACATCGTCGACACGCTGGAGACGGCGCGCGCCTTCGGCCTGCGCGTGCGTCCCCGTATCGCGGCGGGGGCCGAGCTGGCGACCCGCGTCGACTTCGATCCGCATCAGGGCGTCGGGGTCGAGCGGTTGGTCGAGGCGTGGCTGCCGCTCACCTTCGCGGTGAACAGCCTCAACCGCAGCATGGGGCAGCCCGACCTCTATCCCTTCGTGCTGTCGCCGACGGCGATCGCCAAGCTCGGCTTCGTCGACCGCGTCGTCCATGGCACGGCCGGCCGGGCATCGGCGGTTGCCGCCGCCGCCCCCGCGGAGTGAAATGCCGCCGGTCGCGACTCGGCCCGGCCCGGAGAGGCGGATGGAAGCGGGGGAAACCAACGGCAACGCCAGTCCGCGCCAGCGGCAGATCGTGGACATGGTGGGCGTGCGCGGCTTCGTCCCGATCGACGAGCTGGCCCGGCACTTCCGGGTCACGGCCCAGACTATCCGCACCGATGTCAACCGCCTCTGCCGCGACGGGATGCTGCGTCGCTACCATGGCGGCGTCGGCCTGCTCTCGACCCAGGACAACGCCACCTTCGCCAAGCGACGCGTGCTGCGCCATGCCGAGAAGGCGCGCATCGCCGGCCTGCTGGCCGGCCATGTCCCCGACCAGGCGTCGCTGTTCCTGCACTACGGCACCACGATGCAGGCGGTCGCGGCTGCGCTGGCCAGGCATCGCGGGCTCCTGGTGGTCACCAACAATGTCGGCGCCGTCGCGACCCTGCGGCCGGCCGAAGGCACGCAGATCCTGCTGGTGGGCGGCCGGGTCAGCCCGGCCGAGCAGTGCACCCAGGGCGAGGCGGCGACCTCGTTCATCGACCAGTTCAACGCCGACTTCGGGCTGCTGAGCGTCGGCTCGGTGGGCCCCGACGGCACGCTCTACGAGTTCGGCTACGAGGTGGCGGAGACCGCGCGCGCCATCATGGCCAACTCCAAGCAGGTCTACCTCGCCGTCGACGGCCAGAAGTTCGAGCGCAAGGGGCTGGTCAAGATCGGCCATATCGGCGACGTCTCGGCGCTCTTCACGGACCGGGCGCCGCCGGCCGCGATCCGCCGTGTCCTGAAGGACCGCGGCGTCGCGCTCCACGTCACCTGAGGCGCATCACCCGATGCCGTGCGCGGCGGTGGCGAGGTTGCGCAGCTTGGCCCCGACGGTCGCGCGGTCGAGCATGATCAGCCCGCAGTCCGGGGCGGCGATCAGTCGTTCGGCGTCGATGTGCTCCAGCACGGCCGCGAGGCGGGCGCGGATCTCCTCGACGCTCTCGATGCGCGTGCGGGCGATCTCGACGACGCCCAGGATCAGGGTCTTGGTGGCGAACCGCTCGATCAGCGACAGCTCGTTGCGGCGATGGGCGTCCTCGATCGACACCGCGTCGACGGCCGTCCGCTCCAGCGCGTCGGCGAGCGCGAAGTAGGTGGCGCGGTCGGCCTTCGGGAAGTCCTCGAGGTCGAGGGCGGCGGGATAGCCGCAGCAGATGTGGACGGCGCGGCGCGTGCCCGTCGGGACGCCGTCGAAGCAGCGTGCCAGCATGTCGACCCCGAACGCCAGCGCGCGGTCGAGCTGGCGGGCGAACACCGGCTCGTCGACCTGGATCCAGCGGCAACCGGCGTCGGCCAGGGCGCGGATCTCGACGTTGAGCGCGTCGGCGAGGTCGGCGGCGAGACGGCGCTGGTCGCCGTAGTGCGCATCGGCCGTCGAATCGATGATGGTCAGCGGACCGGGCAGCGTCATCTTCACCGGCCGGTCGGTGGCGGCCTGCGCCACCCGCCAGTCGCGCACCATCTGCGGCGGTCCGGCGCGCACCGGTCCGACGACGGTGGGCACTGCGGCGTTCCAGCTTCCGCCCCGCATCGCCTTCTGCGTCAGGCCGGCGAAGTCGAAGCCCGCGAAGCGCCGGCACTGGTGGTAGATGTAGTGCTCCCGCCGCACCTCGCCGTCGGTCGGAATGTCGATCCCTGCCGCGACCTGCTCGCGCACGACCTCGGCGGTACCGCGGTCCAGCAGCGCGTCGTCGGCCGCGTCGCGCGTCGCCAGGAAGCGCTCGTAGGCTTCTGTCGGATTCCAGCGGCCCGGCGCCAGCCGTCGCCGGATCTCGAACCAGTTGGGGACGCGGACATAGTCCGGCTTGGGATAGGAGCCGATGGTCGTCGTGGCGATGGCCAAGGGGAACCGCTCCTCGATGGGTGGCGCTCAGGCCGCGCGGGCCGCGAGCAGCGCGTCGGCCAGCTCCGCGAAGCCGTCGCCGCCGGGGCTGCGCGTCACGTAGGTCGGCTCGGCGTCGATGCGGCCGACGAAGTTCAGCACGTTCGCCACGCCGACGGAGTTCGGGAAGAAGCCGAACATGGTCGCATCGTTCGGCGAGTCGCCGACGAAGACGAAGGCGTCGGGGGCGGCGCGCACGTCGACCGCCAGCGCATCGGCGAGGAAGCGCTCGGTCATGGCGAGCTTGCTGAACTCGCCGAACCAGATGTTCACGTGGATCGAGGAGACGCGGACGGTGGCGCCGGCATCGGCGCCGAGCGCCACGATGCGGTCGAGCTCGTCGGCCGACAGCGCGGTCGCGTCCTCGCACCAGTCGATGGCGAGGTCGCTCTCGCGGTAGCGCTGGTCGGAGGCGGGATGGGCCGCCGGCACCGCCTCGGCGATGCGGCGGGCGAGATCGTCGAGACGCACGCGGTCGGCCCGCCGGCGTGCCTCGTCGAACCAGTAGCCGCGCGCGATGCGCCTGCCGTCGGGATCGTAGCGGAACCACAGCGCGCCGTTCTCGCCGACGACACCGGCGACCGGCCACTGCCGGGCGATCATGTCGCACCAGCCGGCGGGCCTGCCCGTCACCGGCACGACCCGGATGCCGGCGGCGGCGAGACGGTGCATCGCGTCGAATGCGCTCGGCCGCAGCAGTCCGTCGCGGGTCAGCGTGTCGTCGATGTCGGTCAGCACGCAGGCGACCCGGCGCCGATCGGCGCACGGGAACTCGGCGAGCGGCCGCAGCGAGGTGCTGCTCATGCGCCGGCCGGCACCACGGTCGAGCCGCGCACCGTGCGCTCGACCAGGAACATGAGCGCCAGCGTCGGGACCAGCAGGAAGAGGCCGAGCGCGGCGGCCTGCTGCGGATGCAGGTAGTAGCCGCCGACGAACTGGTAGATCTGCACGGGGATCGTCTCGATGTTGGGATAGCCGAGGAGGAGGACGAGCACGAACTCGTTCAGCGACCAGCTGAAGGCGAAGATCCCGCCGGCCATCACCCCCGGCCACACCAGCGGCAGGTAGATGCGGCGCAGCACGTAGAAGCGGCCGGCGCCGAGGTTGCGCGCGGCCTCCTCGTACTCGGGCGGCACCATGATGAACGAGCCGACCATGGCGCGCAGCGCGTACGGCACCGCCATGATCATGTGCGCCGCGACGACGCCCGGCAGCGACGAGAGCAGCCCGAGCTTGGCATAGACCGGCAGCAGCCCGATGCCGACGGCGATCGTCGGGAAGGCCAGCGGCACGCTGGAGAAGCCTTCGACGAGGCGGATCAGGCGACTGTCGCCGCGGCGCGTGCGCGCGCCGAAGACGTACGCGGCGGGAAAGGTGACCAGCAACGTCGTCACCGCGACGATGGCGGCGATCATGTAGCTGTTGATCATGGCGTTGACGATGTTGCCGAGGCCGAGCAGCCGCTCGAACCAGCGCATCCCGAACTCCTGCGGGAACCACCAGTGCGCCGGGAACCACTTGGTCGCGAAGGCGTACTCGAAGACCACGAAGACCGGCAGCAGGATGAGGAGCGCAACCAGGCCGAGGACGGCGTGGTTCGCCCAGCGCTGGGCCCGATGCCTACGCATGGGTCTTCGCCCGCTGCAGGGCCCGCGTGTAGAACGTGGCGATGGCCAGCGCGATGACGATATAGACGACCGAGGCCGTGTAGCCGGCGAGCCAGTTCCCCTGGTCCTTGGCGTTGACGTAGATGAACACCGAGAGGAACTGCGGCCAGCTCGCCCCCAGCACGAAGGGGATCGAGAAGGCGATGAACAGCGCCAGGAAGTTGAGCAGCGCCACCGACAGCAGGCCATAGCCGACGAGCGGCAGGTAGACGCGCCGGACGATGCGGCCGGTACGGGCACCGAGCGTGCGCGCCGCCTCCTCGTAGGACGGGTCGATCATCTGCAGCAGCCCATGGATGATGACGAAGGCGTAGGGAAAGCGCATCCACGAACCGCAGACGATGATGCCGATGCCGAGCGGGTCGGAGATCAGGGCCGGCGCCTGCTCGACCAGCGCCAGATACTCGACCAGCAGCTTGTGCGTGAGGATGCCGATGTAGCCCTTGGGATAGAGCAGCACCCAAAAGACGAACGCCGTCACCAAGTAGGGCATGAACAGCGGGATCTTGACCAGGAACGACATGACCTGGCCCAGCGCGATGCGCCGGAAGCGCATGAACAGCGCCAGCGCCAGGCCGAGCCCGGTCGAGATTGCGGTGGTGACCAGCGTCACCTTGAAGGTGAACCACAGCGCCGCGAGGCTGGGCTTGGTGGGGTCGAAGAACTCGCGGAAGCCCTGCAGCGTGAACTCGCCCGTCAGGCCGGGTGCGACCGTCGTCATGCCGACCGACGACAGGACGGCGATGACCAGGGGCACCAGCACCATGGTGCCGAGGAACAGCGCCAGCGGCGCGACCATAAGAAGGTCACCGAACTGCCGGCGGCGGGAGGTGCGGGGGGACGTCATGGGGGCCTGTCGCGGGCAATGACGGACGGCCGGTGCGGAGGGGGCCGCGCCGGCCGTCCGGGGTCTGCTACTTGCGTGCGATGCGGTCGACCCACTCCGTCATCATCTGGAACATGTACTCGCCGTGCCGCGCGCCCATCCGGCCGAGATCCCGCCACTCGCGCAGGTTCTGTACGGGGTGCCAGGGCTGCTGGCGCTCCTTCTCCGGCAGCTTGTCCCACGCCTCGGTGACGACCGGGTAGGAGGCCATGACGCGCGGCACTTCCATCTGCGCCTCGACCGACACGAGGTAGTCGAGGAAGAGGAGGGCGGCCGCCTTGTGCGCCGCGTTGGCCGGGATCGTGAAGCCGTCGCAGGGCGAGAAGATGCCGGGCTCGGGGACGATCATGCCGAGCCGGTCGGGATCGAGCCGTCCGCCGCGTACCTCCTGGGCCATCGTGCCGTCCCAGTTCGGGCAGAAATCGATCTCCTCGGCGGAGAAGAGCTGGGCCACGGCGTTGTTGCCCTGCGGGTAGGTGCCGGGCCGGTACATGTACGGTTCCAGCTCCTTCAGGTAGTCCCACAGCGGCTTCCAGTCCTTGGCGGCGACCTCCTTGCTGAACGGCCGGAAGGCGTACTTCTCGTAGCCGCCGGTCAGCGCGTAGATCAGCATCATCACCCAGGTGTGGCCGCTGCCGCCCTTGTTGACGTCGCAGTAGGTGAACTTTCCCTTGTGGCGTTTGGCCCAGTCGAGCACGCCGTCGACCGATTTCGGCATGTCGGAGGGCTTGTACTTCTTACGGTCGTAGACGAAGCAGTCCTGGTAGTTGATCTGCGGCACGAAGCAGCCGTAGGTCGGCACCATGTCGTGCACGAAGCGGCCCAGCTCGGGGCGGTAGGCGATCTTGCGCGCGTTGGGCAGGAGGTCGAGGATCGGCACCTCCCAGACGCCGCCGCCCTGCATCAGGTTGGAAAAGGGCTTGCCCCACAGGAAGATCGCGTCGATCGACCCCTGCTCCTTCTTCTCCTTGACCTCGTTCAGCACCTGCTGCTGGGCGGCGAACCAGTCGCCGTGGCGGTAGACCGCCTTGATGCCGGTCTTGCGCTCGAACTGGGTGCACAGCTTGTTGAACATCTCCTTCGCCTCGGCGGAGCCCCAGGCGCTGACCTGGACCTGCCCCTCTTTCCGGGCGAGCTGCTCCACCTCCGACCAGGAGGGAAACCACTTCGGATAGGCGGACGGCGGGTTCGGGTTCGCCTCCATCGTCAGGTCCGGACGGAAGGCCGCAGCCCGGGCCTCGCGCCCGACATGGCCCAGCGCCGTCAGCGACAGGGCGGCCGTACCTGCCGCCCGGATGAAGCCGCGCCGGGCGAGCTGCGGCCGCTGGATGTCGACTCCGCCCTCGCGGCCGCCGGCCGGGCCCTTCGTCTTTCGCGCCATCTCTTCCTCCCTCGCCGCTCCCGGTCGCGCCGGGCTCGTGCGTTGCCGGGAAATCGTAGAGCGCCCGCATTGGCTTTCGCAAGTGAAACGTATGCCTTGTAATACGAAAGATGCGGCGCCCAGGCCTTTGACTTGATCTTTGCACGGCCGGCAACGAGCAAGCACTGCATGGAATTGACAAGGTCGCGGCGTCCGCGCACTTTTCGGAAGCGAAAGCAAGAAACGATCCCCGGAGGATACGTCGTCCCATGAGCCCGCTCGTCTCCGCCGGCTGCGATCAGCGGCCGGCTCCCTGGGGACGCGTCCCCGATCCGCCGCTGATCGTCGCCCATCGCGGGGCTGCCGGGCTGTGGATCGAGAACAGCCTGTCGGCCTTCGAGCGCTCGCTCGCCGCCGGCTATCGCGCCGTCGAGTTCGACGTGCACTTCACCGGCGACGACGTTCCGGTGGTGATCCACGACGCCACCGTCGACCGCACCACCGACGGTACCGGTGCGGTCGCCGAGATGGACCTGGCCGAACTGCGCCGACTGCGCCTCGCCGGCACGGCCGGTGAGCCGGTGCCGACCCTGGCCGAGCTGCTGGCGCTGCTGCGCCCGGCCGACGTGCTGGCGATCGTCGAGGTGAAGTTCGCGGCCGACGGGGCGGCCCACGCCCGCCAATGCGGCGCGCTCGCCGCGGCGCTCGACCGCGCGGGCATGCGCCGACGGGTGACGATCACCGCCTTCGACTGGCGCTCGATCGCCGAGATCGCGCGGCAGGCCCCGGGATTCGACCTCACCGGCGTGCTGCGGGCGAGCGACATCGCGGGCGGAGCGGGTGTCACGGCGGCGGCGCGCCGGCTCAAGGCGATCGGCGGCATGCAGCTCGGCCTGCAGCACAC
>JADZBA010000035.1 GCA_020852355.1 Alphaproteobacteria bacterium
AACCGCTGGCGCCGGCAGCAGCTGCCGGAGGAGCTGCGCGAGGAGGTTCTGCCGAAGAACATCCTGATGATCGGCCCGACCGGCGTCGGCAAGACCGAGATCGCCCGCCGCCTCGCGAAGCTGGCCCAGGCGCCGTTCCTCAAGGTCGAGGCGACCAAGTTCACCGAGGTCGGCTATGTCGGCCGCGACGTCGAGCAGATCGTGCGCGACCTCGTCGAGATCGCGATCCACATGACCCGCGAGCGCCTGCGCAAGGAGGTCGCGGCCAAGGCCGAGCTGCGCGCCGAGGAGCGGGTGCTGGACGCGCTGGTCGGCGACAACGCCGGCGCCGAGACGCGGCAGAAGTTCCGCAAGATGCTGCGCGAGGGCCAGCTCGACGACCGCGAGATCGAGCTGCAGGTGGCCGATGCCGGCCCGCTCGGCCAGCTTCCCACGTTCGAGGTGCCGGGGATGCCCGGCGCCAGCGTCGGCATGCTCAATCTCGGCGACATCTTCGGCAAGGCGCTGGGCGGCGGCCGGACCAAGCCCAAGCGCATGACCGTCGCCGAATCCCATATCATCCTGATGCAGGAGGAGAGCGACAAGCTGCTCGACCAGGATCGTGTCGTGAAGGAGGCGATCCGCGCCGTCGAGCAGAACGGCATCGTCTTCCTCGACGAGATCGACAAGATCTGCGCCCGCTCCGGCGAGCGCATCGGCGGCGACGTCAGCCGCGAGGGCGTGCAGCGCGACCTGCTGCCGCTGATCGAGGGCACCACCGTCTCGACCAAGCACGGCGCGGTCAGGACCGACCACGTCCTGTTCATCGCGTCGGGCGCCTTCCATCTCGCCAAGCCCTCCGACCTGCTGCCCGAGCTGCAGGGCCGCCTCCCGATCCGCGTCACGCTGCAGCCGCTCGGCCGCGACGACTTCCGGCGCATCCTGACGGAGCCCGACGCCTGCCTGATCAAGCAGTACGAGGCGCTGCTGCAGACCGAGCAGGTGACGCTCGACTTCAGGCCCGAGGCGATCGACGCGCTCGCCGACCTCGCGGTCGAGATCAACGGGTCGGTCGAGAACATTGGCGCGCGCCGGCTGCACACGGTGCTGGAGCGCCTCCTGGAGGAGATCAGCTTCACCGCGACCGACAACCCCGGAACGACGCTGGTGATCGACGCCGACTATGTCCGTCGGCAGGTCGGCGACCTCGCCAAGAACGCCGACCTCTCCAAGTTCATCCTCTAGCCCGCACGCGGCGGCGGCCCGGCGATGCTGCTGCCGCTCGGCCTGCTCGCCCTCGTCTTCGGCGCGATCGGCGCGTGGCTGGCATGGCGGCGGTTGCCCCGGCCCTGGAACCGGCGTGTCGCGATCGCGCTGGCAATGCCGGCGGTGGTGGTCGGCGTCATTCTCGCGGGCGGCATGCTGGCCGGCCGGCTCGGCTGCGAGGAGCGGACGCTGTGGCGCCGGTCGACCGACGACGGCGCCTTCGACACGGCGGCCGCCTCGATCGCCTGCGCCGGCGGCGTCGTGACCTACAACGTGACCGTCGAGGAGCGGCGGCCCGACGGACGCGGCAAGGTGAGGGCGATCTGGCGCAGCCTGGAATCGCCGGTGCCGGTCGCGATCGACCATGTCCCACCGGCCCGTTTCGTCGTGCGCGCCCACGACGGCAGCCCCGAGGCGCGGCCGGTGCCGCCCGCCGCCGTGGTCCTGGAAGGCGGCGACCTGACACCGACGCCGATGTGGTCGTTCGTGCGCGGCCGGCCGCAATAGCGCGCGGGCGCCGATCCGGGGCCGGCCGCGTCGAGATCGCCGCCGTGGTCGCCGTTCACTCCCGATCGCCCGCGCGCGAGCGGTCCTGCGCCTTGCGCGCTGGCGGGCGGGCCCGCCGGCGCGTCGGAGCGGGCTGCTCGGCCGCGTCGATCAGGCGGTGCATCCCCTCGATCGCGGCCGGCGGCAGGCGACGGATCGTGCGGGCCAGGCGGTTCGCCAGCTCGGTCGCGCGCGGGCCGAGCCCGGCGGTATCCACCACGATGCGGGGATGGGAATGCCGGGCCGCCTGCTCCAGCGCCTCGGCGTCGTCCCAGATGATCCCGAAATACTCGCAGAGCTGGATCACCAGGGCGCGGCTCGGCCGGCCCTTGCGGCCGTGCTCCAGCGCGGAGAGATAGGCCGCCGAGATCTCCAGGTCGGCCGCCATCTTCTTCAGGGTGATGCCACGCGCCGCACGCAGGCTGCGCACGGCCTCGCCGAACGGGGTCACGACGGCCGGCGTCGGACGGCGGCCGCGGTCTCGAACCGCGGCCGCCCGCCATGCCGCACCCGGACCCTGTCGAGGCGCAACCCCACGATGGCGACTTCCCTAGGAATCACCCTCCGCCGCGCGGCGGCGATGCAGCGCGGCCCGCAGCAGCCGCACATAGTCGACGCGAAAGTCGGTGTGCGCGCGCCCCATGTTGCTGCGGTGGAGGCGGCGGCGCAGCACGAGGTCGGGCAGCACGACGTGGCGCAGCCCGGCGTCCCGGGCGCGCAGGAACCAGGCGATGAAGTCGCCGGCACGGTACGTGGAATCGAATCCGCCGGCGGCGGCGAAGCCGGAGCGCCGCAGCAGCATCGCGCCCGCGAGATAGCCCGGTTGCAGGCCCTCGGGAACGTCGATGCGGGCCCGCTCCTCGGGCGACAGGTCGGGGCTCGCGAACTGCTCGACATGGCCGAACGCCATGGCGAGGCCGGGGTCGGATGCCAGCGACGCGGCGAGCGTCTCGATATGGCCCGGCAGCCACAGGTCGTCGGCGTCGAGGAAGGCGAGCAGGTCGGCCGAGGAGGCCGCGATGCCGGCATTGCGCGCCGCCGAGAGTCCGCTCGGCGGCAGGCGCACGACGCGCGGGCGCACCCGGTGCCCCTCGGCGATGTCCCCGCTGCCGTCGGTCGAGCCGTCGTCGACGACCACCACCTCGTCGACGGGCCTGGTCTGCCCGGCGATGCTGTCGAGCGCCTCGACGAGATAGGCGGCGCCGTCACGCACCGCGATATGCGCCGCGACCCGCGTCATTGCGCCGGATCCGCGCGTTCGAAGAAGTCGCTCGGCTGCGGCAGCGGCCGCACCACGCCGCCGCTGCGGCGGCGGTCGAGCGACCGCCGCAGGACGGTGGCGATCGCCAGGCCGGCGGCGGCGCGGTTGCGGGTCATGTTCGATCGGTGGAGATAGTAGCGCAGGACCGGACGGTCGATGATCACCATCCGCAGCCCTGCCTCGCAGGCGCGCAGGAACCAGTCCGTATCCTCGCCGAAGCGCAGGGCCTCGTCGAATGGGCCGACCACGGAGAAGGCGCGGCGCCGGTAGAGGCCGCTGCCGACCAGGGGGAAGACCGCGGCCCCCTCCACGACGAAGAGCTGCGACCACAGGGGGTCGTCGGGCTCCTCGCGGATGACCTCGACCTTGCCGTAGGCGACGTCGAGAGCGGGATCGGCGACGATGCGGCGGGAGAGCTCCGCCATGCGGCCGGGCATCCATTCGTCGTCGACGTCGAGGAAGGCGAGCAGGTCGCCGGCGGCGGCGGCGACGCCGGCGTTGCGAGCGCCCGACGGGCTGCCCTTGTCGCAGCCGATCAGTCGGATCGGCCAGTCGCGCGCCAGTGCGGTCGCGACCGCCGCGGTGTCGTCGGTCGACCCGTCGTCGACGACGAGAATCTCGTATTCCGCGGTCACCTCGCCGCGGATCGAGGCGAGCGCGCGCGGCAGGAACGCTGCGCCGTTGCGTACGGGAATGACCACGCTCAGCATCGTCATGGCGACTTCGATCCGCAGGTCTCCAGGAACGCGCTCGGTGCGGGCAGCGGGCGCCGGTCGCCGGCGCGGCGCCGGCGCAGCAGCGAGCGCGTCACGACCTGCTGCACCGATCGCTTCACCGCCTCGCGGTCGCGGGTGAGGTTGCCGCCATGGAGGCGATAGTGGAGCACCACGCGATCGATGATCACCAGCCGGAGATCCTGCTCGATCGCCCGCAGGTACCAGTCCATGTCCTCGCCGAGCCGCAGCGTCTCGTCGAGCGACCCGACCCGGTCGAAGGCCCGGCGATGGAAGAGGCCGGTGCACAGCGAGGACGGTCCGACGATCGGCGCGCCCTCCGGATAGAGCTGTCCCCAGAGCGGGTCCGCGGGGTCCTCGCGCACCGGCTGCAGCTTGCCGTGGACGAAATCCAGGCCCGGGTCGGCGGCCAGCCGGGCGCGCAGCCGCGCCATGCGGTCCGACGGCCACAGGTCGTCGGCGTCGAGGAAGGCGATGAGCGCGCCCGCGGCGGCCTCGAGCCCGCGGTTGCGCGCCGCCGCCGGGCCGCCATGGTCGGCGGCGACGATGCGCAGGCGATTCCCGGCGTCCTCGGCGAGCAGCCGCGCGACGGCGCCGGTCTCGTCGGTCGAACCGTCGTCCACCACGACGATCTCGCAGTCCGCCATGCCCTGCTCCCGCACGGTGGCGACGGCGCGCGGCAGGAACCGGGCTCCGTCGTGCACGGGAATGATCACGCTGACGACGGGGGTCACCGGTCGAGCCAGGCGGCGAGCGCGCGCGCGATGCCCGCCAGCTCCGTCCCCGCCGCGACCTCCAGGCACGGGACGGCGGCGCACAGCCGCGTCAGCTTGGCCATGGTCTCGGCGCCATGGCCGGGAAGCTGGGCCAGCGTCGTCGGCGCCAGCGCACGGATGGCAGCGGTGACCGGGATCGGCCGCAGCTCGGTATGCGGCAGGCCGGTCACCCGGGGCACCACGATCGCGCGGATCGGCATGGCCGCGACCAGCGCCTGCGGGAACGCCCGATGGCCGTAGAGCAGTGCCTTGTCGTCGCCGGTCCGGGTGCGGTTCCACACGGCGTCGGCGAAGCGCGGGAAGCGCGCCAGGCTGTCCTCGGTGAACTTGGCGGTGTCGTACAGGCTGTAGACGGTGGGCGCCGGCCCACAGTCGACGAGGACGTAGTCGTCGCCCGCATAGGCGAGGCCGCCCTCCAGGCAGCTGATCGTCGTCGTCGTCTTGCCCGCCCCGCTGCGTCCGGTGATGAGAACGCCGCCATGGACGCGGCCGACCGCACCCGCATGGACGGGCTGCAGCGTCGTGCCGGCCATCGCCCAGTGATAGATCGGGCGGAACGGGAAGCTGCGCTCCCAGTACGGCATCGCGGCCGCATCGCGCGCCCAGTAGAAGGCCTCGGCCGCCGGCCGGTCGAACAGGCTCAGGGTCTCGGCACCCTGCTGGAAGAAGCCGGCATACCGGCCGTCGCCGCCGACGTCGATCTCGCCCTTCTGGCCGTAGGCCGTGGCGGGCCAGGGGGCCGGCACCATCGGCCGACCGCTGCCGGCGCCGTCCCAGGCGCGGATCGTCAGGCTCGCGGTGCCGTCGTCGTCCGGCAGGCGCAGATGGGTCAAGGCACCGGCGATGGCGTCGGCCATGGCCGCGCCGGCGACCGACAGGCGGAGCACGCCCGGCCCGAGGCGATAGCGCCGCTCGATCCGCCCCAGCCGCCGCGCCGCGTCCTCGAAGGCCGCCCGGGTCGCCGCAAAGAATTCGTCGAGTCCGCCGGCGGTTCCCGCCACGACAGCGGCCATTGCCGAATCAGGCTTCCAGCTTCACGCCCTCGGCCTTGACCGGCCAGCCGACCTCGTCGACGTCGTGGACGGGGTCGATGGTCAGCAGCTCCTGGACGTCGGTATAGCGCTGCAGAGTCAGTGCCTGGCCCAGGCCCTCGGGCAGATCCGGCAGGGATGCCGGCGTGATCGCCAGCTCGCGCTCGGACTGCAGCAGTCCCTCGGCATGCAGCGCGCCGACGAATGCCGTGGCGGCGGCGGCGGCGGTGTCGGGCGGCAGCGCCGCCTTCTCGATGAGCTGCGCGGCCAGCGTGGCGGGTGTGGCGGGGTCGGCGAACACCGCCCAGCATTCCGCGCCCACGCCTTGGAGGCTGTAGTAGGTGCCCGTCTTGAGGTTGATGATGACGACCTCGCCGTCGAGCGTCTCGTGAACGATCGGGCCGCCGGCGAAGGCGAAGCGGACCGCGGCGATGTCGATGGCATCCGTCATGATTCGGAACTTCTAGCAGATCGGCTGCGGCGTAGCAGCACGTACAAGGCCCCGGCCCCGCCATGCCTGGGCTGCGCCTCGGCGAAGGCGAGGATGCGCGGGCGGTTGCCCGGTTCGTTCAGCCAGCGCGGCACCATGCGGCGCAGCACGCCCGGCCGGCCGCCGTCGCCGCCGGCGTCCCAGCCGCCGCGGCCGGTGATCACCAGGACGCAGCGCCGTCCCGCGGCGACGCCGTCGCCGAGAAAGCGCGCCAGCGCCGCGTGCGCTTCGGCCTGGGTCATGCCGTGGAGATCGATGCGGCCGGCGATCGGCAGGCGGCCGCGGCGCAGCCGCTCCACCGTCGCGGCATCGACGTCGACCGCCGCTCCCGGACCGAGCGCCGGCGCGGCACGCGACGGCTCAGGAGGCGGGGCTGGGCGCGCGCGGGAGGCGGACGGAGCCGGCTTTGGGGGGGATACCGGGCGCGACGGCGCAAGCTCGGGCTTGGCGCGATCCCGCAGCGGCTTCACGTCGTCGACGGCACGCCGCCACAGGTCACGGTCGCGGGGCATCGTCGATCAGGACGATGTGCAGCCGGCGCGGCCCGTGGGCGCCGAGCTGGATCTTCAGCTCGATGTCGCCGGTGCGCGACGGCCCGGTCACCAGGTTGACGGTGCGCGGCATGCCGCCGTCGGCGCGCGCCCGCAGGCGCCGCCAGGCCTCCTCATAGGGGCCGACCACCTGGCTCGCCCGCAGCACCACGACATGGGTGTCCGGCAGGAAGTTCAGCGTCGTCGGGTGTCCAGGCCCGGACAGGAGCATCAGCGTACCCGTCTCGGCGATGCCGGCGAAGGCGCCGGTCAGGGACGCCGCATCGTCACCCTGGGCGCGGCCGCGCGTGATGGCGAGCAGCGGCCGGCTGTCCCAGGGGATGGCATCGAGGGCCGGATCGGGCGCCATGACGATCTCGGTCGGCAGGTTGTGCCGTGCCAGATACTCGGCGACGGACGCCGGCACCGCGGCCGCGTCGGGGACGCGGTCGACGGTGGTGCTCACCGCCTCGGCCATGCGCACGAAGAGGTCGATCAGGGCCGCCCCCGGCAGATCGGTACGGCGGGGAACAAGGTTCGCAGGATGCTCGGCGAGCCGCCGCTCCAGCCCGGCGGCGATGTCGGCCGCCGGCGCCTCGCGGCCGAGCGCGCGGCGCAGCGATCCCAGGATCTGGGCGCGCGGGTCGCTCACCGCCCGCCCTGCCGCCGGCGCGCCGCCCAGCGGTCGCGGAACGTGCCGCCCTCTGGCGCGGGCAGGTCGCGCACATCGGTCCAGCCACCGGCCAACGGCAACGAGCCGAAGCGGCCGCGCCGACGGCCGAGCCGGCCCAGCAACCCGGCGCCGAGGCGCGCCGCGAGCCCGTAGAGCGCCGGGCGCGCGGCGAGGAACGCCCACAGGCCGATGCCCCACCGCGCGACCGCCGGGGCGAGCCCGCGCTCGACCTGCCGCTCGCGCCAGTGGCGCATCATCTTCGGCAGCGGAATCTTCATCGGACACACGCTCTCGCACCGGCCGCAGAAGGTCGACGCGTTGGGCAGGTGCCCCGCCTCCTCGACGCCGATCAGGCCGGGCGTCAGGACCGCGCCCATGGGGCCGGGATAGACCCAGCCATACGCATGGCCGCCGACCGCGGAATACACCGGGCAATGGTTGAGGCAGGCCGAGCAGCGGATGCACCGCAGCATGTCCTGGAACTCGGTGCCGAGCATGGCGCTGCGCCCGTTGTCGAGCAGGACCACATGATACTGCTCCGGCCCGTCGAGGTCTTCGGGCCGGCGCGGGCCGGTCGAGATCGTGGTGTAGGAGGAGAACTCCTGGCCCGTGGCGGAGCGTGCCAACAGACGCAGGATGGTCGCCGCGTCCTCCAGCGTCGGCACCACCTTCTCCAGGCTGGCCAGGACGATATGGACCTTGGGCAGCGTCTGGGTGAGGTCGCCGTTGCCCTCGTTGGTGACGATGATCGAGGAGCCCGTCTCGGCCACCAGGAAGTTCGCCCCGGTCAGCCCGACGTCGGCGGCGAGAAACTTCCGCCGCAGCATCGCCCGCGCTTCGTCGGTGAGCTGGCGCGGCTCCGCCAGGGGCCGTCCCGCCGGCAGCTCGTCGTGATGCTCGCGGAACGTCGCCTCGACGTCGTCCCGGGTCAGGTGGATCGCCGGGGCGATGATGTGGCTCGGCGGCTCGTCGCGGAGCTGGATGATGTACTCGCCGAGGTCGGTCTCCACCGGCTCGATGCCGTGCTCCGCGAGGAAGCCGTTGAGGGCGATCTCCTCGGCGATCATCGACTTGCCCTTGGTCATCGACCGCGCGCCGACCGCGCGGCAGATGCCGAGGATGGCGTCGCGCGCCTCGGCGGCGGTGCGGCACCAGTGGACATGGCCGCCCGCCGCCCGGACGTTGGCCTCCCAGCGCTCGAGGTACCAGTCGAGGTTGGCCAGCGTATGGTCCTTGATGGCCCGCCCCTCATCGCGCAGCCGCTCGAACTCCGGCAGGCCGGCAACCGCGGCCCGCCGGCGCTCCTGGAAGCCGGTGCGCAGGTTGCCGAGCGCGCGCTGCAGGCGCGGGTCGTTCAGCGCCGCGCCGGCGTTCTCCTTGAAGGCCCGGGAGGTCGCCTGCATCGGCCTAGCCCCGGCCGGGCGCGCCGATCGGCGGCCCGTCGGCCATGTCGGCCAGCACCTCGGCGACGTGCCGCACGGCGACCGGCGCACCCAGCCGCGAGAGCTTGCCGGCGATGTTCAGCAGGCAGCCCATGTCGCCGGCGAGCAGCGTGCCCGCGCCGGTCGCGCGCACGTCCTCGGCCTTGTCGGTCACCATGCGGTCGGAGATCGCGGGATACTTGACGCAGAAGGTGCCGCCGAAGCCGCAGCAGATCTCCGCCCCCGGCAGCTCGGCCAGCGACAGGCCCTGGACGCCCGCGAGCAGCGTCCTGGGCTGCTCCTTCACGCCCAGCTCGCGGAGGCCCGAGCAGGAGTCATGATAGGTGACGGTGCCCGCGAAGCGCGCGTCGACCCGCGTCATGCCGCGTACGTCGACCAGGAACGAGACCAGCTCCCAGCTCCGCTTGGCCAGCCGCTGGGCGGCCAGCGCCACCTCGGGCTCGTCGGCGAACAGCTCGGGATAGTGCTCGCGCAGCATGCCGGCACAGGACCCCGACGGCGCCACCACGTAGTCGACGTCGGCGAAGGCGTCGAGGACGCCCCGCGCCACCCGCCTGGCGGCGGCCCGGTCGCCGGAATTGTAGGCCGGCTGGCCGCAGCAGGTCTGCGGCGGCACGATCACCGTGCAGCCCGCCGCCTCAAGCAGCTTCACGGCCGCGAAGCCGACGGTCGGCCGGAAGAAGTCGACGAGGCAGGTGACGAAAAGGCCGACCCGGCAGGTCGGGCGCGATGCGGGTGCGTCCATCGGGCGGCGAGCATGGGCGCGCGGCCGGCGAGGGTCAACTCGCCGCCGGCACCACCTCCTTCGGCAGCAGCAGCCAGTAGCCGCCGCGCGATTTCATGCGGCCCGCGCGCTCCGCCGCGTCGGGCCCGAAGCCCCAGAAGACGTCGCCCCGCACCGGCCCGCGGATGGCGCCGCCGGTGTCCTGCGCGACCATCAGGCGGCGGACGCGCGCGGACGGGTCGAGCGGATCCTCGGCATCCAGCCACAACGGCACGCCGTAGGGCACGAAGGAGGGATCGACCGCGAGGCTGCGGCCGGCGGTCAGCGGCACCCCCTGCGCGCCGATCGGGCCATCGCCCTTCAGCTCGCGAAAGAAGACGTAGGACGGGTTCTCGTGCAGCAGCCGGCGCGCCTCCCCCGGCCGCGCCGCCAGCCACCGGCGGATCGCCGGCATGGTGACGGCGTCGCGCGGGATCTCGCCGCGATCGGCCAGGATCCGCCCGATCGGCACGTAGGGATGGCCGTTCTGGCCGTCGAAGCCGACCCGCACCATGGTGCCGTCGGCGAGGCGGACGCGGCCGGAGCCCTGGATGTGGAGGACGAACGCCTCGACCGGGTCGTCGACCCACAGCAGCTCCAGCCCGCGCCCGTCGAGCGCACCGCCGTCGATGTCGGTCCGGCTGGCGTACGGCCGCAGCCGGCCGCCCTCGACGCGGCCGGCGATGCGCTGGCCCTTCAGCGCCGGGCGGAAGGCGCCGAGATCGACCTCCACCAGGTCGCCCGGGCGGCGCAGCAGCGGCACCACATAGCGGCCGCCGCGCGTCCTGCTGCCGTTGAGCAGAGGCTCGTAGTAGCCGGTGAAGAGACCGTCCGCGTCGCCACGATTGCCGGCCCGCCACGGGCGGAAGCGCGCCTCCAGGAAGCGCCGGGCCGCGGCTGCGTCGTCGGCCGGCACCGCGGCGGCCGCGGCGCAGGCTGCGCGCCAGTCGGCGGCGCGGCCGGCGATCCCGTCTGGACCGATCGCGCGACCGGGGTCGCCGGCCGCCAGCCGCTCGCAGGAGCGGCGGAACGCCGGCAGGACTGCCGCCTGGTCGTCGTCACCCCATCCCGACAGGTTGGAGAAGCGGGCGGCGGCCAGCGTGAGCGCGGGGGGCGGCTCCGCCGTGGCGGGTGGCGCCGACGCTGGCGGCCGCTCGCCGCAGGCCGCGAGCAGCGCGAGCATGGCCGCGGCGGCGACGCCCGCCGCTGCGCGAAGCGTCGGCACGGAATCGATCAGTGCTGCGGCGCGCCGGTGGCGACGAGCAGCCAGTTGGGGTCGCGCGAACGGGTGTTGCGGGCGAAGGTCCAGAGATCGACGACTTCCGTGGTGCGGCCGGGATCGCCCTCGACCACGGTGCCCGCCGCGTCGCGCACCACGTTGATCTGGTCGGAGGCGAACTTCACCGTCACGAAGGCGGTGCGCCCCTCCATGTGCGCCTCGGCGATCTCCGCGCCGCGGATCGCCACTACCGTCGTCTCCAGCGTCTGCTTCTGGGTCTCGCGCTCGCGGATGGCGCCGGCGAACTGCGTGAAGACCGTATCGTTGAGCAACGGCCGCAGCGCATCGCTGTCGCCACGGGCATAGGCGCCGACGATCATCTCGAAAGCCGAACGGGCACCCTCGACGAAGCCGTCGGGGTCGAAGGTCGGATCGGCGACGCGAATCTGCGTGATGCCGGCGCCGGCATCGGCGGGCGACACGTCCTTGGGCGGCGCGATATCCTCGACCTCCGCTTCGGGCGCACGCGGCGGCAGGGCGATCACGTTGGCGTCGGATTCCCGCGCGGGCACCCCCAGCGCATCCGTCGGGCGCCGTTCGTTGCCGGTGCGGCGGCCGAGAACGCTGCGCAGCCGCAGCACCAGGAAGGCCGCGATCATCGCGAACAGGATGATGTCGAAAAGCTGGAAGCCGCTGCTCATCGCTCCTGCCTCGGGCGTGCCCGGGAAATCCGCCGCCGCGGGCGGAAGTCCGCCGGCTTGCGCGCGCCGCCATGCGTTGTAGATAGGACCAGGGACTGAGTGAAGCAAGGATGCGACCCCTCGTATTGACCCTCCTCCTCGGGTTTCCGCTCGCGGAAATCGCCCTTTTCATCGTCGCCGGCGAGCTGGTCGGCCTGTGGCCGACGCTGGCCGCGACGTTGCTTGCGGCGCTCGCCGGAGCGGCGCTGATCCGCCGCCAGGGGGTGGCGGCGATGCGCCGGCTGCAGGCGAGCGCCGCGATCGAGCCGGTCCCGGCCGCTGCCGCCTTCGACGGCGCGGCCCTGGTCGCTGCCGGCATCCTGCTGATAACCCCGGGCTTTCTGACGGACGCCATCGCGCTGCTCCTGCTCCTGCCGGCGACGCGCCTCTTGCTCCGCCGGCGCGCCTGGGGCTATCTGCGCAGCCATGTCCGGGTCGCGACGCCGGCCGGCGACCCCACGATCATCGACGGGGAAGCGGTGGTGGTGAGCGAGACCGACCGTCCCCCGCCCCCCTCCCTTCGTTGAGTCCGAGCGGTACCCGATGATTCTCGTCCGGCACGGCCAGTCGGAGTTCAATGCGGCCTTCTCCGTCACCCGGATCGACCCCGGCATCCACGACCCGCGGCTGACCGAGGAAGGAAAGCGGCAGGCGGCTGCGGCCGCGGAGGCTCTGGCCGGACATCCCGTGCGCGGCCTGGTCGCCAGCCCATACACGCGGGCTCTCGAGACCGCCCATATCATCGCCGAGGCGCTGCGCCTGCCGGTCACCATCGACCCGATCGTCGGCGAGCGGGCGGCCTACGCCTGCGACGTCGGCTCGCCCACCAGCCTGCTGCGCGGCCGCTGGCCCCATCTCGCCATGGACCATCTCGACGAGCGCTGGTGGCCGGAGATGGAAGAGCCGGAGCACGCGCTGCTCGCCCGCTGCGCCCGCTTCCGCGCCGCCATGGCGGCGCGGCACGACTGGCGCCACGTCGCGGTCGTCACCCATTGGGGATTCATCCGGGGTCTGACGGGCAAGCGGGTCGGCAACGGCGCGGTGGTCCCGTTCGATCCGACGGCACCGGCCCCCGACAGCTTCGAGTGACGCAGCTTCGAGTGACGACACCGCGCCTTTCGTGCTAGTGCCCGCCCGGCGACCCCCGCGAGGAACAATGACCGATCAGATACCGAGCCCGGCGGCACCCCAGGGGGCCCCCGTCGCGATCAACGCGCAGTACATCCGGGACCTCTCGTTCGAGAACCCGAACGCGCCGCAGATCATGGCCGAGATGCGCCAGCCGCCGCAGATCGAGGTCAAGGTCGACGTCAAGGTGCGCAATCTCGCCGAGCACGTGTTCGAGGTCGTGCTGGCGATGTCCGCCACCGCGAAAGTCGCGGAGAAGACCGCCTTCGTCGTCGAGCTCGAGTATGGCGCGGTGGTGACGCTGGCCGCCGATCTGCCGCAGGAGCATGTCGGCGCCGTGCTGCTGATCGAGATTCCGCGGATGCTGTTCCCGTTCGCACGGCAGATCATCGGCGACGCCACCCGCGACGGCGGCTTCCCGCCCCTGCTGCTGAATCCGATCGACTTCGCCGACCTCTACCGCCGCCAGCAGGCGCAGCAGCAGCAGCAGGCGGGTCCGGGCGGCGGCATCATCGCCTGAGAGCGGGCGCCCCTCACCGCAGCCAGATCGCGTTCCGGATCTTCGCCACGAACGCCACGTGCGCCGCCGCTTCCTCGGCCGAGGGCGCGTGCGGCCGCGGCGCGCGCGGCGGCCGTGCGGCGCTGGTGCGGGCGGTGGCCACCACGGTCTCCATCGCGATCAGGCCGAGGCGCTTCTGCCGGCCGCCCGAGAGCTCCAGATAGACGTCCGCCAGCAGCTCGGCGTCGAGCCGGGCACCGTGCTTGACCCGCGCAGAGGTATCGATGCCGAAGCGCTTGCACAGGGCGTCCAGGCTGGCCTGGGCGCCGGGGAAGCGGCGGCGCGCCATGTGCAGCGTGTCGATCGCCCGCTCCAGCGGGATCGCCGACCGGCTCAGCCGCGCCAGCTCGGCATTCAGGAATCGCAGGTCGAACTCCGCATTGTGGATGACCAGCGGGTCTTCGGCGATGAACGCCAGCAGCTCGTCGCAGATCTCGGCGAAGAGCGGCGCGCCGGCGAGATCCGCGTCGGAGATGCCGTGGACGGCGAAGGCGGCCGCATCCATCGCCCGTTCGGGGTTGATCCGCCGCACGAAGTCGGCACCGGTCGGCACGCCGTTGATCAGCTCCAGGCAGGCGATCTCGACGAGCCGGTGCCCCTCGCGCGGGTCGAGGCCCGTCGTCTCGGTGTCGAGGACGATCTCACGCATGCGCCACGCTCCTTCGCGCCGGCCGGCGGCGCACAGCGCGCAGGGCCGCCGCCAGCCGATGCCAAGTGTATCCCTTGCCGAGGCCGGTCGGCACCACGGCGTCCGCGCGGCGGCGCTTCTCCACGTCGGGCATCTGCTGCGCGAGAATGCCGGCGAAACGCGCCTGCGTCATCCCCGGCCGGCGCAGGACGCGCTGGCGCTGCAGGAAGGCGGGCGCGCTGACGACGATCACCCGGTCGCAACACCGCACTCCGCCCTTCTCGTAGAGCAGCGGGACATCGAGCACCACGATCGGCGTGCGCCGCGCGCGGTGCGCCGCCAGGAAGCGGTCCGACGACCGCCGCACCAGCGGATGGACGATGCGTTCGAGGCGGCCGAGCGCCGCCGGATCGCCGAAGACACGGCGGCCCAGTTCCTGCCGGTCGACCGCACCGTCGCGCACCGTGCCCGCGAAGGCGACCGCGATGGGTCGCACCGCGGCGCCGCCGCGGGCCAGCAGGCGGTGCACCGCCGCGTCGGCGTCATGCACCGGGATCCCCATCCGCCGCAGCATGCGCGCAGCCGTCGTCTTGCCCATTCCGATCGAGCCGGTCAGGCCGAGGACGATCACGCCGGCGCGCCCAGCACGAAGCGCCGCAGCTCGGCCGTCACCTCCGGCGCGTACCCGAACCAACGCTCGAACCCCGGCCGGGCCTGGTGCAGGAGCATACCCAGCCCGTCGACGACGGGGTTGCCACGCGCCCCGGCGGCGGCGAGGAGAGGAGTCTCCAGCGGGACGTAGACGATGTCGGTCACGACTGCCGACGTCGGCAGGTGCTCGAGGTCGAGGTCGAGCGGCGCCTGACCAGCCATTCCCTGGGTCGTCGCATTCACCAGCAGGGCCGCCCCCGCTAGCGCGGCGGCGCGGTCGGTCCAGTCGACGAGGGTGACGCCGCCGAGATCGGCCGCGAGCGCGGCGGCCCGGGCCGCCGTGCGGTTGGCGAGGCGGATCTCGGGGGCGCCGGCGTCCTGGAGCGCAGCCACCACGGCCCGGGCCGCACCCCCGGCGCCGATCACCATCGCCGGTCCACGCTCGCCGCGCCAGCCGGGGATCGCCTCGCGCAGGCTCTCGACGAATCCGAACGCGTCGGTGTTGGCGCCGTCCAGGCTGCCGTCGGGACCGACCACGACGGTATTGACCGCGCCGATGCGCCGGGCGAGCGGCTCCACGTTGTCGAGCGCGGACAGCACGAGCTCCTTGTGCGGAACCGTCAGGTTGCAGCCGGCGAAGCCCAGGATGGGCAGCGCCCGGACCGCCTCGACGACACGCTCGGGACGCACCGCCATCGGGACGTAGGCGCCGTCGATGCCGTAGCGGTCGAGCCAGAAGCCGTGCAGCCGCGGCGAGCGCGAATGCCCGACCGGCCAGCCCATCACGCCGGCGACGCGACCCTTGCCCGTGAGCGTCATCGCGGCACCACACCATGGCCGCGCAGGAACTCCAGCAGCGGCAGCAGGGGCAGGCCGAGGATGGCGAAATAGTCGCCCACGATGCGGGAGAAGAGCTGCACGCCGGGTCCCTCCAGGAGATATGCACCGACCGACCGAAGCACATCGGCCCCCGACGCCGCCATATAGGCCTCCAGGAAGGCGTCGCTGAACGGGCGCATGGTCAGCTGCGGCGCCTCGCCATGCTGCCACAGCAAAGTGTCGTCACGCATCACGCAGACCGCCGTCGCCAGCCGGTGTTCGCGGCCGCGAAGCGCCATCAGCTGTGCCCGCGCATGGAGAAGGTCGGGCGGCTTGTCGTACCAGACGCCGCCGCATTCCAGGATCTGATCCGCGCCGATCACCAGCGCGCCCGGCCGCCGGCGGGCGACGCGTCCCGCCTTGGCGGCGGCCAGCGCCGCGGCGGCATCGCGCACGGGCGCGCCCTCCGCATGGAGGCTGCGCTTGATCTCGTCCTCGTCGACGGCGGCGGGAAGCACCTCGAAGCACAGCCCGGCCGCCGCGAGCAGCCGTCCGCGCGTCGCGCTGGCGGAGGCGAGCACGAGCATCGGCACCTCGGCCGCCATCGGCGATCCGCCCATCGTCACGACGCGGCGACCGGAGCCTGGCCCGCCGCCTGCTGCCGCCTGGTCAGCAACTGCATGATCGTCGCCGCGGTCTCCTCGATCGAGCGCCGCGTCACGTCGATCACCGGCCAGTGGTGCTCTGCGCAGAGGCGGCGCACCTGGGCGATCTCCTCGCGCACCCGCTCGAGGTCGACATAGTCGCCGCCCTCATGGTCCTGGATCATGCGCAGCCGCTGCCGGCGGACCTGCACCAGCCGTTCCGGGTCCTTCGTCAGCCCCACCACCAGGGGATGGCGCACGGCGAAGAGTTCCTCGGGCGGCGGCACGCCCGGCACGATCGGCACGTTCGCCGCCTTGATCCCACGGTTGGCGAGATACATCGCGGTCGGCGTCTTCGAGGTGCGCGACACGCCGGTGAGCACGACGTCGGCCGCGTCGAGGTTCCACAGGCCCTGCCCGTCGTCGTGCACGAGAGCGAAGGTCATCGCGTCGATGCGATTGAAATACTCGGCATCCAGCATGTGCTGACGGCCGGGCTGGCCGCGGCTGCGCCGGCCGAGATAGCTCCCGAAGGCGGCGATGATCGGATCGAGGATCGGGATCGTCGGGACCTGGAGACGCCGGCAGGCGCCCTGCAGGAGGCTGCGCTGCGCCTCGTCGACCAGGGTGAACAGCACCACCCCCGGATTGGCCTCGATGCCGGCGATCACCCGCTCGACTTGGGTCTTCGTGCGCACCATCGACCAGGTGTGCTCGACGGGATCGACATCCTCGAACTGCGCCACGCAGGCGCGCGCGAGGCCGTGCACGGTCTCGCCCGTGGCGTCGGAGACGAGATGGAGATGAAAGCGCTTCATGGCCGAAGGCGAAGCCTAGCCGGTTTCGCGACGGCTGTGGACAATCCCGCAATCCGACACGGCCGGCCGATCTCTCCCCGCTCACGCGGATTCGCTCCGCCTGCGCCCGCCGCGTGCATGGAATGATCGACAGGGACCCCCGGCGATCCGCCATGCCATCCCATCCACGCTATCCATTCATTCCCCGCTATCCCCATCGGGACGTTCTCCGCCTTTCGTCTCGCCCTGCCAGGCTTCTCCACCGGCGGTGCCATTCGCCGTCGAACTGTGGATCATCATGGGACGAAATCGGCGAATCGTTGATCCCCACGATCCACCGCGTCACTACCACCACTACCTTTTCAAAGGATTCGAACTAGAAGGTAGTAGGCTCGACCGATCGGGGAAAAGGGTGCGTGCAACGACGAAGCCTCTGGGCATGGCCCTGCGTGGGACGGCACTGTCGCCGCCGCCGGTCTGGTTCATGCGCCAGGCCGGCCGCTACCTCCCGGAGTACCGAGCTCTGCGTGCCCGGGCCGGCGGCTTCATGGACCTGTGCCTCGATCCTCGGAAGGCGGCCGAGGCGACCCTGCAGCCGATACGCCGCTACGCGATGGATGGCGCGATCCTGTTCGCGGACATCCTCATCGTTCCCTATGGGTTGGGCGTCGACGTCGGATTCCGCGAGGGCGAAGGTCCGGCCCTGCCGCCGCTGCACCCGGGCGAGCGCCTACCCGATTTCGCGCCGGATGTGTTCGCGCGGCGGACGGCCCCGGTGATGGAGACGGTGCGCACGGTTGCCGCGGCGCTGCCGGCGTCCACGACCCTGATCGGCTTCGCGGGGGCGCCCTGGACCGTCGCGACCTACATGGTCGAGGGCGGCTCCAGCCGGGAGTTCTCGGCCACGAAGCGCTGGGCGTACGGCGCGCCGGACAGCTTCCAGGTGCTGATCGACCGCCTGGTGGAGGCAACGGTCGCGTATCTCTGCGCGCAGGTGGTCGCAGGCGCGGAGGCGGTGCAGCTCTTCGATTCGTGGGCCGGCGTCCTGCCGGAGGAAGCATTTCGCCGCTGGTCGGTCGCCCCGGCACGGGCGATCGTCGCGGCGCTCAAGGCCCGCCATCCCGGAGTTCCGGTCATCGGCTTCCCGCGCGGCGCCGGTGCCGGCATCGCCGAATACGCCGCCGCGACCGGGGTCGATGCCATCAGCCTCGACACGTCCGTGCCCCTCGCTTGGGCACGGCACGCGATGAGCGAGCTTGTCCTGCAGGGCAATCTCGATCCGCAATGGCTGGTGGTCGGCGGCGACGGGCTCGATGCGGAGGTCGCGCGCATCCGCGACGCGATGAGGGGGCGGCCGTTCGTCTTCAACCTCGGCCATGGTATCGTACCCGAGACGCCGCCCGAGAACGTCGCTCGCGCCATCGCGGTGCTGCGCCGCGGGAACGGTTGACCGATGCCCCGGATCGCGGTCGTGCTGTTGAACCTCGGCGGTCCCGACCGCCGGGAGTCCGTGGAGCCCTTTCTCGTCAATCTGTTCGCCGATCCGGCGATCATCCGCCTGCCCTGGCCGCTGCGGCCCCTGCTGGCGCGACTGATCGCACGGCGGCGAGCCCCGGTGGCGCGGGCGAACTATGATCGCATCGGTGGCCGCTCGCCGATCGTGGAGAACACGCTGGCGCAGGCGGCCGCGTTGCGGGAAGCGCTGGGCGACCTCGGCACCGTCGAGACCTTCATCGCCATGCGCTACTGGACGCCGCGGGCACGGGACACGGTGCGTGCGGTGAAGGCGTT
>JADZBA010000036.1 GCA_020852355.1 Alphaproteobacteria bacterium
CCATTCCAAAAGCCAGGACGAGATCAACGGGCTGCTGGTTTCCCTCGGTCGGGAAGGCAAGCGCGTCGTCCGCCTGAAGTCGGGCGATCCGCTGGTGTTCGGCCGGGCCGGCGAGGAGATGCAGGCGCTGCGCGACGCGGGCGTCTCCTATGAAGTCGTGCCGGGCGTCACCTCCGCCTTCGCGGCGGCCGCCGATTTCGAGCTGCCGCTGACGCTGCGTGGCGTCACCTCCTCCATGGTCTTCACCACCGGCCACGACCTCAAGGGGGGCGCGCTCCCCGATTGGGCGAAGCTCGCCATCTCGGGTGCGACGGTCGCCGTCTATATGGGCCGCTCGGTCGCGGCCGACGTTGCTGCGCGGCTGATCGAGGCCGGGCTGTCGCCGGACACGGCCGTCGCCGTGGTCGAGAACGCCAGCCTGCCGTCCAGCCGCAGGATGCACGGGACGCTGACCGACCTGCCGTCGCTGTCGGCCCGGGAGGATCTCGACGGCCCGGTCATGACCATCATCGGCGATGCCGTTGCGGGGGCCAATTTCGCGCATTCCGAGCCGCTCTCCGCCCTCGCTGCCGCTTCGGCGGCCCGCACCGTCGAGGTCCGCGCATGAAGATTCTCACCGCCAACCGCCTGAGCGACGGCGAGGCCGTCTGGTACGCCGAGGACGGCCGCTGGTCGGAGACGATCGCGGGGTCGGCATTGGCCGACGACAAGGAGGCCGAAGCGCGGCTCGAGGCCATCGGCAAGGCCGCCTACGAGAACAACGAGGTGGTCGACGTCAACCTGATCGATGTCGAGCTGACCGATTACGAGATAGTGCCCAACCGTCTGCGCGAGCGCATCCGCGCGGCAGGCCCCACCAACCGTACCGACCTAGGCAAGCAGGCCGAGCCCGGTTTCCACCAGGCGCGCTGAACCCCGGAAGATTGGCCATGTATCGTTACGATGAGTTCGACCAGGAGTTCGTGAAGGCCCGCGTCGCCGAATTCAGCGACCAGGTCGAGCGGCGGCTTGCCGGCGAGATCACGGAAGACCAGTTCAAGCCGCTCAGGCTGATGAACGGCGTCTACCTGCAGCTCCACGCCTACATGCTGCGCATCGCCGTTCCCTACGGCACGCTGAGCCCGAAGCAGCTTCGCATGCTGGCGCATATCGCCCGCAAGTACGACAAGGGCTATGGCCACTTCACCACGCGGCAGAACATCCAGTTCAACTGGCCGGCCCTGTCCGACATACCGGCGATCCTCGCCGACCTCGCCTCGGTGGAGATGCATGCCCTTCAGACCTCCGGCAACTGCATCCGCAACGTGACGGCGGATCATTTCGCCGGCGCGGCCGCCGACGAGGTCGCCGACCCTCGCCCCTATGCGGAGATCCTGCGGCAGTGGTCGTCGGTGCACCCGGAATTCTCCTACCTGCCGCGCAAGTTCAAGATCGCCGTGACCGGCGCCGAGCGCGACCGCGCCGCGATCCAGACGCACGACATCGGCCTGCATCTGAAGAAGAACGGGAAGGGCGAGCTGGGCTTCGCCGTCTATGTCGGCGGTGGCCAGGGCCGCACGCCGATGGTCGCCAAAAAGATCCGCGACTTCCTGCCCGAGGAGCATCTGCTCTCGTACTGCACGGCGATCCTGCGCGTCTACAATCTCTACGGGCGGCGCGACAACAAGTACAAGGCCCGTATCAAGATTCTGGTCCACGAGACGGGCGTGGAGGAATTTTCGCGTCAGGTGGAGGCCGAATGGGCCGAACTGGCGACCGGCCAGCTCAAGCTGCCGGACGAGGACATCCGGGCGATCGAGACCTATTTCGCGCCGCCGGACCTGCCGGCGCGGCCGGAAGGCGACGACATCGTGAAACAGGCGCGGCTCGACTCGCGCTCCTTCGGCGAATGGCTCGACCAGAACGTCATCACCCACCGCCATCCCGATTATGCGGCCGTGACGATCTCGCTGAAGGGGATCGGCGAGGCGCCCGGCGACGCCTCCGACAGCCAGATGGAGGCCATCGCCGACATCGCCGAGAAATATGGCTTCGACGAGCTGCGGGTCAGTCACGAGCAGAACCTGATCCTGCCGCATGTCGCCCGCGCCGACCTGAAGACGGTCTACGACGCGCTGGTCGAGATCGATCTGGCCACGGCCAACTCGAACCTCATCACCGACATCATCGCCTGCCCCGGCCTCGACTATTGCGCGCTCGCCAATGCGCGCTCGATCCCGGTGGCGCAGGCGATCTCGCGGCGTTTCGGCGATCTCGCCCGCCAGCGCGACATCGGCGAGCTGAAGCTCAAGATTTCCGGCTGCATCAACGCCTGCGGCCATCACCATGTCGGCCATATCGGCATATTGGGAGTCGAGAAGAAGGGCGCGGAACTCTATCAGGTGACGCTCGGCGGCTCCGGCGACGAGAGCACGTCGATCGGTGACATCATCGGCCGGGGCTTCGGGCCGGACGAGATCACCGACGCAATCGAGACGGTGGTGAACACCTATCTCGGCCTGCGCCTGAGCCGCGACGAGCGGTTCCTCGACGCCTACCGCCGCGTCGGTCCCGCGCCGTTCAAGGAGGCGCTCTATGGTGCCGAAGTCAAGGCAGCCTGATGCCGGCGCGGATGCGTCCGCGCGTGCCTTGGCGCTGGACGCCCGCTATGGCCAGCTAGCGCCGCAGGCCGTGATCGAGACGGCGTTGGCCGAGAGTTTTGACGGAGGCCTCGCGGCCGTCTCCTCGTTCGGCGCGGATTCGGCTGTGCTGCTGCATCTCATCGCCCGTGTCGACCGCCGCCTGCCGGTGGTCTTCCTCGACAC
>JADZBA010000037.1 GCA_020852355.1 Alphaproteobacteria bacterium
CGGATGATGGGCCGCCATCTTCCAGAAGTTGTTGACGTCCGGGACGCCGCGCGTCGCCTTGATGTCGTCGTAGACGGCCCGCACATCGGGTCCGGCATCGGCATAGTCGATCGGATTCTGGGCCATGGGATCCTCCCGGGGAGGTCCAGGCTTAGCGCATGACGGCGGCGATCGTCACCCTTCCGCCCGCGCCGGCCCCGGCAGACATGACCGCGAGGCGCGAGGAGGCCTCCATCGCCACGCCGAAGTCGTGGGTGACGAAGATGACGCCGAGGCCGAGGTCGCGCTGGAGCTGGGCCAGCCGCAGCAGCACCTGGATCTGCACGGTGGCGTCGAGCGCCGTCGTCGGCTCGTCGGCGAGCAGCAGCTTCGGCCGGCAGGCGAGCGCCAGGGCGATCATCGCCCGCTGGCGCTGCCCGCCCGACAGCTCATGGGGATAGCGCCGCTGGAACTGCACGGGGTCGAGCCCGACGCGGGCCAGGAGGTCGGCCGCCTGCTCGCGCGCGGCGCGCGGCGCCATGCCGTCGACACGGGGCCGAAGGCGACCGTCGGGAGTGTCAGATTGATTGTGTGCGGCTGATCCATGGTGGTTGGCGTCAGCGCATGATCGCAGGAATGCGATCGGGGAACGGGATAGCGAACTGGGCGTAAGCCGCACGCCATTCGATGGCCGGCTTCCAGTGGACGCCGACGTTCTGCAGCGCGAGGTAGATGAGCTTGGTGGCGGCCTCGTCGTTGGGGAACGAGACGTCGTCGACGGCGCGCACGACGGGCGGCGGCCCGCGGTCGAGCAGTCCCTTCTTCAGCGGGAAATGCTTGCGCAGACCGTCCGCGAACAAGGAGCGGCTGGGCCGGCCCGCCGCGGTCCTCGGCCTTGTGCATCCGCCTCGCCCCCCTTGCCGGGGAGCGAGGCAAGGGCCGCGCCAGCGCTACATCGAGCCGGGAGGCACTGCCGTCAGGTCGCGCTTGGCACCGGTGATGGTGATGGTGAAGCCGGCGACGACGTCGATCGCGGTCATCACCGTCAGCAGGAAGAAGGTGGCGGTCCCCGCGAAGGGCACGACGATCAGCTCGATGATGCAGACCACCATCAGGAGCAGCGACAGCGTGTGATCCATGATCGACACGTTCGTCGTCCTGGTCGCCTTGGCCAGCTCCGCGTAGAGCAGGATCAGGCCCGCCAGCTCCAGCACGTCCTTGACCAGGAACACGAACGCCGCGCCGGACAGCAGGCCGAAGCTGAGCAGCGTCGCGTCGAGCGCGCTCGGCGACACGACCGCGACGAGGTTGTAGGCGACGACGACGAAGGCGAGCAGCGGCACGTAGCGCACCACCTGGGACATCGAATCACCCTTCGCAATGCGGGTTTCGCCACCCCGTCGTTAGCACGGAACGGGCGGCCGGGCGAAGCGGCGCCGCGGCATGACGGTCGACGCGGGCCCCCCGATGCCGCCATCATGGACGGCCGCCGGACGGTCCGGCGGGGCGGGAGGACGGCATGCACGATCTGCTGATTCGCGGCGGGACGCTGGTCGACGGCACGGGGGCGGCGCCGCGCACCGCCGACGTGGCGGTCGCCGGCGGCCGGATCGTCGCGGTCGGCCGGGTGACCGGCCCGGCGCGCCGCACCGTCGACGCGGACGGGCTGCTGGTGACGCCGGGCTTCGTCGACATCCACACCCACTACGACGGCCAGGCGACCTGGGATTCCTTCCTGTCGCCGTCCTCGCTGCACGGCGTCACCACGGCGGTGTTCGGCAACTGCGGCGTCGGCTTCGCGCCGGTGCGGCCGGATGCGACCGACTACCTGATCAAGCTGATGGAGGGGGTCGAGGACATCCCGGGCACCGTGCTGGCCGAAGGCGTGTCGTTCGACTGGGAATCCTTCCCCGACTATCTCGACCTGCTGGCGTCGCGCCGCTTCGCCATGGACATCGGCGCGCAGATGCCGCACGGCGTGCTGCGCTTCTACGTCATGGGCGACCGAGGCGCCGACCATGCGGAGCGGCCGACGGAGGCCGAGGCGGCACGCATGGGCGACCTGCTGGTCGAGGCGCTGGCCGCCGGCGCCTTCGGCCTGACGACCTCGCGCACCCGCAAGCACAAGGCGAGCGACGGGCGCTTGACCCCCGGCCTGTCGGCCGCCGAGCCCGAGCTGCACGCGCTGGCGCTGGCCATGAAGCGCGCCGGCAAGGGCGTCTTCGAGGTCAACTCCGACTTCGGGCCGGGCGAGTTCGAGATCCTGCGCGGCTTCGCCGAGGTCTCCGGCCGCCCGCTCTCCTGCCTGATCGTCCAGGTCGACAAGCAGCCCGAGCTGTGGCGCGAGACGATGGCGCAGATCCACGCGGCCCGCCGCGCCGGGCTCGAGGTCACGGGCCAGGTCGGCTGCCGGCCGATCGGCATGCTGATGGGGCTGCAGACCTCGATCAACCCGTTCGTCGGCCACCCCGCCTGGGCGCGGGCGCTGCGCGGGCTGCACCCGACCGCGCGCTGGCGGGCGCTGGCCGCCGACGCGGAGCTGCGCCGCACCCTGGTCGAGGACGTGCCGCAGGACGCGGCCACCGCCGAGATGGCCCGCTACCTGGAGCGCGCGACCCTGATCCGCGAGCCGGTCGACCTGGAGCCGGACCCCGCCGAGGGCATCGCCGCCCAGGCGCGGCGCGCCGGCCGCAGCCCGTGGGCGCTGGCGCTGGAGCTGATGATGCGGGACGAGGGCCGGGCCCTGCTGCTCTATCCGTTCGAGAACTACAGCGCCGGCAACTCCGAGGCGATCGCCGACATGCTGGCCGACGAGGCGACGGTGATGGGCGTCGCCGACGGCGGCGCCCATGTCGGCCTCATCTGCGACGCCAGCGCGCCCACCTACCTCCTGTCCTACTGGGGCCGCGACCGCACCCGCGGCCGCCGCTTCCCGCTGGAGCAACTGGTGCGCAAGCACACGCGCGACACCGCCCGCACCTACGGCATCGCCGACCGCGGCGTCGTGGCGCCGGGCATGAAGGCCGACCTCAACGTCATCGATTTCGCGCGCCTGCGCCTGCGCAAGCCCGAGGTGGTGTACGACCTGCCGGCCGGCGGCTCGCGCCTGCTGCAGAAGGCCGAGGGCTACCGCCACACCTTCGTCTCGGGCGTCGAGGTGCTGCGCGACGACGCCCATACGGGCGAGCTGCCGGGGCGGCTGATGCGGTAGCGCGGCGGCGATATCCCTCCGTCGCCAGGGGTTGCGGCGGGCGCGGTCCCCTTCGATATTCGCTGCATCCTTCCCGCCAGGAGCCTGCCCGCATGAATGTCCGCGACGGTTTCGTCGGCACGATCGGCAACACGCCCCTCATCAAGCTGCGCCGCGCCTCCGAGACCACGGGGTGCACGATCCTCGGCAAGGCGGAGTTCCTCAATCCCGGCAGCTCGGTGAAGGATCGCGCGGCCCTCTTCATCGTGCGCGATGCGGAGCGGCGCGGGCTGCTGCGCCCCGGCGGCGTCATCGTCGAGGGCACCGCCGGCAACACCGGCATCGGCCTGGCCCTGGTCGCCAACGCGCTCGGCTACCGCGCGGTGATCGTCATGCCGGAGACGCAGAGCCAGGAGAAGAAGGACATGCTGCGCCTGTGCGGCGCCGACCTTCGCCTCGTCCCGGCGGTCCCCTATTCCAACCCCGACAACTACATCAAGCAGTCCGGCCGGCTGGCCGAGGCGCTGGCGAAGGCCGAACCGAACGGCGCGGTGTGGGCCAACCAGTTCGACAACGTCGCCAACCGCCAGGCGCATATCGAGACGACCGGGCCGGAAATCTGGGAGCAGACCGATGGCAGGGTCGACGCCTTCACCTGCGCGGTCGGCACCGGCGGCACCCTGGCGGGCACCGGGATGGCGCTGAAGGAGCGCAACAAGGACGTGAAGATCGTGCTGGCGGACCCGATGGGCGCCGCCCTCTACAACTGGTATGCCCACGGCGAGCTCAAGTCCGAGGGCGGCTCGATCACCGAGGGCATCGGCCAGGGCCGCATCACCAGGAACCTGGAGGGCGCCCCGATCGACGACCAGTTCCAGGTGACCGACGAGGAGGCGCTGCCGATCCTCTTCGATCTGATCCGCGAGGAAGGGCTGGTGCTCGGCGGGTCGAGCGGCATCAATGTCGGCGGCGCGATCAAGCTGGCGAAGAAGATGGGGCCGGGACATACGATCGTGACCGTGCTCTGCGACTACGGCACGCGCTACCAGTCGAAGCTGTTCAACCCCGCCTTCCTGCGGGAGAAGAACCTTCCCGTTCCATCATGGCTGGCGTGAGGCGACGATGACCGAGCTGATCTTTCGCGAGGATGCCTACGATCGGGAGTGCGCTGCCACGGTCGTCGGCGCCGACGCGCGCGGCATCCGCCTCGACCGCACCGTGTTCTACCCGACCGGCGGCGGCCAGCCGGGCGACACCGGCACGCTGCGGCTGGCCGACGGCGGCAGCATCGCCATCGTCGACACGATCAAGGGCGACGGGCCGGACGGGGTGATCCACGTTCCCGCCGCGGGCAGCGTCCTGCCGGAGGCCGGCACGGCGGTCGTCGCGGCGATCGACTGGGACCGCCGGCATCGCCACATGCGCATGCACACCGCCATGCACCTGCTCTGCGCGATCGTGCCGGGTGCGGTCACCGGCGGCCAGGTCGGCGCCGAGAAGAGCCGCCTCGACTTCGACATTCCCGGCGAATCCGTCGACAAGGCGGCGTTGACCGAGAAGCTGAACGCGCTGATCGCGGCCGACCACCCGGTGCGGCCGCGCTGGATCGACGACGCCGAGCTGGCGGCCCGGCCGGAGCTGGTGCGCACCATGTCGGTCAAGCCGCCGACCGGCCATGGCCGGGTGCGCCTGCTCGACATCGCGGGCGTCGACCTGCAGCCGTGCGGCGGCACGCATGTCCGCTCGACCGGCGAGATCGGCCGCGTCGAGGTCACCAAGATCGAGAACAAGGGCCGCCAGAACCGGCGCATCATCATCGCCCTCGCCTGAACCGAGCCCGCAGGGAGCCCGCCCCCCATGAACTATGCCAACCCCGACGCCATCGTCTCGACCGCATGGCTGGCCGACCACCTGCAGGACAGGGACGTCCGGGTCGTCGACGGCACCTACTTCCTGCCCAACCAGAACCGCGACGCGCGCGCCGAGCACATGGCCGGGCACATTCCCGGCGCGGTCTTCTTCGATGTCGACCGGGTGTCCGACCACAGCTCGCCGCTGCCGCACATGCTGCCGTCGGCCGACGCCTTCGCCGCCGCCATGGGCGCGCTCGGCATCGGCAGCGACGACCATGTCGTGGTCTACGATGCGAGCGGCCTGATGAGCGCGGCGCGCGTGTGGTTCACCTTCCGCACCTTCGGCCATCGCCGCGTCGCGGTGCTCGACGGCGGCCTGCCGAAATGGCTGGCCGAGGGACGCCCGGTCGAGAGCGGCGTCGCCGCACCCGCCACGGCGACCTACGCGGCACGCTTCGACCCCGCGCGCGTGCGCCACAAGGAGCAGATTCGCGCCAACATCCGGGCCGCCGCCGAGCAGGTCGTCGATGCGCGCGCCACCGAGCGCTGGCGCGGCGAGGCGCCGGAGGTATGGCCCGGCCGCCGCCAGGGCCGCATCCCCGGCAGCCTCAACGTCCCCTACCCCAACCTCATCGACCCGGCGACGAAGACCATCCTGCCGGCCGACAGGCTGCAGGCGGCCTTCGCCGCAGGCGGCGTCGACATGGCGAAGCCGGTGGTCACGACCTGCGGCTCCGGGGTGACGGCGGCCATCCTCTATCTCGGCCTGCACCTGCTCGGAAAGACCGACCTCGCCCTCTACGACGGCTCCTGGGCGGAATGGGGCCTGCCCGGCGACACGCCGATCGAGACCGGCGCGGCGCGCACGTGACCCTGCCGGGCCGCATCCGGACGGTCGTCACCGCGCTGGAGATGACGGCGCGCCCGGCGCGGGCACCCCACCCCGCTCCGCCGGGCCGGCTGGCGCTGCTGCGCGCCGAGCCGCCGACGGTGGCGTTCTACCGCTTCCTCTACGACACCATCGGCGCGCGGTGGCTGTGGATCGTCCGCCGGCGCATGAGCGACGACGACCTCCGGGCGATCATCTCCGACCCCGAGGTGGAGGTCTTCGTCCTCCATGTCGCCGGCTGCCCGGCGGGCTATGTCGAGCTCGACTTCCGCACGCCGGGCGACGTCGAGATCGCCTATCTCGGCGTGATGCCGGAGTTCGTCGGCCGCGGCTTCGGCCGCCATCTCCTGGAATGGGCGATCGACACCGCCTGGAGCCGCGCCGGCACGACGCGCCTGTGGATCCACACCTGCAGCTGGGACGACCCGCGGGCGCTGGCGATGTACCAGCGCGCCGGCTTCACGCCGTTCCGCCAGGACGAGGCATGGGACGACGACCCGCGCCTCGACGGGACCCTGCCGCGCGACTATCGCCATCCCGCGCTGGCGCCGCTCGATCCCCTCGCCCTCACGTCGCCAGCAGGATGAGGTCGACGAGCGACGCCGGCACGCCCGGCAGCAGCACCTGCTGGCCGGCGGCGAGCGCGATCACCGCATTGCCCGCGCCGTCGTCGGAGATCTCCGCCTCGCTGCCCTCGGCGATGATGAAGTCCTCGCCCGGCCGGTAGTCGGCGATCACGTCGCGGCCCTGCCCGCGGGCGAAGAGGAACACGTCCGACCCGTCGCCGCCGCGCAGCAGATCGTCGCCGCGGTCGCCCGACACGGTGTCGGCGCCGGCCCCGCCGTCGAGCGTGTCGCCGTCCCGGCCGCCGAAGAGACGGTCGTCGCCGTCGCCGCCGCGGACGACGTCGGTGCCCTCGTTGCCGGCGAGCAGCCGGTCGTCGCCGTCGCCGCCGTCGATCACGTCGGGAGCATCGCCGCCGAGGACGAAGTCGCCGCCCGCCCCGCCTGCCATCTGGTCGAAGCCGCCGCCGCCGAGGATGAGGTCGTCGCCGGCGGCGCCACGGATCGTGTCGTCGCCGCTCTCGCCCGCGAGCGTGTCGGCGCCGTCGCCGCCTTCCAGCAGGTCGCCCGCCGCCGTGCCGGTCAGCGCGTACGGCCCGTCGAGGACCCCGTCGTCGCGCGCGGCCAGGTTCTGGATGCGCGCGTCGCCCTCCGGGCCGGTCTCGGCGGCGGCATAGGGGATCGTCCCGTAGCGGGCCGCGAGGTGATCGGCCAACGCGTCCTGCTCGGTGCCGGCGGCGGCGAAGGTCGCCGCGCCCGGCGCGATGGCGGGTGCCGCGTCGAGCGCGCCGTTGCCGTTCAGGTCCTCGCCCGGATCGAGGACTCCGTCGCCATTGGCATCCTCGCCCAGCAGGTCGACGCGGTCGGTGAAATCGGGGTCGGCATGGGCGAGCTCGTGGAACGGGTAGCCGTCGCCGCCGCCGGCCAGGAAATTGATCGTGACCAGGCGCACCGGCGCATCGGCGGCGCCGACCAGCGCGCCGTCGCGCACCAGCACGTCGGTGACATGGCCGTCGGCGACGAGCGCCGCCGAGACGACGCGCTCGCCCGCCGGCCGCGCCGGATCGAAGCTGAAGGCGACGCCGCTGACCTGCGGGAACTGGCCCGAATTCTGCCCCCGATCGTCCGCCATCAGCCCGTGCTCGATCGCCTGGACGAGCTGGGCGCGCGTCACGGTCAGCAGCGTGAGGCCATTGTTGAAGCGCAGCGCATTCTCGATGTCCAGTTGCGAGACCTCGCCCGCCTCCTTGCCCGCGAGCGCGTCGGCGGCGGGCGGCAGCAGCTCCACCGTGCCGTCGGCATGGCGCACGATCGTGCCGATCGGTTCGCGGATGCCGCCGGCGTTCTTGATCGCCACCTGGACCGTCGCATCGACGGCGCGGGCGCGGGCCAGATCGGCGTCCGCGCTGAGGTCGCCCAGGTTCGTCTCCTGCCGGCGGATGACGTCGTCGCCGGCTTCCAGGAAGACATCGGTGCGGCCGAACAGGTTGCCGTCCTTCTCGACGATCACCGACCGGGCGGCGTCGACCAGGTCGGCCACGAGCGCGCCCTTGCTGCCTTCGGCGTAGGGATCGCGGTCACCCCACAGCGCGGCGACCGTCTCGTCGCTGACGGCGTAGACCTGGGACGCGGCACCGGGTGCCACGACGCGGCCCGCCTCGTCGAACTCGACCACCAGCCGGCCGAGCTCGGCATGGGCGCCCGCCGTGGCGATGATCAGCGCGGGATCGCCGTCGGCGTTGGCGGTCACGATCGGATAGGCCTCGGGCGAGGGCGCCTCCATGCCGCCGGCGATGACGACGTCGACGCCCGACAGCAGCGGCACCAGCGCCTCGGTCGCCGCGAGGTCGCGCAGATGGCTCAGCAGGACGATCTTGTCGATGCCCTGGCCGAGCAGGCCGTCGACCACCGGCTGGAGGATCGCCGCGAGCGCCGCCGGGTCGGAACTCGGGAGCACGGTCGTGTCGCCCGGCGAGGAGACGACCGCGAGGTCGGGCGTGATCGCGCCGACGATGCCGATGCGCGCGCCGTTCACCGTGGCGACGGCGGCGGATGCGATCTTGGCGCCGTCGGCGGCCCCGTCGAAGTCCGACGGCGACGGCACGAAATCCCGGACGTCGCGGATCGAATCCGTCGTCAGCGCCTGCAACACCGGGTCGCGCGAGACGTCGAGGTTGGCGGCGAGATAGGGAAAGGCGGCGCCGAGCGACGCGACGCCGGCCGGCGACGGGCCGGCGACCGACCCGCCGATCGCCTCGGCCAGGACCCCGGTGCCGAGGTCGAACTCCTGGTTGCCCAGGGCCGACGCCTGCACCCCGATCGCATTCATGAGCGCCACGTCGAGCCGCGCCGCGCCGGGCTCCAGGCCCGCGAAGCTGTCGGGAACGCCGTCGCCGTCGATGTCGGCTGGCAGGCCGTAGCGGGCATCGTAGAAGGCGGTCAGCGCCGCGCCGGCGGCCGGGTCGCGCCCGGCCGAGAGGAACGGGCCGGGCGCGAAGTGGCCGCCCGCCGAGAGGATCAGCGTCCCAGGATCGCCGTCGAGCGCGTCGACGATCGCCGCCAGGGCCGGCGCCCGCGCCATGGAGCCGGCATCGGTCTCGAAATCGCCGGCATGCAGGATCTGCAGTGTGTAGCCCGCCAAGTGTCCCCCCTCGCGTCCGGCCGGCAG
>JADZBA010000038.1 GCA_020852355.1 Alphaproteobacteria bacterium
ATGCGGCCGCGGCTGATCGCACGCCCGCATGGGGGAGTTCATCCTGCGCCGCCTGCTGGCCGCGATCCCGGTGCTGCTGCTGGTCACCCTGATCGCCGCCTCGATCATGCAGCTCGTGCCGGGCGACCCGGCGGCGGTGATCGCCGGGCAGGGCGCGTCGGACGCGGAAGTGCAGCAGGTCCGTGCCCAGCTCGGCCTCGACCGGCCGTTCGTCGCGCGCCTGGGCGACTGGTATCTCGGCCTGGCGCAGGGCGACCTCGGCCAGTCGCTCACTCTCCAGCGCAGCGTCGGCCAGGCGATCCTGGAGCGCGTGCCGGTAACGCTGGCGCTGTCGGGGGTGGCACTGGTCCTGACCATCCTCATCGGCGTGCCCGCCGGCATCGTCGCGGCGTTGCGTCCCAACAGCTGGGTCGACCAGCTCGTGCTGACCCTGGCGCTGTTCGGCGTCTCGGTGCCGAACTTCTGGCTCAGCCTGATGCTGATCGTGCTGTTCGGCGTCTTCGTCGACTGGCTGCCGACCGGTGGCTACGTGCCGCTATCGGAGAACCCGGTGGAATGGGCGCGCAGCCTCGTGCTGCCGTCGGTGTCGCTGGCGCTGCTGCAGATCGGGCTGCTCGCGCGCATCACCCGGGCGACCATGCTGGAGGTGCTGCGCAACGACTATGTCCGCACAGCCCGCGCCAAGGGCCTGCCGCGTCGCCTGGTGGTCGGCAAGCATGCGCTGAAGAACGTCATGATCCCGGTCGTGACTGTGATCGGCATCTCCTTCGGCCTGCTGCTCTCGGGCTCGGTGGTGATCGAGACGGTGTACTCGCTGCCGGGCATGGGCCGGCTGCTGGCGACCGCGATCTTCAGCCGCGACTATCCGGTGATACAGGGTGGGCTGCTGGTCACCGCGGCGACGCTGGTGCTGCTCAACCTCGTGGTCGACCTGCTCTACGCGGCGCTGGACCCGCGCGTGACCTATGACCGCCGCTGAGGCGCCGGCCGTCATGCCGGGGAAGGCGCGCGGCCTCGTTCGCCGCCTGCTGCGCCACCGCCTGTTCGTCACCGGCGTCATCCTCTTCGGGTTGATGCTGGCGCTCGCCGTCTTCGCCGACCTGCTGGCGGTGGCGGCACCCGAGCGTATGCACACCCGCTTCCGGTTCCGCGGGCCGGGCTGGCCGTTCCCGCTGGGGACCGACAATTTCGGCCGCGACCTGTGGAGCCGCCTCGTCTACGGCGCGCGCCTGTCGCTCGGCATCGGCTTCGCGGTGGTCGTCGTGGCCGGCATCGCGGGCACCGTCGTGGGCCTTGTCGCCGGCTATTTCCGCCGCCTCGACGAGCCGCTGATGCGGGCCATGGACGCGCTGATGGCGTTCCCGGCGATCCTGCTGGCGATCGCCATCGCGGCCGCGCTGGGACCCTCGGCCGTCAACGCGGTGATTGCGCTCGCCGTCGTCTACACGCCGCGCACGGCGCGCATCGTGCGCTCGACGGTGCTGGTCGTGCGCGAGATGGAGTACGTCCAGGCGGCACTCGCCTTCGGCGCCCGTCACCGCTGGATCATCCTGCGCCACATCCTGCCCAACAGCCTGGCGCCGCTGATCGTCCAGCTCACCTTCATCTTCGCCTACGCGGTGCTGGCGGAATCGATCCTGAGCTTCCTCGGCGTCGGACCGCCGCCGCCGACCCCGACCTGGGGCAACATGATCGCCGAGGGCAAGGACTACCTGCGCGAGGCGCCGCTGCTCGCCCTCTACCCGGGCATCGCCGTGATGCTGACCGCCCTCGGCCTCAACCTGCTGGGCGACGGGCTGCGCGACGTCCTCGATCCGCGGCTGCGGGTGCAACATGACTGAGACGCTGCTGGCGGTGGACGGCCTGCGCGTCGTCTTCGGCCCGCCGGGGCGCGAGCAGGTCGCGGTCGACGGCGTCGGCTTCACGGTCGCGGCCGGCGAGACGCTCGGCATCGTCGGCGAATCGGGATCGGGGAAGAGCCTGACGGCGCTGGCGCTGCTGCGCCTGGTGCCGAGCCCGCCCGGGCGCATCGCCGCGGGCAGCATCCGCTTCGAGGGGGCCGACCTCGCGACGCTCGACGAGGCGGCGATGGAGCGCGTGCGCGGCGCGCGCATCGGCATGATCTTCCAGGAGCCGATGAGCGCGCTCAACCCGGTCTTCACCGTGGGCGAGCAGGTCGCCGAGGCGCTGCGCGCCCACGAGGGCCTCGGGCGGCGCGAGGCCGCCGCGCGGGCGCAGCGCCTGCTGGAGCGCGTCGGCATCGCCGACGCGCCGCGGCGCATGCGGCAGTACCCGCACGAGCTCTCCGGCGGCATGCGCCAGCGCGTGATGATCGCCGCCGCGCTCGCCTGCCGGCCGAGCCTGCTGATCGCCGACGAACCGACGACCGCCCTCGACGTCACGATCCAGGCACAGATCCTGGCGCTGCTGCGCGAGCTGCAGCGCGAGCTGGAGATGGCGGTGATCCTCATCACCCACGACCTCGGCGTCGTCGCGCAGATGGTCGACCGGGTGCTGGTGATGTATGCCGGCCGTATCGTCGAGGAGGGACCGGTCGAGCGGGTCTTCGCTGCGCCGCGCCACCCCTACACGCGCCTGCTGCTGGAGAGCATCCCCTCCCTCGACCACGAGCGCGAGCGGCTGCCGGCGATCCCCGGCATGGTGCCGACGCTGGCCGAACTGCCGCCCGGCTGCCGCTTCCATCCGCGCTGCCCCGACGTCATGGCGGTGTGCCGCGAGCGCGTGCCGGCGGCGAGCGATCTCGGCGCCGGCCACCGTGCCGCCTGCTTCGCCATCCCCGGATCGGCGCCGTGACCGGCGCGCCGCCGCTGCTGGCCGTCGCCGGCCTGAAGAAGCATTTCCCGATCACGCGCGGCGTCCTGCGCCGCCGGCAGGTCGGCGCGGTGCGCGCCGTCGACGGCGTCGACTTCACCGTCGCCGCCGGCGAGACCCTGGCGCTGGTCGGGGAGTCCGGCTGCGGCAAGACGACGACCGGCCGCATGGTGCTGCGCCTGATCGAGCCGACCGCCGGCTCGGTGCGCTTCGCCGGCGAGGAGCTGACCGGGCTCGACGTCGAGGCGCTGCGGCCGCACCGGCGGGAGATGCAAATCATCTTCCAGGACCCCTACGGCTCCCTCGACCCACGCATGACGGTGGCCGAGATCCTGGCCGAGCCGCTGCGGATCCATGGCGTCGGCGACCGGGCGGATCGGCGGCGGCGGGTGGCGGAGCTGCTGGCGCTGGTCGGCCTGCCCCAGGCGCACGCCCAGCGCTACCCGCACGAGTTCTCGGGCGGCCAGCGCCAGCGCCTGGGCATCGCGCGCGCCCTGGCGCTCCGCCCGAAGCTGATCGTGTGCGACGAGCCGGTGTCCGCGCTGGACGTCTCGATCCAGGCGCAGATCATCAACCTGCTGGAGGATCTGCAGCGCGACTTCGGGCTGGCCTATCTCTTCATCGCCCACGATCTCGGTGTCGTGAAGCACGTCGCCGACCGGGTGGCGGTCATGTATCTCGGCCGCATCGTCGAAGAGGCGCCCAAGCGCCGGCTCTACGCCGCCCCGCGCCATCCCTACACCCAGGCGCTGCTCGCCGCGGTGCCGGTGCCCGACCCGCTCGCCCGCAAGGCGCCGGCGGTGCTGTCGGGCGAGATCCCGAGCCCGGCCTCGCCGCCGCCGGGCTGCCACTTCCATACCCGCTGCCCGCATGCCATCGCCCGCTGCCGCGCCGAGACGCCGGCGCTGCGCGGAATCGCGGACGGGCACCGGGTCGCCTGCCATCTCGTCGCCGCCTGACCTGCCCCAGCCCCCGAGGACCCCATGCCCCGCCCCAGCCGCCTCTTCTGCGAGATCGATCTCGAGCGCGACGGCAAGCAGACCGGATTCGTGCGCCTGCCGCATTCCGTCCATCGCTCCGCCTACGGCTGGCTGCCGATCCCGATCGCCTGCGTGCGCAACGGCGCCGGCCCGCGGGTGCTGCTGATGTCGGGCAACCACGGCGACGAGTACGAGGGCCAGGTCGCCCTGATGAAGCTGCTGCGCGCGCTCGCGCCCGGGGACGTGCGCGGCCGCATCGTGTTCCTGACGGCCGCCAACTTTCCCGCGGCCATGGCCGGCATGCGCACCTCGCCGATCGACGAGGGCAATCTCAATCGCTCGTTCCCCGGCGATCCCGACGGCAGCGTCACGCAGCAGATCGCCTACTGGATCGAGCACGCGATGCTGCCGCAGTGCGACTACGTGCTCGACATCCATTCCGGCGGCAGCTCGCTGATGTACGTCCCGAGCACGCTGACGCGCCGCCACACCGACCCGGCGAAGCTCGCGACGGCGATCGACCTGATGCGGACGTTCGGCGCGCCCTGCGGCTACCTGACCGACGCGCCGAACGGCGAGGACCGCACGCTGACCGCCGCGGCCATCCGCCAGGGCGTGACCCATCTCAGCACCGAGCTGGCGGGCGGCGGGCAGGTGACGCCGACGGCGCTCGCCATCGCCGAGGCGGGCGTCCGGCGCTACCTCCACCGCATCGGCGCGCTGGCCGGCCCGGCGCCCGCCGCCGCGGCGCCGACGCGCCTGCTGCAGGTGCGCGGCAGCAGCTACTACGTCTACGCGCCCGACGCCGGCATCTTCGAGCCGCTGGTCGAGCTCGGGGCGGAGGTGCAGGCGGGCGATCCCGCCGGCCTCATCCATTTCACCGACACGCCGTGGCGCGAGCCGTCGCTCGCCCGCTTCGAGCGCGGCGGCTTCGTGCTGTGCAAGCGCGTCCCCGGCCGCAGCGAGCGCGGCGACTGCCTGTTCCACCTCGGTGCCGCGTTCGAGCCCTGAGACGGGCGGCCGTCAGCGGGGCGGCGATTTCCCACGGCGGCGGAGGGCTTCGAGCACGGCGTGCAGCGCACGGCCGGGATCGGAGGGGCGTCCGACCAGCACCGCACCGGCAGCGGACAGCGCCGAGAGCGTCGGGATCTGTCCCGGCGCCGGCTGGCCGCGGACATGGTCGACCAGGGCCACATCGAGGTGCTGGAAACCGAGGCCGTTGCGCATGATCTCGCCCGCCGGAGCGAGGTAGACGGCGGCATCCAGCGTGCGGTCCTCGATGATGGTGCTGTAGCGCTCGGAGAGCGGCACAGCGGCCTCGCGCGGCTGCCAACCTTCGAGGTCGATCGCAGTCGGCGTCGCCGTCGCCACCCGCCAGCCGAAGGCCGCGCGCAGGCCGGCCGCGATCTGCTGCATGGTGGGTTCGTGGGCGGCGTCGCCGACGACCATGACGTGCGTCATCAGCCAGCGCTCGCCGCGGGGCATGTGCGCCTCCAGCAGCATGTCGCCGACGTCGCGGACGAGGGGCGGCTCGACATTGTAGTGGACCGAGAGCGCGGGCTGCGGGTTGACCTCGCAAAGGCCGGCACCGACCTCGCGCCAGGATCTCGCGACGTCGGGCATGCGCAGATCGATGCCCGCGACGTCGAGGCCCATCACTTCTGCCGCCCTGACCAGCATGGCGTCGTTGTCGGGATGCACGCGGTCGGTCACGTCGATCTTGCGGCCGGCGCCGAAGCGCATGATCGGCAGCGGATAGATCTCGATGCGCCGGCCCGCCGGCAGCACCTCCTGTGGCGTGTGACCGTTGAAGGCGAGGAAGCGCTTCGAGAGGTCGTTCCAGAGGATCGGCGAGAGGACGAAGCCTTCGTCGCGGCGTCCGCGATCGCCGGCGAGGTTCACCGCCTCGACCAGCTCCTCGATCGTCGAGCGCCCGTCGCCGACCACCGTCGCCGGCGTGCTGGCGATGACCGAGCGAACCCGACCGCTGATGACGAGCGCGCGATACTCGTCGCCGGGCAGGTAGCTCTCGGCGATCAGGTTCTCGCTGACCTCTGCCGCCGCCGCGTAGGCGCTCTCGAGCTCGTCGGCGCCATAGACGAAGGTGACGCCGGCTTGGCGCCGCTCGTCGGTCGGCTTGATCACCAGCGGCACGCCCAGCACGGCCAGCGCCTTGCGCGCGGCGGCGATGGTCGGCACGGGGAGCTGGCGCGCCACCGGTACGCCGGCGCGATGCAGCATGCGGTTGGCGGACTGCTTGTTGCCGGCGAGACGAAGGTTCGGCGTGCCGGTCAGCCACGTCGCCGACCCGTCGAAGAGGCGGGCGTGCCGGCCTTCGCCGACCTGGATGATCACGCCGGCGCCGGACAAGGACCGCCAGGGCAGGCTACGGCGCTCGGCGGCACGGACGATATAGCGCCGCGATCCTGACAGGCTCTGGTCGGCGCCGCGGCGGAAGTCGAGCAGGGCGGGCCGGTGGGCGGCGAGCCAGTCGTCCAGCGGCACGCCTTCGACCACGGCGGCGAGCAGCCGGGTCGCGAACATCATGGCGTTGTGGGGCAGGTCGAGATAGCCGGCCGGCATTGCCGCGCAGTGGAGCTGCTGGGCACCGGCCGCGGTGCGCCGGACGGGCGTTCCGCGGAAGCCGGCCCAGGCGCACAGCGCGTGGGCGATCGCCTCGACCGCCGCCGCGGTGGTCGTGGGCGGGTCCGGCGGCAGGTGTGGCGACAGCCCCGGCGGCAGCGCCCGACGCAGCAGCTCCTCCGCCTCGGGCCAGCGCCGGGCAGGAAAGTCGCCGGAGAGGAACACGACCGCGACGGGTTCGTGGGCGAACCAGTTGGCGCCGATGAAGGCGTGGCGCCGACGGACGCGCGGTGGCTCGCCGGTCGCCGTCGGTTGGGTGGTGTCGAGGATGATGCCTCCTACGGCGCGGGCCGGGCGGATACGGCCAGCGTGTACTCGTCCGACCGGGCCTCGTAGGCGACGGCGGCACGGCTGGCCCAGGTGGCGGACTGGAAGTAGAGCGGCAGCATCCCGGCGTCGTCCATGGCGACCTCGATCGCCTGCGCGAGCGCGGCTGCGCGCGGCGCGTCCTCGGTGGTCGCCAGCGCGCGGCCCAGTGCGGCGTCGAATGCCGGGTTGGAATAGCCTGCGCGGTTGTTGCTGCCCCAGCCGGTGCGCGGGTCGGCGGTCGCCAGCAGAGCGCGCATGGCGAGGCCGGCGTCGCCCGTCTCGGTCGACCAGCCGTCCATGAACAGGCTGAACTCGCGCTTGGCGGCCCGCGCCTTGAACAGATTGCCGGGCAGGCTGGCGACGCGCGCGACGATGCCGACGCGCTGCAGCATGCCGGCGATGGCGATCGTCACCTTCTCGTCGTTGAGGTAGCGGCCGTTCGGCCCGTGCAGCGTCACCGTGAAGCCGCGGGGGTATCCCGCCTCGGCGAGTAGCCGGCGCGCCGCGTCGGGGTCGTAGCGGTCGGGCACGAGCCGGCGGCTCGTGCCGACGTAGGTGGCGGGCAGAAGCTGGGCCGCCGGCGTCGCCGCACCCTCCATGATCCGTTCGGTGATCGCGGCGCGATCGACGGCGAGCGAGATCGCGCGCCGCACCCGCGCGTCGCGCAGCGGGTTGGGCGACAGCGGCCGCCCCTCCGCGTCGGTCACGAAGGGGGTCGGGTCGCGGTCGCTGTCGAGCGCCAGGAACAGCACGCGGCTGGTCACCGCCTGGGCGAGGCGCAGCTCGCGGCGGTGGGACAAGTCGGCCAGCGAGGAGGTCGGGACCCCCTCGATCAGGTCGACGTCTCCCGCCAGCAGGGCGGCGACGCGGGCCGCGTCCTTGGGGATGGGGCGCAGCGCCACCCGCGACCAGGCCGGCGCCGGGCCCCACCAGCCGTCGTTGCGGGCGAGGTCCAGGCCCTCGCCGCGGCGCCATGCGAGGAGGCGGAACGGGCCGGTGCCGATCGCCAGCGTGCCGTCGTTGAAGGCATCGGGCCGCGCTCCGGCGGCGCGCCGCGAGACGATGGCGATCGCCGTCAGGTCCCAGGGCAGGGCGGGATGGGGCGCGGACGTGCGGATCTCGACCGTCAGCGGGTCGATCGCCACGGTGTCGACGATCGCCCGGAGATAGCTGCCGTAGCCGCCTGGGCTGCCTTCGACGGCGACGGCGCGCTTCAGCGAGACGACGACATCCTCGGCCCCGAACTCCTGCCCGTCCTGGAATCGCACGCCGGGGCGCAGCGCGAGGCGCCAGCGCGTCGGCTCGATCATGCGCCAGGAGAGCGCCAGCCCGGGCTGCAAGGCCTGCGTCGCGTCCTGGGCGACCAGCGGGTCGAAGATGTGGCGGGCGACCTGGGCGTTGGGGGTCGTCGAGTGGAAGTGTGGGTCGAGCGCCGTCGTCTCGACCGCCATTCCGACACGCAGGGTCTCGGCGGCGTGCCCCGTGGCGGCGGCCACGGCGCACGCGAGCGCCACGATGAAGGTGCGAGTCCTCACTGCTTGCGTTCCCCGAACTATTCCCGGCCAGTATGGCGCAATCCGGTGCCGCAGTGCATGCCCGAGTCCGTCATGGGCGGACAAGCACCACGCCACGGCCGGCCAGCGTGAGCCCGACCGATTCGCCGGCGGCGTGGGTGCGACCGACTTCGCCGGAGACGACGAAGACCGCGCCCAGTGCCGTGTCGATCGTATACTCCATCACCGCACCCATGTAGGTCGCCCGTGCCACCATGCCGGCGAGCCCAGTGCCGGGTGGACCGATGCGCACGGCCTCCGGCCGTACCGCGACCGACGCCGGTCCGACGGCGAGGCCGCGGTACGGCAGGTGCAGTTCCAGCGGCCCGATGGCCACCGACGCCTCGCCTCCGGCGATCGCCGCCACCCGGGCCGGCAGCACGTTGGCCTCGCCCATGAACCCCGCGACGAAGACGTCGACCGGCCGCTCGTAGAGATCGTCGGGGGCACCCGCCTGGGCGATCTCGGCGTTGCGCATGACCACGATCCGGTCGGAGACGGCGAGCGCCTCGCTCTGGTCGTGGGTGACATAGACGACGGTGACGCCGAGGCGCTGCTGCAGCTCGCGGATCTCGTCGCGCATGCGGCGGCGCAAGCGGGCGTCGAGGTTGGAGAGCGGCTCGTCGAACAGCAGCACCGCCGGCTCCAGCACCAGCGCCCGGGCGACCGCCACGCGCTGCTGCTGGCCGCCCGAGAGCTCCGACGGCAGGCGTTCGCCCAGCCCGGCGAGGCCGACCGATTCGAGCGCCCCCGCCGCGCGCTCGGCCGCGGCGCGGCGCGCCATGCCGGACGAGACGAGGCCGTAGGCGACGTTCTCCCCGACCGTCATGTGCGGGAAGAGGGCGTAGGACTGGAAGACCAGGCTGACGTCGCGCTCGCCCGCCGGCAGGCGCGAGACGTCGCGGCCGCCGATGAAGATACGGCCCTCGCTCGGCAGCTCCAGGCCGGCGATCATGCGCAGGAGCGTGGTCTTGCCGCATCCCGATGGGCCGAGGAGCGTGACCAGCGTGCCGCCCTCGATCACCAGGTCGAGCGGCTTGACCGCGGTCACCGCGCCGTAGCGCTTGCCGATGCCCTCGAGCCGTACCTCGGCTCCGGATCTGCGCTGCAGCGTCACACGCGGCCTCCTGCCGGCACCAGTGGGGCGGGTGCCGCCGCGCGCCGGCCGAGGCGGCGGCGGCCGACGGCGAGGTGGATCACGCCGATGGCCGCGACCATGAGCACGATCAGGGCGGCGCTGTAGGCGATCGACACGCCGTAGTCGCCATTGATCACCCGGTTGATGATGAAGACGGTCGCCATCTCGTGCTGGGCCGACACCAGGAAGATCACCGCGCTGACCGTGGTCATGGCGCGCACGAAGGAATAGACGAGCGCCGTCAGGATCGCCGGCTTCAGCAGCGGCAGGATGACGCGGGCCAGCGTGCGCGTGGTCGAAGCGCGCAGCGTCGCCGACGCCTCGTCGAGGCTGCGGTCGAGCTGGCTCATCGCGGCCATGCCCGAGCGCACGCCGACCGGCATGTTGCGGAACACGAAGCAGGCCACGAGGATGACGCCGGTGCCGGTGATCTCCAGCGGCGGCACGTTGTAGGTCAGGATGTAGGAGACGCCGATCACTGTTCCCGGCACGGCGAAGGTCAGCATCAGGGCGAACTCCAGCGCGAAGCGTCCCGCGAAGCGCTGGCGCGAGAGGATCCAGGACGCGAGGATGCCGAGCGCCGCCGTCACCGGTGCGGCGATCGCCGCCAGCGTGACGGTCGTGCCCAGCGAGTTCCAGGCGAGCCCGGAGAGGATGAAGCCGCCGTCGGCGGTCGGCGTCACGTCGAAGGCGCGGCGGAAATGGTCGAGCGTCGGCGTCCAGTCGCGGCCCCACACCTTCACGAAGGCGCCGGCCAGAGCCATAGCGTAGACGACGATGGTCAGGATCGCCCAGGGGATGGCGACCGCGAAGGCGGCCCGGGCGATGCCGCGCGGCAGCGGCGTCGCCAGCCCGCCGTCGCCCTTGCCCGCCACGGCGACGTAGGAGCGCCGGCCGAGCACGGCGCGCTGCAGGAAGAAGGCGGCCAGCGCGAAAGCGAGCAGGACCAGCGCCAGCATCGCGGCGCGGCCGAAATCGGCCTGGGCACCGACCACGGCGAAGAAGATCTCGGTCGAGAGCACGCCGAACGAGCCGCCCAGCACGATCGGGTTGCCGAAGTCGGCGAGGCTCTCGACGAACACCACCAGCCAGGCGTTGGCGATGCCCGGCCGCATCAGCGGCAGGGACACCGTGAGGAAGGTGCGCAGGCGCGAGGCGCGCAGCGTGTGCGCGGCCTCCTCCATCGTCGGCGAGACGCCCTCGACGACGCCGATCAGCACCAGGAACGCCGTCGGGGTGAACGAGAAGACCTGCGCCAGCCAGACCCCCTGGAAGCCGTAGATCCAGCGTCCGAGCTGCGAGCCCGTGACCGCCTCGACGATCTGGTTGACGACGCCCGCGCGGCCGAAGATCAGGATCAGGCCGAGGCCGATGACGAAGGGCGGCGTGATGATCGGCAGCACCGTCAGCAGGCGCAGCGCGCGCTTGGCGCGAAAGCCGGTGCGGGTGACGATCAGGGCGAAGCACAGGCCGAGCAGCGTCGCCAGCGTCGCCGTCGCGATGGCCAGCGCCAGGCTGTTCCATGCGACGCCGCACGACCGTCCGCTCGACACGCATTCCATGCCCCAGACCTTGCGGTCGGCAGCGCGCTCGGCGAAGGCGGCCAGCGGGCCGAGGTCGCCGCGGCCGGCGAAGGCCTCGGCCAGGATGGTCGCCATCGGCCATACGGTGAAGACGAGGATGGAGAAGGCGAGCAGGCCGACCGCGCCGGCCGTGAAGCGGTCGCCCTTGAAGGCGCCGCGCAGCGCCAGCCCGTCGGTCGCCTGGAAGAGGAAGCCCAGGACGGCGACGCAGCCGCCGAGGCCGATGCCGAACTGGCGGTCGTCGAGCGGCCCGAACAGGCTCGCGAGCCGCGGCGTCGTCCAGCCGGCGATGCCGACGGCGAAGCCCTGGGCGGCGACGGCGAGCAGGCCGAGCACGCCGCCGGCGAACAGCAGCGCGCCGCGCCGGGGACGGGCGAGGCCGGGCGGCAGGGACCCGACGGCGCCCACGGCCAGCGCCGCCAGCACCGGCCAGAACCAGAAGCGCCCGTGCAGCACCGCCTGCGCCGCCGCCGACGCGGCGTCCGGGTCGGCGGCGGCAAACGCCCGGAGGTCGCCGAGACCCAGGCCGGCCTGCTGCATGTGCCACGGCAGGACCGTCGCGCCGACCGCGGCGGCGACCCACCACCAAGCGGGCGCGACGTGCCTCATGGCGGCGACGGCCGATCTCGGGGGCTCATCGCGGGCGGCTGCCGACCTCCGCATCCCAGCGGGCGAGCAGGCGTGCCCGTTCCGCGCCGCGACCGAAGCGGGCGAAGTCGTAGTCGAGCAGCTTGGCGGTCGCGAGGTCCGGCGTGCCGGGCGGCGGCGGCGCCTTGCGGTTGGCCGGCAGGTGGAGCTGGCCGGCCTTGGCCGTCAGCGCCTGGGCCTCGGGCGACAGCGCCCAGTCGAAGAAGCGCCGGGCGGCCGCGATGTTGCGCGCGCCCCTGACGATCGACATGGAGTCGACGGCGAGCGCGGTGCCCTCGCAGGGCGCCACCGTCTCGACCGGAAAGCCGGCCTGCTTCTCCGCGGCGAAGCCCTGGAGAAAGCCGATCGAGATGCCGGTCTCGCCGCGCGCCACCGCCCGCGTCGGGGCTACCCCGGAGCGCGGGTAGCTGTTGACGTTGGCGTGCAGCGCCTGGAGGTAGCTGAAGGCGCCGTCCTCGCCCATCGCCTGCACGAGGATGCCGATCACCGTGTAGGCGGTGCCGGAGGAGTTCGGGTTCGACATCTGGATCTCGTCGCGATAGGCCGGCCGCAGCAGGTCGGCCCAGCAGCGCGGTGCGGCGAGGCGCCTCTTGGCGAGGATCTCGGTATTGAAGCCGATGCCGACCGCGAGGCCGGCGACGCCCACGGCGCGGCCATGCGACACCGTCCATTGCTGGCGCGCCCAGGGCTCCAGGTCGTCGAGCGCGGCCGGGCGGTACTCCTGGGTCAGCCCGTCCTCCGCGGCCACGAGGTGGGCGTCGGCCTGGCCCGTCCACCACAGGTCGCCCTTGGGGTTCGCCGCCTCCGCGCGCATCTGCGCCAGCACTTCGCCGGTGCTCTTCTGGGTCATCGCCACATGGATGCCCGACGCGGCCTGGAAGCCGTTGGCCATCACCTGGCACCACTCGACCGGCGCCGAGCAATAGAGGTTGAGGATGCCCTGCGCCGCCGCCGGGGCCGCGCCGAGAACGAGGAGGAGGGCGGCGAGGGCCCTGGCGAGGCGGCGCATCAGCCGCGCGGCAGGCTGCCGATCTCGCGGTCCCAGCGCTCGATCAGGCGCTTGCGTTCGGCCGCGCGACCGTACCTGGCGAAATCATACTCGATCAGCTTCATTTTGCCGAGATCGGGCGCCTTGGGCGGCAGCGGTGCGCCGCGGTTCGACGGCGTCTGGAGCTGCTTGCCCGCGTCGTAGCCCAGACGTTGCGCCGGCGCGGTCAGCGCCCAGTCGTAGAACTTC
>JADZBA010000039.1 GCA_020852355.1 Alphaproteobacteria bacterium
GCAGCCTGGCGGTCGACCTGAAGCAGGCCGACGGCCAGGCGGTGGTGCGGCGGCTGATCGCCGGCGCCGACGTCCTGCTGGAGAATTTCGGGCCGGGCACGGCCGAGCGGCTGGGCATGGGCTGGGAGGAGGCGCGGGCGGTCAACCCGCGGCTGGTCTACTGCGCCCTGAAGGGCTTCCTCACCGGCCCCTACGAGAACCGCCCCGCGCTCGACGAGATCGTGCAGTTCATGTCGGGGATCGCCTACATGACCGGCCCGCCGGGCCGGCCGCTGCGCGCCGGGGCGTCGATCATCGACATCCTCGGCGGCGCCTATGGCGCGATCGCCATCCTGGCGGCGCTGCGCGAGCGCGACCGGACCGGCGAAGGGCAGCTCGTCAAGAGCGCGCTCTTCGAGACCGGCGCCTTCCTGATGGGCTCGCACATGGCCGGTCACGTGCTGACGGGGGAGAAGATCCCGCCGATGCCCGCGCGCAAGAGCGCCTGGGCGATCTACGAGCCGTTCGGCACGAAGGACGGCGAGCAGGTGTTCGTCGGCATCACCTCGAACAACCACTGGCAGCGCTTCTGCGACGAGTTCGGCCGGCAGGACGTGCGCGACGACCCGACGCTGCAGTCGAACGAGGACCGCGTCGCCGCCCGGCCCCGCCTGGTGCCGCTGGTCGCCGCCGTGGTCGGCCGGCTGACCAAGGCCGAGGCCACCCGGCGGCTGGAGAAGGCCGGCATCCCCTTCGCGCCGGTGGTGACGACCGAGGACCTGTTCGACGACCCGCAGCTGAACGCCCACGGCTTCCTGGTCCCCGTGCGCCTGCCCGACGGCAGCATGACCAAGCTGCCGAAGCTGCCGGTGGAGATGGACGGCCACGACCTCGGCGTGCAGCGCGAGGCGCCGCGGATGGGCGAGCATTCCGGCGAGATCCTGGCCGAGATCGGCTACGACCCGGCCGCCATCGCCGACCTCGCCGGACGCCGGATCATCGTTACGACGCCATGACACGGCGGTCGACCGGTCCTGCGGTCGACGGGGAGCCCCGCCGGCGCGCCGCGCCGGCGGGGCATCGGCCGCGGGCTACGCCCGGGGCTTGAGGAGGTCGCGGATCTCCGCCAGCAGCTTCGCCTCGTCCGACACGGTCGGCGGGGGCGGGGGCGGCGGCGGCGGTTTCTTGTAGAGCCGGTTCACCTGCTTCACCAGGATGAACACGGCGAAGGCGACGATCAGGAACTTGATGAGGGCGTTGATGAAGACGCCGTAGTTGATCGTCGCGGCGCCCGCCTCCCTGGCCGCCGCCAGCGACGCGTACGGCTTCCCGCTCAGGTTGATGTAGAAGTCGGAGAAATCGATGCCGCCGAGAACCAGGCCGATCGGCGGCATGATGATGTCCTTCACCAGCGAATCGACGATCGAGGTGAAGGCGGCGCCGATGATGATGCCGACCGCCAGGTCGATGACGTTGCCGCGGGCGATGAACGCCCGGAATTCCTGCCACATGACAGGGCCCCTCCTCAGGCCGTTGGCGTCGTTCGAACACGGCGCAGCTACAAGTTGTAGGGCAATCCGCACCGCCCGCCAGCTTCTTCGATCTTGCAATGCAGCAGAACCGGGCGGCCGGCCGCGGCGACCTACCCGGAACAGGCGGGACACGGGTCCCGCTGTCCCCTGTTGCGGAGCCGCCGATCCATGAGCCGAGCCGACCGTCGCGGAATGTGCGTCAGCGGAGCCTCGGACAAGGCGGTCGATCGCTTCGAGGAGGCGCTGGCGGACCTCCTGCGCGGCACCGGCGATCCCCTGGCGGGCATCGCCGCGGCCATTGCCGACAGCCCCGCCTTCGCCATGGCGCACGCGCTCGAGGCCTATGTCCTGCTGAGCGGGCTCGACGCCGGCGACGCCGGCCGCGCCGGGGAGATCGTCGAGACCCTGCGTGCCGCCGCATGCACCGACCGCGAGAAGCTGCACGCCGCCGCCATCGCGGCCTACGCCGCCGGCGACCTCGACGATGCCGCCGAACGGCTCGAGGACGTGCTGATCGAGCATCCCCGCGACGTCCTCGCCCTGCGGCAGGCCCACCTTCTCGACCTCTGCCGCGGCGACGCGCGGTCGCTGCGCGATCGCGTCGCACGCTTCCGCTACGCCTGGGCGCCCGGCCTCGCCGGCTATCACGCGGTCCTGGCGATGCATGCCCTCGGCCTGGAGGAATGCGGCGATCTGGCGCAGGCCGAGGATCTCGGCCACGAGGCGCTGGCGCTCGAGCCGCGCGACGGCTGGGCGCACCACGCGGTCGCCCACGTTCTGGAGGCGGCCGGCCGCCATGAGGAGGGCATCGCCTGGACACGCGACGCCGAGGCCGCCCGGGCCGAGGACAGCGTCCTCGCCGTCCACAACTGGTGGCATGGCGCGCTGCACCACCTCGCCCTCGACCAGGTGTCCGAGGCGGTGGCGATCTTCGACGAGCGCATCCGCACGGGCGGGACCGGCGGGCGCGCCGACCTGGTGGACGCCTCGGCGCTGCTCTGGCGCCTGGCGCTGCGCGGCGTCGACCTCGGTCAGCGCTGGAGCGCGCTCGCCGAAGCCTGGGCGCCGAGCGTATGCGACGGCTGGTACGCCCACAGCGACGCGCACGCGATGATGGCCTTCGTCGGCGCCGGACGCTGGGACCTCGCCGACCAGATCCTGGCGACGATGCGGCGGCGCACCGAGCGCGGCGGCAGCAACCGCGCGATGACCCGCGACGTCGGCCTGCCGCTGGCCCGCGCGCTCTACGCCTTCGGACGGCGCGACCACACCGCGGCGGTGGCCCTGCTGCGGACGCTGCGCCCGCTCGCCCCCCGCCTGGGCGGCAGCCATGTCCAGCGCGACGTCATCGATCTTACCCTGCTCGAGGCGGCGCGGCGCGACGGGCAGATGGGGCTGCTGCGCGCGCTGGCCCACGAGCGGCTGGCCGCGAAACCGGAGACGGCGCTGGCCCGCCGCTACCTCGACGCGGCCGCCGGCGCCCGCTACGCCGCCTGAGCGACCACCGCTGCCCGGGCGCCGGCCCGCATCGTCGCGGCAAGCAGGCCGTACGCCTCGATCCATGCAGCCCGCACCTCCGCCGTGAACGCCGCGCCGAGCCCCTGCTCCAGCGTCCACAGCAACGCGGTGCCCACGGTCTCGTAGTGCTCGTCCCGCACGCCATAGGCGGCATGGCGCCGGCCGAGGTCGTGCAATGCGGGGACGATGGTCTCGATCCGGTCGAGGCTGCCGACGGCGACCTCGAGGAGCTGCGCGAGCAGCGCCGCCTGCTGCGCCATGTCGCGGCGAAACAGCGGCCGCAGCGAGGGGTCGAGGTCGAAGAGCCGGCCGTAGAACAGGGTCGCAGCCCGGACGGCGTTCGGCCGGAAGAGGGCGAAGGAGTCGCGCACGAGCGCGATCGGGCGGGGTTGCATGGCGGTCCTCCGATGGGCGGGACGGGACGGTGGGCTAGCGCGTGGGCCGGCCGCCGGGGATCATGTTCCGGCGGCGCTCGGCCTCGCGGCGGGCGCGGCGCACCACCTGCGCGATCTCCGGGCGGGCGATGCCCAGGTCGGCGAGATTGCGGTCGTCGAGGCGGTGCAGGCGCGAGATGGCGTGTCGGATGCGGAATTCCCGCACGACCAGGTAGGCGAGGCGCGCCGCCTGCCGTGCGGCCCAGTTCCGCAGAGCGGCCGGGCCGAGATCGGGGTGCAGGGCGCCCGGGACGGACGTGAGCTTCGAGATGCTGGACATGGGACCTCCTTCGGGCGCGTCGCTGCGCGCCGCGTGATTGCGCGACGGTGGGTCCCGATCCGGGCGGCATACGGCGGCGGACCCGGCCGCCATCCCGGTCGTCGAGGCGAGCGCCCCGTCAGTTCGAGCCGGCCGGGGTCTTGCCCGTCCGAATTGCGGCGATCTGCAGCCGCGAGCATCCGCGTGAGATCAGGTGATCTTCGATGGTCCGCGTCGCTCGCTCTTCGTAGGCAGAAAGCCATGCAGAAGCGATTCGAGCGAGAATCCCTCCTGCTTTTGACTTTTCGTATGCCGAGATCGACTTGACGAAATCCATGATCGACATCGATATCACTTCCTATAATCCCGACGCCGAGGTCGTAATATTCTTCTACTTCTCGCCACGTCGTTCTTGAAGGTCGACTTTACGGACGCGGATCATTCACGTAAAATGATTAATTATGAATAAATGGTTCCTTAAATGAGAACTATGGAACTCTCGGACCTGCACGTCTTCCGCACCGTGGTCGCCGCCGGCGGCGTCAACCGCGCGGCGGAGCGTCTGTTCCGCGTGCAGTCGAACGTGACCGCGCGCATCAAGAAACTGGAGGCGGATCTCGGCGTCGCGTTGTTCCTGCGCGAGGGCAGGCGGCTGCAGCTCACGCCCCAGGGCAAGGTGCTGCTCGGCTACGCCGATCGCCTGCTCGCCCTGGCCGCGGAAGCGCAGGAGGCGGTGCAGGAGAGCCGGCCGCGCGGGCCCCTGCGCCTGGGTGCGATGGAGAGCACCGCGGCGGTCCGCCTGCCGGCACCGCTGACCACGTTCCACCAGCGCTATCCCGACGTCGCGATCGAGCTGCACACCGGCGATCCCCGGTCGCTGACCGCGCAGGTGCTGGCGGGAGAGCTGGATGCGGCCCTGGTCGCCGAGCCGGTGTCCGATCCGCGGCTGGCGGCAGCCGCGGCGTTCGTGGAGGAACTGGTCATCGTCGCCGAAAGCGGCCACGGCCCGATCACGGAACCCGGCGACGTGACGCGGCGCACCCTCCTGGCCTTCCACCCGGGCTGCCCCCACCGGCAGCGGCTGGAGGACTGGTTCGCGCGCGGCGGCATCGCGCCGGAGCGCATCGCCGAGATGAACTCCTACCACGCCATCCTGGGCTGCGCGGTCGTCGGGATGGGCATCGCCCTGATGCCGAAGAGCGTGCTCGACGCCTATGCGGAGCGCGGGCGGCTCAGCGTCCATCCGCTGCGGGGCGACCTCCATTCGGTGCGCACCCTTCTCGTGTGGCGCAAGGAGGCGCCGCAGGCGAAGGTCGCGGCGCTGCTCGACACGCTGGTACCCGCGGGTTGATCGCCGTCGACCGGTGTATTGTCCCGGTTGTGTCGCGCCAATATGATCGGGGTGCATAAGCAACCCTGATCCTGGTGCATTCGTTGCGTGTGGGGGCCGACGCAGCGCCGTCCGAGAGCAATCCGTCGCGCATCGCGCGGCGCGACCCGCGGCCGATTCCGCGAGTTCCGGGCGAGGTCCGCGCGGTCCTCGCCGTCCGCAACGAGATGCTGCGGCTGCCGCGCCTCCTCGACCATTACCGCGCGGTCGGGGTCGGCCGCTTCCTCGTCGTCGACAACGCCTCGACGGACGGCTCCGCCGCCTATCTGCTGAGCCAGCCGGACGTGCACAGCTTCCACACCGATGAGTCGTTCGGCGCGAGCGGCTTCGGCATGCGCTGGCTGCACGCGGTGCTGGACGCCTTCTGCGACGGCCACTGGACCGCCGTCGTGGACGCCGACGAGCTGCTCGTCTATCCGCATTGCGAGGCGGTCGGCCTCGGCCGCTTCACCGCCCATCTCGACGCCCAGGGTGCCGAGGCCGTGTTCGCCATCATGGTCGACATGTACCCGGCCGGACCGATCCGCGAGGCGCATCTCGCGCCCGGCCAATCCCTCCTCGCGGCCTGCCCCCATTTCGATCCTGGCCCCTACGAGGAGCGCGCCTCTGTCGCGTTCCCCCATCGCGAGGTCTTCGGCGGCCCGCGGCGGCGGATCTTCTGGGGACGGCACGGCGGCGGCCACCATCCGCCGACCCTGAGCAAGATCCCGCTGGTGCGCTGGCGGCGGGGCATGCGCTTTCGCCTCAGCCAGCACGCGATGACGCCGGCGGCCCTCGCCGACGTCAGCGCCGCGCTGCTGCACTTCAAGTTCCTCGCGGACTTCCACGACCGCGCCCTTCGCGAGGCCGCCCGGGGCGAGCACTACGACGGCGCGCGCGAGTATCGCACCTATGCCCGGCTTCTCGCGGAGAACCCCGATCTCAGCCTGTTCCACGCCTGCTCGGCCGCCTATCGCGACAGCGCGCAGCTCGTCGCATGCGGGCTGATGCGCGATTCGCCCGCCTATCGCCGGTTCCTCGCCGGCGACAGGGTGGGCGCGCCGGCTCAGGCGCTCTCGTAGAGGCGGGTCAGCACGAACTCGCGATGGCCGAGGAGCTCGGCCGCGGTCAGCTCCCCGTTGACCGTACGCAGCATGATCTCGAGCAGGGCGTCGCCGGCCTGGTCGAGATTCTGCTCGCGGCGCAGCAGGCCCGAGACGTCGAGGTCGATGTGCTCGGGCATGGTGCGCACGGTCTTCGGGTTGGCGCACAGCTTGATCACCGGCAGCACCGGATTGCCGATGACGTTGCCCTGTCCGGTCGGGAAGAAGTGCACGACGTAGCCCGATGCGGCGCACAGCGTCACCATCTCGGCCGCGGCCGAGGAGGAGTCCATGAACCACAGGCCGGGGCCGGTCGGGGCCTCCGCCTTGTCCAGGACGCCGTCGACGACGCAGCGGCGGCCGATCTTCTGGATGTTGCCGAGCGCCTTCTCCTCGATCGTCGTCAGGCCGCCGGCGATGTTGCCCTTGGTCGGCTGCGATTCCGAGAGATCGCTGGTCTTGTGCCGGTCGATCACGGCCTGGTAGCGGTCGAACATCATCTGGAAGCGCGCCCGTACCTCGGGCGTGCGGCAGCGCGCGGCGACGAGATGCTCGCCGCCGGTCAGCTCGGTCGTCTCGCCGAAGACCAGCGTGCATCCCGCGGCATAGAGCTTGTCGAAGGCGTCGCCGACGGTGGGGTTGGAGCCGCAGCCCGACGTGGTGTCGGATTCGCCGCACTTGGTCGAGACCCAGAGGTCCCGGATCGGCCGCTCCTCGCGGCGCAGCGTCGAGGCGTGCTTGACGAAGCGGTAGGCGGCGCGGCTGGCGTTGGCGATGGTCTGGATGTCGCCGTTGCCTTCGATCCAGAAGCCCTCGACGGGCTTGCCGCTGGCGGCGATGCCGTCGACGACGCGCCTGGTCCAGCCGGGCTCGATGCCGATCACCACCACGGCGGCGACGTTGGGATTGCAGCCCGTGCCGATCAGCGTGCTGAAGTGCAGCTCCAGGTCGGCGCCGAACTGCAGCCGGCCGTAGGGATGGGGGATCGCCATCGCCCCCTTGATGTTGTTGGCGACGGCCTCCGATGCCGCGTTGGAGAGATCGTCGACCGGCAGGACGATCACGTGGTTGCGCACGCCGACGCGTCCGTTCTCGCGGCGGTAGCCCCAGAACGAGGATTTGCCGATGTCCATCTCTACCACCGCTTCGTCTTGACGTTGTGCACGTGCAGATGTGCGCCGACCGGGATGTCGGCCACGACGCGTCCGATGTCGACGCCGTACTTGATCACGGTGTCGCCGACGGCCAGCGGCTTGATCGCCAGCTTGTGGCCGATCGGGATCTCCTGCGTGACCCGGACCTGGATCGTCCTGTCCTGATCCATGATCCAGCCGGTCAGCGCCTCGCCGGCCTTGACACCTTCCACGACCACGACCCCGCAGGAGTCGTTCTCGTCGTGCACCAGGAAATGGATCATCGGGCGCGTCTCCTCCTCCGGGACGTCGTTGCTTGTGAGGCGACTACGTAGCGGCGGCGACGTCCCCTGGTCAATCGCGTGGCCGCGGCGCGGCGGATGCGATAACATGGCGGGTGGTGCAGCCTTCGAGAGGTCGCTCCGCCCGGTGAATCGTCCGGCAACCACTACGCGCGGAGCGGCGGCATCCCTGTCGCCTGC
>JADZBA010000040.1 GCA_020852355.1 Alphaproteobacteria bacterium
ATGGGGGTGCCGACATAGGGATCGTAGTAGGCGGCGGTGCGGCCCGAGGTCGAGCAGTCGGGGCACCATTCGACGCCGATGACGCGCAGCCAGTCGTCGCCGAAGCCGGAGCGGATGCCGGCGGCGACGTAGCTCTCGACCAGCCCCTCCTCGCGTCCGCTGACGATGATGCCGACGCGCATGGTGAGCGCGCCCGAATCCTTCAGGAGCTGGTAGGCACGGATCGCGCGGGCGCCGGCCAACGAGTTGTAGACCGTGGTGATGCCGTAGCGGTGCCAGTCCGCGAACACCTTCCGCAACCCGCCGGCGATGTCCTCCGGGGTGTCGCCGCCATGGATGACAGACAGGAAGACGTGCGTCGCGGTCTCGCGCAGCAGCCCGGTGAAGGCGCCCGTCACGGGGTGGCGGTCGAAGCGGCCGAAGGCGGGGTCGGGCGCGTCGTCGGCGATGCCGCAGGCGCGGAAGCCGGCAGTGTTGGCGACGCCGAGATGGCCGTCGGTGCGCAGCAGGAATACCGGGCGTCCGCCGCCCGCCGCATCCAGCTCCGCGCGTGTCGGGAAGCCGCCGCTCTTGTGGTCGTTGAAGCGGTAGCCGGCGAACCAGCCGTCCGGCGGCAGGGCCCGGCACGCCGCGGCGATGCGGTCGAGGAGCGCCGCGCGGCCGGCGACATTGGCCGGTCCGACGTCATGCCAGCGGGCCAGCCGTGCGGCGTAGCTGTCGGGATGGCAGTGCGAATCGACGATGCCGGGGATCGCGGTGCGCCCGGCGAGGTCGATCACCTCGGTGCCGGGTCCGGTGATCCCCTCGATGTCGGCATCGCTTCCGGTCGCCACGATGCGGCCGTCGCGCGCGGCCAGCGCCTGGACCGTGCGGTCCGCGGCGTCGAGGGTGACGATCCGTCCGTTCCGCAGGACGAGGTCGGCGGCGAGGCGCATCCCGTCAACCCCGCATCAGGTAGTCGTAGGCCGAGAGCGCGTGCGTGCGCACGACGTGCAGGAATTCGGCGATCTCGACATGCTCGTCGGTCGAGCCCATGCCGCGGGGGAAGGGGCCGTAGACGTAGGCGGGGATGTTCTTGTAGCGCCACAGCCGCGCGTCGGTGCCGCCGAGGCTGACGATCGGCGTCGGCCGGTGGCCCGCCAGCGCCTCGACGTTGCGCTGCACGATTTCCATCATCTCGCCGTGCGGGTCGCAGTAGGAGGGCGGATTGAAGTTGATCTCCTCGACCTCCGCTTCGGGATAGCGTGCGAGGATCCTCTTCACCTCCGCCATGACGGTCTCGTGGGTCATGCCCGGCGGCAGGCGGATATCCGCCTCGAACCGGCATTCGCTCGGCACCATGTTGACCTTGAGGCCGCCCTCGATGGTGCCGACGTTGAGGGTGACCTTGGAGACGATGTCGCCGGCGCCCGCTCCCATCGCCCGGTCGGCCGCCGGGGCGGCGGCCTGGATCGCGCTCATGATGTTGTGCGGCAGGTCGACGGGAAGGTCGGAAAGCGCACCGAGATCGCGCATCAGGTCGCCCGCGATCAGCGTGGCGCTCTTGGAGAAGTGGGTGTAGGCGCCGTGCGCGCCGGCGGTGCGGACGGTGAAGGCCAGCCACAGCGGTCCCTTCTCGCCGTAGCGCACGGTGTAGGGGCTCGACGGCTCGCCGTTGAGGCAGCAGTCGCCCAGCACCTCGGGCTCGTTCTCGATCAGCCAGCGCGCGCCCCACGGCCCGAACGTCTCCTCGTCCGAGACGGCGGTCAGCGTCAGCCTGCCCTTCAGTCGGTCGCGGATGCGGTGCAGGAGCGCGTAGGTGAAGATCGAGGCGGTAGTGCCCGGCTTCATGTCGGCTGCGCCCCGGCCGTAGAGCTTGCCGTCGACGATCTCGCCGCCCCAGGGATCGCGCGTCCAGCCACGGCCGTCGCCGACCGGGAAGACGTCGATATGGCCGTTCAGCACGAGGTGCTTGCCCTTGCCCGCACCACCGTCGAACGAGCCGACGAAGTTGGGCATGGTCGGTTGCGGCGCCACGATGCGGAAGGGGAGGCCGTTCTCCTCCAGGAAGGCGCGCACGACGGCGGCGGCCTCCAGCGTGTCGCCCGGCGGGTTCGGGCTGCGGGCGCGCACGAATCGCTGCAGGAAGGCGACGATCGCGCCCTGCTCGTCGTCGATCCAGCGCAGGATCTGCTCGCGGTCGGTCATCGCCATCCCCTATGCGCCGACATGGTATGCGGGCGTGAGGCGGCTCAGCACCTCTGCGCCCGCCGCACCGACCACGATCGTGTGCCCCAGCGACATCGCGAGGTTGGCCGGCGCGTCGATCAGGATCGCGTGCAGGAACAGCACCATCCCCGCCTCGCAGGGGATGACGTTGCCGCTGTAGAGCATCGGCGGCACGTCCATCCAGCTCGGCCGGAACGTGGCGCCGAGGGCATAGCCGCAGGCGGACATGCGCTTCTCGCCATAGCCGGCGGCGTCGTAGACCCGGCGATGGGCGTCGTCGATGTTGCCGAGCGTGTTGCCCGGCCGCGCCGCCTCGGTCATCGCCGCGATGGCGTCGAGCGTCACGTCGAACATGCGGCGCTGCCGGTCGTTGCCCTTGCCGATCGCCACCGTGCGCATCAGGCAGGCGCAGTAGTGGCGATAGCTGCCGGCGAACTCCATGGTGAGCTGGTCCTCGGCGTCGAGGTGGCGGTAGCCGGTGGCGCTGCGCACCAGCAGCGCACGGTCGCCCGAGCCCATCACCGGCCCCGACGGCGGCATGTCGCCGCCGCCGCGCAGGATCGCCGCGACGCCGGCGCCGGCGATGGCACCCTCGAACGCGCCGGGCCTGGCCTCGGCCAGCATCGCCTCGAGGGAATCGTCCGCCAGCTCCGCCGCGCGGCGGACATAGGCGATCTCCGCCGGCGACTTGACGAGGCGCAGGAAGCGGACGATCTCGGTGCCGGGCTGCAGCCGGCACCAGCCGTCGAGCCGCCGGCGCACCCGCTCCCAGTTGAAGCCGGTCAGGCCGTGGGTCGTCGTCTCGACGCCGACTCGCGCGCCCCGGAGGCCGAGCTCGTCGAGGATCGCCTGCAGCTCGCGCGACGGGTCGGCACCCTCGGCGTCGTACCACAGGCGGATGTCCTCGATGATCGAGGTGCGCCGCGCCTGCTCCAGGTCGGGGCGCCGCGTCAGCAGCACGATCGGCCGCTCGTCCCGCGTCAGCACGGCGCACTGGAAGAACACGAAGCCGCTCGTGTCGAAGCCGGTCAGCCAGTAGAGGCTCTCCTGGGCGAAGAGCACGACGGCGTCGAGGTCTTCGTCGGCGAGCCGCTTGCGCGCCCGGGCGATCCGGTCGAGGAACTCGCTCCGCTCGAAGTGCAGGACCATCTGGCGTTTCCATGGAAGGGTGGGGGTCGGGATGGTGGCACGCGGCGGCGCCGTCCGCCACGCCTTGCGTGGCGTGTCGCGGCGGCGGTAACGTTTTCGCGGGCCGTCGCCGCCCCGGGGAAGGTGGCGCGAATCGCCTACGGGGAGAGCATGATGTCGCCATCTCGCAGCGCCTGGATCGCATTGGCCGTCGGGCTCGTCGCCGCGCCGGCCGCAGCCCAGCAGACCATCACCGTCGCCTCCTGGGGCGGCGCCTACCAGGATGCCCAGCGCAAGGCCTGGTTCGAGCCGGCGGCCAAGGACCTCGGCATCACCATCAAGGAGGACACCACTTCGGGCATCGCCGACGTGCGGGCGCAGGTGAAGTCCGGCCGGGTCACCTGGGATCTCGTGCAGCAGGGTACCAACGGCTGCATCCTGCTGGAGCGCGAGGGCATCCTGGAGAAGCTCGATCCGGCGGTGGTCAAGACCGACGGCATACCCGCGGACATGAAGTCCGACTACTGGGTCGGCAACCTCGTCTACTCCACGGTCCTCGCCTGGAATACCAAGACGTACAAGGACAAGAAGCCCACGGGCTGGGCCGACATGTACGACTTCAAGAACTTCCCGGGCGGCCGGTCGATGCGGCGCAGCCCGCTCTACAACCTCGAGGCCGCCCTGATCGCCGACGGCGTCGATCCCCAGAAGCTCTATCCGCTCGACGTCGACCGCGCCTTCAAGAAGATGCGCGAGCTGAAGCCGCACATCGTCGCCTGGTGGCCGTCGGGTGCCGCCTCGGCGCAGCTCATCAACGACGGCGAGATCGACATGATCGGCCTGTGGAATGGGCGGGTGCAGGCGGTGATGAAGGAGGGAGCCAAGGCCGACCTCACCTTCAATCAGCAGATGCTGCTGGTCGATTGCTGGATGATTCCGAAGGGTGCGCCCAACAAGGACCTCGCCATGAAGGCGATGGCCCATATGCTGACGGCCAAGGCCCAGGCGCAGCTGCCGCTGCACATCAATTACGGCCCGTCGAACCTGAAGGCCTTCGAGACGGGCATCATCCCGCCCGACGTCGCCAAGGGCCTGCCATCCTCGCCCGAGAACATGAAGACTGCCTTCACGCTCGACGCGAAATGGTGGGCCGACAATCTCGACGGGGTGACGAAGCGCTTCGACCAGTTCATCCAGGAGTGAGCATGGTCCGTCGTCCGGGCCGCGCCGGCGCAAGCCTGCGCGGCCCAAGGCGCGCCGGGGCGGAGGCATGAAGCCCGGGGTGACCGCACCGCCGGTGGCGATCCGCGAGGTGACGAAGACGTACGGCCGCTTCCGCGCGCTCGACGCCGTCAGCCTCGACATCGCGGCGGGCGAGTTCGTGACCCTGCTCGGGCCCTCGGGCTCGGGCAAGACGACGTTGCTGATGGTGCTGGCGGGCTTCGTGCGGCCGGACGCGGGATCGATCCGCTTCGGCGACACCGAGATGGTGCTGACGCCGCCGCACCGCCGCGACATCGGCATCGTCTTCCAGAACTATGCGCTGTTCCCGCACATGACGGTGGCCGGCAACGTCGGCTATCCCTTGCGCCTGCGCCGCATCGCCAAGGCGGAGATCGCGCGCCGCGTCGAGGAGGCCCTGGCGCTGGTCCAGCTCCAGGGCTACGGCGAGCGCCGGGTCGACCAGCTCTCCGGCGGCCAGCGCCAGCGTGTGGCGCTCGCCCGGGCCATCGTCTTCGAGCCGCGCATCCTGCTGATGGACGAGCCGCTGTCGGCACTCGACAAGAAGCTGCGCGAGCAGATGCAGATCGAGATCCGCCAGCTCCACGAACGGCTCGGCATCACCACCGTCTACGTCACCCACGACCAGCGCGAGGCGCTCACGCTCTCCGACCGCATCGCCGTGATCGACAAGGGACGCTTCGCCCAGATCGATGCGCCGGCACGGCTCTACGAGCGGCCGGCCACCCGCTTCGTCGCGGACTTCGTCGGGGAGTCGCACTTCCTGCCGGTCGAGGTGTCGGCCGGCGTCGTGCGCCTCGGCGGCAGGCCGCTGGCGCTGGGGGCGTCGTCGACGGCGCGCGACGGCGCGGCGCTGCTGGTGGTGCGCCCGGAGAAGCTCGACGTCATCGACGGCCAGGACACGGCCGGCCTCAATCGCATCGACGGCGTCGTCGAGGGCTCGGTCTACCAGGGCGAGAGCTTCCTGCTGCAGGTGCGGGTGGCCGGCGGGGTGCGCGTCACCATGCGCCAGCCGACGCGCCGCGAGGCCCTGCGGCGGCTGCCGGGGACGGGTGAGCCGATCACGCTCGGCCTGCATCCCGAGGACACGATCCTGGTCGCGGCCGAGGGCACCCCGTGACGGAAGGTCCGAACGCCGGCGCGCTCGCCGCCGCCGAACGGGGCGAGCGGCGCGGCCTTTTCCTGCTGTGCACGCCGGCCGTGCTGCTGATTTCGATCGTGATCTTCCTGCCGATCGGCTGGCTCTTCGCACTCTCCTTCACGACCGAGCAGGGCGGGCTGACGCTGGAGCACTACGCGCGGATGCTCCATCCCGCATATACGAAGAGCTTCCAGACGACGTTCGAGCTGAGCTTCCTCGTCACCGCGATCTGCGCCGCGCTGGGCTATCCGCTGGCCTACCTGATGAGTCAGGTGTCGGCGGTCTGGCGGGCAATGATCTTCGTCTCCGTGCTCTTCCCGTTCTGGACGTCGCTGCTGGTGCGCACCTACGCATGGCTGGTGCTGCTGCAGCGCCGCGGCCTGGTGAACACCTGGCTGCAGGAGACCGGCATCGTCGACGAGCCGCTGCGGCTGGTGCACAACTTCACCGGCACGGCGATCGGCATGACGCACATCATGCTGCCCTTCATGGTGCTGCCGCTCTACGCCGCGATGACCGCGGTCGACCGGGACTATGTCCGGGCCTCGGCCAGCCTCGGCGCCTCGCCGCTGAAGTCGTTCTGGCAGGTCTTCTTCCCGCTGACGCTGCCGGGCCTGCTGGCCGGCGTCGTCCTGGTCTTCGTGCTCTGCCTCGGCTTCTACGTGACCCCGGCCGTGTTGGGCGGCGGCCGCGTGCTCATGTGGTCGATGTCGATCGAGCGCAGCGTCGCGGTCTATTCCGACTGGGGCGCCGCCAGCGCGCTCGGCGTGGTGCTGCTCGTCGTGACGCTCGCCATCCTCTGGGTGATGAACCGGCTCTTCGGGGTCGAGCGCTTCATCGGGGCGCGCTGATGGCCGATTCCGCCGGCGTGCCCATCGCCCCATGGCGCCGGCTCTGGCTCTATGCGCTGGGCGTCGCGATCGTGCTGTTCCTGGTGCTGCCGACGGTCATCGTCGTGCCCATGAGCTTCGGCAACGCGCGCTTCCTGCGCTTCCCCCCGCAGGAGCTGTCGCTGCGCTGGTACCACGCCTATCTCGGCTCGATCGAATGGCGCGACGCCACCTGGATATCGCTGAAGGCGGCGGTCGCGACGATGCTGGTGGCCACGCCCCTGGGCGTCATGGCGGCCTACGGGCTGCATGCCTCGCGGCTGCGCATGGCGCGGCTCATCGAGACGGCGCTGATCGCGCCCTTGATCCTGCCGCTGATCCTCGTCTCGATCGCGATCTTCTTCCTCTACGCGCGCCTCGGCCTCAACAACACCGTGACGGGACTCGTCCTCGCCCATTGCTGCCTCGCCATGCCCTTCGTGTTCGTGACGGTGCTGGCGGCGCTCAAGGGCTACGACATGAACCAGGAACGGGTGGCGCGCAGCCTCGGCGCCTCGCGCTTCGTCGCGTTCATCACGATCACGCTGCCGCAGATCCGCTTCTCCGTGTTCTCGGGTGCGCTGCTCGCCTTCATCACCTCGCTCGACGAGACGGTGGTGGCGCTGTTCATCAGCGGCGGCGACGCGGCGACCCTGACGCGACGGATGTTCACTGCGCTGCGCGACGAGATCGATCCGACGGTGGCGGCGATCTCCTCGCTGCTGATCGGCGTCACCCTGACCCTCCTGGCCCTCGGCCTCGTCTTCGGCGACCGCCGCCGCGCCGGCCGGCAACCCTGATCGGACGTCCATGGCTCCCCAGCTTCCCTCGCAGGCCGAGGTCGTGATCGTCGGCGGCGGCATCATCGGCTGCTCGATCGCCTACCACCTGACGAAGATCGGCGTCGCCGACGTGGTGCTGCTGGAGCGCAAGCAGCTCACCTGCGGCACCACGTGGCACGCCGCCGGCCTGATCGGCCAGCTCCGCGCCTCGCGCAACATGACGGAGCTGGCGAAGTACACCTCCGAGCTGCTCTACAGGCTGGAGGAGGAGACGGGACAGTCGACCGGCTTCAAGCAGAACGGCTCGATCTCGCTGGCGCTCAACGAGGAGCGTTTCCACGAGCTGAAGCGCGGCGCCTCGATGGCGAAGATGTTCGGCCTGGAAGTCGACGTCGTCGGGCCGGCCGAGATCAAGGCGCGCTATCCGCTGCTGTCCCTGGAGGGCGCGGTCGGCGGCGTCTTCCTGCCCAAGGACGGGCAGGCGAACCCGGTCGACGTGACGCAGGCCTATGCCAGGGGCGCGCGCATGGGCGGGGCGCGGATCTTCGAGGGCGTGGCCGTCGAGCGCATTCTGGTGGAGGGCGGCCGGGCGGTGGGCGTGCGCCTCGCCGACGGCGAGATTCGGGCGAAGACCGTGGTCCTCGCCGCGGGCATGTGGTCGCGGGAGATCGGCCGCCCCATCGGCGTCCGCCTGCCGCTGCATGCGGCCGAGCATTTCTACGTCGTCACGGAGGCGATCGCGGGGCTGCCGGCCGACCTGCCGGTGCTGCGCGTGCCCGACGAATGCGCCTACTACAAGGAGGACGCCGGCAAGATGCTGGTCGGCGCCTTCGAGCCGGTGGCCAAGCCCTGGGGCATGGACGGCATCGCCGCGGACTTCGCATTCGAGAGCCTGCCCGCCGACATGGATCATTTCGAGCCGATCCTGGAGCGCGCCGTGGGCCGCCTGCCGATCCTGGCCGACGCCGGCATCAAGACCTGGTTCAACGGGCCGGAGAGCTTCACGCCCGACGACCGCTATCTCCTGGGAGAAACGGCGGAGGTGCGCGACCTCTTCGTCGCCTGCGGCTTCAACTCGATCGGCATCCAGAGCTCGGGCGGCGTCGGCAAGGTGCTGGCCGACTGGATCCGCGACCGCCGCCCGCCGATGGACCTCGCCGACGTCGACGTCCGGCGGATGCAGCCGTTCCAGGCGAACCGGCGCTACCTGCGCGACCGCACGGTCGAGACGCTGGGCCTGCTCTATGCGATGCACTGGCCCTATCGCCAGGTGGAAAGCGCTCGCGGCGCGCGCCGCTCGCCGTTTCATGACCGTCTGGTCGCGGCCGGCGCCTGCATGGGCGAGATGTCGGGGTGGGAGCGGCCGAACTGGTTCGCCCCGCCGGGCGCGACCCCGCGCTATGAATACTCCTGGGGGCGGCAGAACTGGTTCGACGCCGTCGCGGCGGAATGCGCCGCGGTGCGCGACCGCGTCGCGCTGTTCGACCAGTCGTCGTTCGCCAAGCTGCTCATCCGGGGTCCCGACGCGTGCGCGCTCCTCAATCGGGTGTCGGCCGCCGACGTCGACCGGGCGGTGGGGCGCGTCGTCTATACCCAGTGGCTCAACCCGCGCGGGGGCATCGAGGCGGATCTCACCGTCACGCGGCTGGCCGAGGACGCGTTCATGGTGGTGACCGGCGGTGCCGGCCAGACCCGCGACCGCGCCTGGCTGGAGCGGCATATCCCGGAGGGTGCGCGGGCGGCGGTCGTGGATGTCACTTCTGGCCTGCCGATGCTGGGCGTGATGGGCCCGCGCTCACGCGAGCTCCTGCAGCTCCTCTGCGGAGAGGACCTGGCGAACGCGGCCTTCCCCTTCGGCACGTCGCGCGAGCTCGAGATCGGCTATGCGACGGTGCGCGCCAGCCGCATCACCTATGTCGGCGAGCTCGGCTGGGAGCTGTATGTGCCGGCCGAGCACGCCGTCGACGTCTACGAGCGGATCGTCGAGGCGGGGCAGGAGCTCGGCCTGGGGATGGCGGGGTATCATGCGATGAATGCCTGCCGCACCGAGAAGGGCTACCGCCACTGGGGCCACGACATCGGCGTCGAGGACAATCCGGTCGAAGCCGGCCTCGCCTTCTGCATCGCCTGGGACAAGCCGGGGGGCTTCATCGGCCGCGACGCCCTGCTGCGGGCGCGCGACGCGGGAACGCCCAAGCGCCGGCTCGTGCAGTTTCGCCTCGCCGACGGTCGTCCGTCGCTGCAGCACGAGGAGCCGGTATGGCGCGACGGCGCCATTGTCGGCAGCACCACGTCCGGCATGTATGGCCACCGCGTCGGCGCCTCGCTCGGCATGGGCTACGTGCACCATCCCGACGGGGTGACGGCGGAATGGCTGGCGTCGGGCCGGTTCGAGATCGAAGTCGCGTGGGAACGCTTCGTCGCTACCGCCCAGCTCGCGCCGTTCTACGACCCGAAGGGAGCCCGCATCCGCGGCTAGGCCACCTTCGGTCCGCGCAGGATGTTCGCGGCCGCCCCGCACAGCAGTGCCTGCGAGACGGCGACTTCGAGGGTGTTGGCCTCGAACGGCTTCGAGACCACGAACGCCGGCTCGATGCGGTCGCCGGTGAGCAGGCGCTCCGGGTAGGCGGTCACGAAGACGACGGGGACGGAGTGCGTCTCGAGGATGCGCGACGCCGCCTCGATGCCGCTGCCGCCGTCCTCGAGCAGCACGTCGGCCAGCACCAGGCTCGGCTGGCGCGTCTTCGCGAGCTGGATGGCGCGTTCGGCGGTCGACGCCACGCCGATGACGTCGTGGCCCATGTCCTTGACGATACTTGCGATGTCGAGAGCGATGATCGGCTCGTCCTCGATGATCAGGACGCGTGCCGAGGGCTGCTGGCGCACCGAATCCCAGGCTTCCTTCAGGAGGGTGACGACGTCCTCCTCCTTCTCGTCGAGGATCCGCGCCACCTCGGGGATCGGAAACCCTTCAGTATGCACCAGCAGAAGCACCTGGCGACCGTGAGGGGTCAGCGTCATGACGCGCTGCACCACGCCGCGCTCCAGCGGATCGTCGATGTCGGCGTCGTCGGCGGTGCCGTAGCCGGTCGGCACCGACAGCCGGTCGTGCACCTCGTGGAACAGCCGGAACAGTGCGGCCCGGCTGACCGCGCCGTCGGGCAGCAGCGAGGCATCGGCGAGCAGTGCCTCCAGGCAGCCGCGGACGCAGGCGTCGCCGGCGGCCTGCGAGCCGGTCAGCGCGCGCGCGTAGCGCCGCAGATAGGGCAGGTGCATCGCGATCGTCTTCTTCGCGGTTTCGTTCATGGTCGAACCCACTCGGTCAGGAGGTTGCGGCGCTCAGGAAGACGGGGAAGTAGACGTCCGGACAATGGCGAGATTGTGGAGCAGGCGGTGCGGACCGAAGGCATCGGCGGTCTCCGTCCGGGAGCGTGGAGGTGCGTGAACTCGCGTCTGGATGGAGCCTGGGCGGCATTCGCCCAGAGCAACGTCGCCGCCCGGGCGCGAGTTCCGAGATCGTGTCAGGCCACGACGCCGCGGTCGCGCAATCCGGCGATGGCGTGGCCCGGCAGCCGCAGCAGCTCCGCCAGGATCTCGTCGGTGTGCTGCCCCAGGCGCGGCGCGAGGGGCGCGGGCAGGCGGTCCGTCCCGGCGAAGTCGAGCGGCGACCGCGGCACGCGGTAGCGTCCGATTCCCGGCTGATCCACCATCGCGAACATGGGGTTGGAGGTCGGCGCGGCGCGCGGGTCCTCGGCCAGTAGCTGCGGCACGTCGCGATAGGGTCCCCACAGCACGCCGCCGCCGTCGAGCGCGGCTGCGACCTCGGCCAGCGTGCGCGATGCGATCCACGGGCCGAGCGCGGCCGCGATGCCGTCCCGGGCGCGGAAGCGGTCGCCTTCGCGGCGGAGGTCGACCTCGTAGAGGCGCTCGACCAGCGCCATCTTCTCGGCGAGCCCGGTGGTCGCCACCAGCCCCGACCATTGCCGCTCGGTGATGGCGACGACCATGACCCGCCGGCCGTCGGCGGTGGGGAAGTCGCGGCCGAAGGCACCATAGAGGTCGTTGCCGCAGGCGGGGCGGCGGTGGCCGTTCACCTCGGCCTCGGCGATCACGCCAAGGGCCCCGGTCGCCGCCAGGGCAACGTCGGAGAGGGCGAGCCGGACGAACTGACCCTCGCCGGTCGCGCGGCGCCGGCGCTCCGCCGCGAGCAGCCCGACGCAGGCGGTGAGGCCGGTCGCGACGTCCCAGGCCGGCAGCACGTGATTGACCGGCCGCTCCGCCGTGGCTTCACCCGTCATCAGCGGAAAGCCCATGGCGCAGTTGACCGTGTAGTCGACCGCCGACGAACCGTCGAAGTTGCCGAGGATGTTGACCATGACGAGATCGCGACGGCGCGCCCGCAGCCGTTCGAAGTCGAGCCAGCCGGTCGCGGGGAAGTTGGTGAGGAACAGCCCGCCGCCATCGCCGTCCGCCGTGACCAGGGCGGCCGCCAGCTCGCGTCCTTCCTTGCCGCGCAGGTCCACCGCGATCGAGCGCTTGCCCTTGTTGAGGCCGGCCCAGAACAGGCTCTCGCCCGCCGCGGTGACCGGCCAGCGCCGGTAGTCGAGGCCGCCGCCGATCGGATCGAAGCGGATGACGTCGGCACCGAGCTGCGCCAGCGTCATCCCGCCGAGCGGCGCCGCCACGAAGGCGGAACCCTCGACGATCCGCAGCCCCGCCAGAATGCCGCCCATCGCCCGTGCCTCCCGCCGTCGCGCGGCCTCGAGAATGACCCATCGCGCCGGTCTTTGCATCCCGGGCGGCGCCTCGCATTTTACGACGATCCACAGAACCGGGCGGCCGTCGACGGCGACTATGCACGGGAGCCCGCCGTCCACTGGCGGGGGGAGGGACGCGTTTGGCGGCACCGCACGCCAGCATCGCCTGCGGCCGATCGACGGGCCATGCCGCGATAGCGCTCGATCTCGTCCAGGCCATGCTGGATGGGGGGCCGGCGATCCACTACGCGGCGGGCCCGCATCCCCACGACCCCCTGGAATTCGTCGGCACGGAGATCGCCGGCCGGGTCGGCCGGACGGCCGACGCCCTCGTCGCCGGACGGGTCCGTTGGAGCGACTTGATCCATCCGGAGGATCGCGCAGGCTACCTGCGAACTGTTGCCGGCCTCGCGGCGGGCGAAACGGCCGACGTGGAGTACCGCCTCGGTACCGGCGCCCAGGCGGGTTGGGTTCGCGACAGGCTGCGGCTGGTGGCGCCGGCGGGCGGCGGCACGAAGCTGCTCGGCGCCGCGGTCGACGTCGCGCGCGAGAAGGCGGCCGAATGCCAGCTCCGCGACGCGTCCGCGATGACGTCGGCGATGATGCGCTCGGCGCTCGACGCCATCGTGACCATCGACCTCGATGGTCGGGTCCTGGAGTTCAATCCGGAAGCCGAGCGCATGTTCCTCTACGACTGCGCCGAGGTCCTCGGGCGGCCGTTGTCGGACCTGATCATCCCGCCCGAGCAGCGCTCGCGCCATGCGGCCGGTCTCGCACGCTTCCGCGCCGCGGCCGCCGGCGCGTCGGCCGACCGCCGGATGCAAGTGACGGCGCAGCGCAAGGACGGCTCGACCTTTCCCGCGGAGATGACGATCTTCCACGCCGGCGAAGGCGAAGGCGGCCGCTTCGTCGGCGAGATCCGGGACATCAGCCGTCGCATCGCGGCGGACGCCGAGCGGGACCGCCTGACCCGGATCCTGCGCGAATCGATCGACAACATGCCCGCGGGATTCACGATCACCGGGGCCGACGGCCGCATCATCGTCTGCAACGAGGCGTACGCGCGCTCGCTCGGGCGGCCGGTCGAGCAGATCGTCGGACGGCATCGCGATGAGATCCTCGACGAGGCGCTGTGCCATCTGCGCGGGGTCGACGGGACGCCGTTCGGCCCAACTCCGGAGGCGGTCGCATGGATCCGGGGCCGGCTGTGCCGGCCGCACGAGAAGCCGATCGAGCTCGAGTTCGGGTCGGGCGAGACGAGGATGGTTGCGAGCTCGGTCCTGGCCGACGGCAGCATGGCGTGCGTGCATACCGACGTGACCGAGATCCGGCGCGCCGAGCGGGCGCGGCGGGAGAGCACGGAGGCCTTCCGCAAGATGGTCGAAGTGTGCCCGGTGCCGATCGCCATGATGAGCGGAGAGGACGGGCTCGTGGTCTGCGAGAGCCGGGCGTCGCGCGCCCTCTACGGCCGCGATGCGGCCGCGGATCCCGCATACGCGCGCGACAGCTTCGTCGACCCCGCCGATCGCGCACGCTATCGCGCCCTGCTGCAGCGTCACGGGGCCGTCGACGGGTTCGAGGTGCGGATGCGCCACACCGGCGGCCGGGAGTTCTGGGCGGCGCTGTCCGGCCGGCTCATCGAGTTCCAGGGAGAGCCGGTCATCGTCGCCGCCAGTGTCGACCTGACCGAACGCCGTGCGCTCGACGCGGAGATGGCTCGTCAGCGCGAGGCGCTGCACCAGAGCGAGAAGCTGGCCGCCCTCGGCGAGCTCCTGGCGGGCGTGGCGCACGAGCTGAACAACCCGCTGTCGGTCGTGGTCGGCCAGGCGCTGCTCCTGGCGGAGACGATCGATGACCCGGTTCTCGTCGAACGGGTGGCCAAGATCGGCCGCGCCGCGGACCGCTGCGTGCGCATCGTGAAGACCTTCCTGGCGATGGCGCGGCGCCGGCCCAAGCGGGCCGAGACGGTCGATCTCAACGATCTCGTCCGCGACGCCGTGGAGGCGACGAGCGATGCCCTGCGCTCGTCCGACGTCGAGCTGAAGCTGGAGTTGTCGCCGATGTTGCCGCCGGTCGAGGGCGACCCCGACCAGCTCGCCCAGGTGCTGACCAACCTCGTGTTCAATGCCGAGATCGCGCTGCGCGACATCCCGGGCGTCCGCCGGATGGCCATCGCCACGACCGCGCGCGCGGGAGAGGTCACGCTGTCGGTGAGCGACAACGGTCCCGGCATCGCCGCCGACCTGCGGAGCCGGGTCTTCGAGCCGTTCTTCACCACGCGGTCGGCCGGCAACGGAACGGGAATCGGGCTCGCCTTCTGCCACCGCGTCATCGAGGACCATGGCGGGCGCATCGGGCTGGAGAGCGCCGCCGGCGCCGGCACGACCTTCATGGTGACCCTTCCCGCGGCGGCGTCGACGATTCCGGCGGCCGACGCGGCGACCGTCCCGGCGCCGCCGGGAACGCGGCGCGTCCTGGTCATCGACGACGAGGTCGACGTGGCCGACGTCATCGCCGGCATCCTGCGCCAGCAGGGCGACGTCGTGGAGATCGCGCTTTCCGGCGACGAAGCCCTGTGCCGACTGCGTGCGGCGCCGTTCGACGCCGTGCTGAGCGACCTGCGCATGCCCGGGCTGGATGGCGAGCGGCTGTTCGCCATCCTCGAGCGCGAGCGTCCCGACGTCGCGGCGCGGCTGGGCTTCGTCACCGGCGACGCGATGGGCGCCAGGGCGCAGCGCTTCCTCGGCGCGAGCGGCCGGCCATACATCGAGAAGCCGGTGATGCCGGCGGACGCCATCGCGCTGGTCGCCGCGATCGTCGATGCCGCCGCCGTCGCCGCATGACGGTGCCCGCCCCGCATATCCTGGTCGTCGACGACGAGGCCGACCTGCGCGACACGGTGTGCGACTATCTGCGCCTCTACGGCATGCGCGCTTCGGCCGCGGAGGATGGCGCCGCGATGCGCCGCGCATTGGCCGGCGATCCCGTCGACCTGGTCGTGCTCGACGTGAAGATGCCGGGCGAGGGCGGACTGCTGCTGGCCCGCTGGCTGCGCGAGCACCATCGGATCGGCATCGTCATGGCCACGACGATGGGCGACCTGGTCGACCGCGTCGTCGGCCTGGAGGTCGGCGCGGACGACTACGTCGCCAAGCCGCTCGACCTGCGCGAGCTGACCGCCCGCATCAAGGCGGTGCTGCGCCGCCGCGGCAGAGCCGGGCCCGCCGCCATCGAGACGCACGCGGTCGGCTTCGGCCGCTTTCGCTTCGACGCGGCCGCTCACCGGCTGCTCGACGAGCGCGGCGAGGCGGTGGCGATGACCCGCATGGAGACGGACCTGCTGGCCGCCTTCGCCGCCAATCCCGATCGCGTCCTGTCGCGCGAGCGGCTGCTCGACCTGGCGCACGGCAAGGAGGTGGAGCCCTTCGATCGCAGCATCGACATGCGGATCGCGCGCATCCGCCAGAAGATCGAGCCCGATCCGTCGAAGCCCAGCGTGATCCGCACGGTCCGTGGCGCGGGCTACATCTTCACGCCGACGACCGCATCGTTACCGTCCTGAAACGCGAATCATGGTCGCGCGTGATCGTCCGGAAACGCACGCCCGCTAAATCCGCAGACCATCGAAAGGAACGTCGGCATGGGGCCGGCGACGCTGCGCACGGAGGGCCCGGATGTCTCACGTCATCGCCGGCGACACGCGGATCGCCTACTCCATCGAAGGTCGCGGTCCGACGGTCGTCTTCCTGCACGGAACGGCCGCCTCGTCGTCGCAATGGGCGGCCATCCGCACGGCGCTCGCCGGCCGCTGCGCGACGGTCGCGCTCGACCTGCACGGCTACGGCGCCAGCGACCCGTGGCCGGGTCACCGCCGCCTGACGCTCGACGACGAGGCCGCCGCGGTCGCCGCCGTCCTGCGCGGCGTCGATGGTCCGGTGCATCTCGTCGGCCATTCCTACGGCGGGGCGGTCGCGCTGAACTTCGCGCTCGCCCGTCCCGGCCGGTTGTCCTCCCTGACGCTGATCGAGCCGGTCTCCTTCCATCTGCTGCGCGACGGCGATGCGGTCGACCAGCGGGCGCTCCACGAGGTCCGCCGCGTCGCCGCCTGCGTCGCCGCGGGCATGTGCGACGACGATCCCGCGCGCGGCCTGGAAGGCTTCGTCGACTACTGGAACGGCCGCGGCACCTGGGTGGAGATCCCACCGGCGCGGCAGGCGGCGCTCTGCGGGATGGCCGGCACGATCATGCAGAACTTCGAGGCGGCCATCGACGACCCATGGCAGATCAGGGACTGCGCCGGCCTCCACCTGCCGACGCTGCTGCTCACGGGCGAGCGAACGACGCGCGCCGCGCGCCGCATCGGGGCGCGCCTCGCCGCGACGCTCCCCTGCGTGATTTCACGGCTGGTGGAAGGTGCGGGGCACATGCTGCCGCGCAGCCATCCGCAGACCGTACTGCAGGCGATCGCGTCGCATCTGGCGCCCGCCGCCGACGGGGAGGCGCTCGCCTGCCGCCTCTCCGCCGCCTGAGACCGTGGGCGCATTCCCCCGACCGTGCGAGGAGACACGAGCATGAACAGCTATACCAACCCGCAGACGATGGTGCTCCACAGCGGCCATCGCAAGGATGCCGCGACCAACGCGGTGGCGGTGCCGATCTACCAGACCACCTCGTTCCAGTTCGACGGCACCGACCATGCCTCCGACCTGTTCGCGCTGAAGGCGTTCGGCAACATCTACAGCCGCATCCACAACC
>JADZBA010000041.1 GCA_020852355.1 Alphaproteobacteria bacterium
GCGCCAAGTTCGTCTCGGTCAATCCGGTGCGCACCGGCTACTCGGCCATCGCCGACGAATGGATCGGCATCCGGCCGGGCAGCGACGGCCTCCTCGTCATGGCGCTCATCCACGAGCTGCTGCGCGCCGACAAGGTCGATCTCGACTATCTCACGCGCTACACCAACGCCCCGTGGCTGGTGATCCAGGCGCCGGGCGACGCCGATCACGGGCTCTTCGTGCGTGACGGTGACGGCAAGCCGCAATGCTGGGACCGCGGCCGCGACGGCATCGCCGATGCGCTGGCCGCCGATGTCTCGCCGGTCATGGCCGGCACCTTCCGCCTGCCCGACGGCCGCGAAGCGGTGCCCGCCTTCCAGCTGATGGCCGCGCGCTATCTCGATCCGCGCTACGCGCCCGATGCCGCGGCCGCGGTAACCGGCGTTCCGGCGGCGACGATCCGGCGCATCGCCGCCGAGCTGGCGCATGCCGCCTTCTCCGAGGAGGTAGTGATCGAACAGCCCTGGACCGACTGGGCCGGGCGCACGCACGAGCGCATGATCGGCCGGCCGGTCGCCATGCATGCCATGCGCGGCATCTCCGCCCATTCCAACGGCTTCCATACCTGCCGCGCCATCCATGTGCTGCAGATGCTGCTGGGCAGCATCGATACGCCCGGCGGCTTCCGCTACAAGCCGCCCTTCCCGCGCCCCTGCCCCCCGCCCATCAAGCCGGCCGGGAAGCCCGGCACGGTCGCCCCGGGAAAGCCCCTCACCGGCCCGCCGCTCGGCTTCGTGACCGGCCCCGAGGACCTGCTGGTCGAGGCCGACGGCACGCCCGTGCGCATCGACAAGGCCTACTCGTGGGAAGCGCCGGTCGCCGCCCACGGGCTGATGCATATGGTCATCACCAACGCCTGGAAGGGCGATCCCTACCCGATCGACACGCTCTTCATGTTCATGGCGAACATGAGCTGGAACTCGGCGATGAACACGTCGGGCACCATGACGATGCTGACCGACAAGGACCCGGCGACCGGCGAGTACAGGATCCCGCACATCATCTACTCCGACGCCTACGCCTCGGAGATGGTGGCCTACGCCGACCTCATCCTGCCCGACACGACATACCTCGAGCGGCACGACTGCATCTCGCTGCTCGACCGGCCGATCTGCGACGCCGACGGCGCCGCCGATGCGATCCGCCAGCCGGTGGTGCAGCCCGACCGCGATGTCCGCCCGTTCCAGGACGTGCTGATCGAGCTGGGCGCCCGCCTCGGCCTGCCGGGCCTGGTGAAGGAGGACGGCTCGCCGCGTTTTCCCGGCCTCTATCCCGACTACATCGCCAACCACGAGCGCGCGCCCGGCATCGGCATGCTGGCGGGATGGCGCGGCAACGGCGATGCCGAGGGGCGCGGGCCGCCGAACCCCAACCAGGTGCAGGCCTACATCGACAACCAATGCTTCTGGCGCCACGAGCTGGCGCCCGAGGAGCGCTACTACAAGCATGCCAACAAGGCCTACCTGGAGAAGGCGGCGCGGTTCGGCTTCATCGGCGCGGCGCAGCCGATCATCCTGCAGCTCTACAGCGAGGTGCTGCAGCGCTTCCGCCTCGCCGCCGAGGGCCACGGACCGGTGCAGCCGCCCGACCGTCACCGCGCCCGGGTGCGCGAGCATTTCGACCCGCTGCCCATCTGGACCCCGCCGTTCGAGCATGCCGCGGTCGACGGCGCGTCGTTCCCGCTCCACGCCGTCACCCAGCGGCCGGCGGCGATGTACCACTCCTGGGGCTCGATGAACGCCTGGCTCCGGCAGATCCACGGCGGCAACAGGCTGCACATCAACCGCCTCACCGCCGAGAGTCTGGGCATCGCCGACGACGACTGGGTCGACGTCACCAGCCACCATGGCCGCATCACCGTGCAGGCCAGGCTGATGGAAGGTGTCGAGCCGGGCACGGTGTGGACCTGGAACGCGATCGGCAAGCGCGCGGGCACGTGGAACCTCGCCGACGACGCGCCGGAGAACCGCCGCGGCTTCCTGCTGAACCACGTCATCTCCGAGCTGCTGCCGCCGCGCGAGGACGGGATGCGCTACGCCAACGCCGACCCGGTGACGGGCCAGGCCGCCTGGTACGACCTGCGCGTGCGCGTCGAGAAGGCGGCCGCGCCGCCGGCCGCGACGGAGCCGTCGTTCCCGCCGCTGCCCATGCCGCCCGGCTCGCGCGAGCGCCCGGCGATCCTGCGCTACGGCGCGCAATTCCGCCGCAAGGACGCCGGCCGATGACCAGCCTCCCGGAGGCCGGAGGCCGCAAGCTCGGCCTTGTCATCGACCTCGACATCTGCGTCGGCTGCCACGCGTGCGCGGTGAACTGCAAGGAATGGAACACCGGCGGCCATTCCGCACCGCTCACCGACCTCGAGCCCTACGGCAGCGACCCGACGGGCGTCTGGTTCAACCGCGTCCACAGCTTCGAGGCCGGCGACGGCGCCGCCGGCCGTACCGTGCATTTCCCGAAATCGTGCCTGCATTGCGAGACGCCGGCCTGCGTCGAGGTCTGCCCGACCGGCGCCTCCTACAAGCGCGCCGAGGACGGCATCGTGCTGGTCAACGAGGACCTCTGCATCGGCTGCAAGCTGTGTTCCTGGGCCTGCCCCTACGGCGCCCGCGAGTACGACTGGAACGACGGCGTGATGAAGAAGTGCACGCTGTGCATCGACCGCATCTACAACGAGACGCTCGGCGTCGATGAGCGAGTGCCCGCCTGCGTTTCGACTTGCCCGGCCTCGGCGCGCCATTTCGGCGACCTCGGCGACCCCGGGAGCCCGGTCTCGACGATGGTGCGCGAGCGCAGCGGCTACGACCTGCTGCCGGAGCTGGGCTACCGCCCGGTGAACAAGTATCTGCCGCCGCGTCCGACCCGGACCCATGCAGGGGCGACCGGCGCCGCGGCGCAGCTCGCTCCGGTCGTGAAGGCCGAGCCCGGCGGCTTCCTCCACTGGATCGACCGCATCCTGTCGCGATAAGGGGCTTCCCTTGCACCCCGCCCTCTCCGTCATCGTCTTCACCAGCGCCTCGGGCGCCGGCTACGGCCTGCTCGCGCTGCTCGGCCTCCTGGCGCCCTTCGGGGTGCTGCCGGATTCCCGCACCTTCGGATGCGTGGCGCTCGGCCTGGCGCTCGCCGCCATCGCCGGCGGGCTGCTGTCCTCGACCCTGCATCTGGGCCACCCCGAGCGCGCCTGGCGCGCCATGTCGCAATGGCGGTCGTCCTGGCTGTCGCGCGAGGGGCTGGCGGCGGTCGCCACCTTCGTGCCGGCGGGCCTGTTCGCGGCGCTGTGGGTCTTCGGCGGCACCGTCTCGCCCGGACTCGGCCTCCTCTCGACGGCGGGGGCCATCGTCACCGTCTACTGCACCGCGATGATCTACGCCTCGCTGAAGCCGATCCAGCGCTGGTGCAACGGCTGGGTGGCGCCGAACTACCTGGCCATGGCGGCGATGACCGGCGCCCTGTGGCTGCACCTGCTGTGCCGGCTGTTCGCCTTTCCCTCGGCCGCGGTCGCCTGGCTCGCGGTCGCCGCGACCGCGACCGCCCTGCTCCTCAAGGTCGGCTACTGGCGCTTCATCGACGGCTCGCGGTCGGCCAGCACCGCCGAGACCGCCACCGGCCTCGGCCGGATCGGCAAAGTCCGCCTGCTCGAGGCGCCGCACACCTCCGACAACTATCTCCTCGAGGAGATGGGCTTCCGCATCGCGCGCAGGCATGCCGCGCGGCTGCGGCGGATCGCGCTGCTGGCCGGCTTCGCGGCGCCGCTGCTGCTGGCGGCCGCCGCTGCCCTCGTGCCCGGCCCGATCGGCGCAGCGGCGGCGCTGCTGTCGGCGCCGCTCGCCACCGCCGGTGTCCTGGTGGAACGCTGGCTGTTCTTCGCCGAGGCGAGACATACGGTGACGCTCTACTACGGAGCGTCCACCGCCTGACGTCGAAGGGCGGTCGGCCGGGAGCGCCCGCGGGGCCGATCGGCGCGCCTCGGCATGAGCGAAAAGCCGCGCACGCGGCGTCGGCGGCCGGCGATTCTTCGCGCGAAAGTTCTATTGCGAGGCGCCATTTCTCCTTCCGTGATTGACGCCCCATCCCCGCCGAGCGACAGTTCCGAAGATCCGATGTAGACTAATATTTCGGTCGGCATGCAGATGGCCGCCCGCAGACGGGGGGCGAGATGGCAGATACTGTTCTCAGCGGCGGGCCCGATGAATATGGCCCGGCGCTCAGCCCGGGTGCCGACACGATCCATGGCGAGGGCGGCGCCGACACGATCCAGGGCGGCAATGCCGGCGACCTCGTCTATGGCGGAGCCGACGACGACAGCCTGTTCGGCGACGCGCAGAATGCCCTTCTCGGACTGACCGGCAACGACACCGTCTTCGGCGACGACGGCGCTGATTCCATCTGGGGCAACAACGGCACCGACCTCCTCTACGGCGGCAACGGCACAGATAGCATCGCGGGCGGCGACGACGCCGATACGATCTACGGCGGTCAGGACTCCGACACGGTCGCCGGCGGCCTCGGCGACGACCTCATCTTCGAGCCGACCAAGGGCAAGAACGGCGGCAACGACTTTCTCGCCGGTTCCGAGGGCGGCGACACCATCGTCGCCGGCGACGACGACGACGTGCTGCTCGGCGACGAGAGCGTGCCGACCCTCAGCGACGGCAACGATTCGCTCCTCGCCGAGCGCGGCGACGACATCGTGGTCGGCGGCGGCGGCAACGACGTCGGCGATGGCGGGCGCGGCAAGGATACGGTCCTCGGCGACCACGCCGCCACCGTCGTCGGCGCCGGCTACATCGCGCTCGCCAGCTATGGCGGCGGCAACGACACGCTGACCGGCGGCGACGGCTTCGACATCGTGGTCGGCGGCAACGGCCACGATTCGCTGGCGGGCGACGATTGGGGGGTGGACACCGTCGGCGACGGCGACCTGATCATCGGCGACGCCGCCTGGCTGGTCGGCAGGATCGGCGACGCGACGGTCGACTACAGTTTCTTCCTGCCCTACGGCGACACGCTGGCCGATCAGGACGACTACATCTCCGGTGGCTTCGGCGACGACACCATCTTCGGCGACGGCGCCGTCATCGAGCTCACCACGACCGGCGACGAGGAACAGTTCGCCGATACGCCCTTCGGCACCGGCGACGACACGCTGTTCGGCGGCCAGGGCAACGACTTCATATCTGCCAGCGGCGGCAATGACCTCGTCTATGGCGGCACCGACGCGGACAGCCTGTTCGGTGGCGACGGCTCAGACCTGATCTATGGCGACGACGGCGACGACGGCCTCTCCGGCGAGGACGGCAACGACACTCTGTCCGGCGGGCAGGATGACGACACCGTCTGGGGCGGCAACGGCGACGATCTCGCCTA
>JADZBA010000042.1 GCA_020852355.1 Alphaproteobacteria bacterium
ACGATGCGCGCGAAATCCGGCCGGACCTCCGCGCCGTTGGCGTCGCGCACGTTGTAGTAGGCGGCGTAGGTCTCGGCCGTGGCGCTCTCGGCCCGGCGCTCGACCTCCGCCTCCACCGCCTGCGTCGCCCGGTTGGGCGGCAGCTTGACCTCGTAGTGGACCGACAGGCTGCCCTTCTTGCGCTGCACGGTCACGGTGATCGTGCCGCCGAGCGGACGCACGTACTCGTCGAGGGTCTGCTCGACCCGCCGCTTCAGCGAGCTCGCGACCTCCGGGCTGTCGATCGGCCGGTACTCGCGGTGCCCGCGCAGCACGGCCCCCTCGGTGAGGCGGAAGCGCAACGTCCGCTCGCGGCCTTCGGAATCGTCGAAGCTATAGCCGTACTCGATGACGGCCTTGTCGACCTGGCGGGAGAACGACATCTGCCGGGCGTCGGCGCCCGCCGCTGCGAGCGCCAGAACCGCCCATGCGGCAATGGCCAGCCGACCGCCGGAGCGGCGGAACCTCATGCACTCCTCCTCGCGACGCCGGCGAGGATAGCCGACCGCGCCGCGCGCGGGAACGTCTGTCGTCGCATCACCCGCCTGAGCTAAGGTCGCGCTCCCGCCGATCAAGCGCCGGACCGCACCGCCCATGCAGATCGCCCGCTTTCCCCGCCTGCGCTTCGCCCATCTCCCGACCCCGCTGGAGCGGCTCGACCGCCTGACGGCCGCCCTCGGCGGCCCGACCCTCTGGATCAAGCGCGACGACTGCACCGGCCTCGGCCTGGGCGGCAACAAGACGCGCAAGTTGGAGTTCCTGCTGGCCGACGCGAAGGCCCAGGGCGCCGACACGCTGCTGACGGTCGGCGCGGTGCAGTCGAACCATGCGCGACAGACTGCCGCGGCCGCCGCCCGCTACGGCTTCGCCTGCGACCTCGTGCTGGAGAACCGCATCGCCGACACCGACGCCGCCTACCGCAGCTCGGGCAACGTCCTGCTCGACCGGCTCTACGGCGCGCGCCTGCACGAGTTCCCGCCGGGGACCGACATCGCCCAGGCGCTGAAGGACACGGCGGCGGCCGTCAAGGCGCGGGGCGGCAGGCCCTACGTCATTCCCGGCGGCGGCTCCAACCCGGTCGGCGCGCTGGGCTACGCCAACTTCGCGGTCGAGCTGCTGGCGCAGGCGACCGAGATGGGCCTGCGCATCGACCATCTCGTGCATGCGACCGGCAGCTCCGGCACGCAGGCCGGCATCCTCGCCGGCCTCGAAGGGCTGCGCGCCGGCATCCCCGTGCTCGGCATCACGGTGCGCCAGCCGCGCGAGAAGCAGGAGGCGATGGTGCATGCGCTGGCGGAGGAGACCGCCGAGCTGCTGGGCGTGAAGGGCGCCGTCGCGCGCGCCGCCGTGGTCGCCAACTCCGACTATGTCGGCGCCGGCTACGGCGTGCCGACCGCGGGGATGCTGGCCGCGCTCAAGCTGCTGGCGCGCGAGGAAGGCATCCTTCTCGACCCGGTCTATTCCGGCAAGGGGATGGACGGGCTGATCGACCTCGTGCGCAAGGGACGCTTCCGCGGGGACGAGAACGTCGTCTTCCTGCACACGGGCGGCCAGGCCGGCCTGTTCGCCTACCAGGGCGCGCTCGAGCGCGCGTCCAACGAATGAGCGCCCCGGCGCGCCCGGCGGTGCCGCCGGCGACGGTGCCCGACGCGAAGGGCACCAACCTGTGGCGTGCCGACCCGGCCTTCGCCCCGCTGCTGCGGCTGCACCTTCCCGCCGACCTCTACGCCCATCTCGAGCCCCATCTCGACCGGCTGGGCGCGCTCGCCGGCGACGCGCTCGACGCGCTCGCCGCGACGGCCGACCGCAACCCGCCCGTCCTCCACCAGCGCGACCGCGCCGGCACCGACCGCCAGCGCATCGAGCAGCACCCCGCCTACCGCCGGATGGAAGCCATCGCCTTCGGCGAGCTGGGCCTGGCGGCGATGAGCCATCGCGCCGGCGTGCTCGGCTGGCCGGCGCCGCTGCCGCCCGCCGCCAAGTACGCGCTGACCTTTCTCTTCGTGCAGGCGGAGTTCGGGCTGTGCTGCCCCGTCAGCATGACCGACGCCCTGGCGGCGACGCTCACCCGCCACGGCGACGCCGATCTCGCGGCGCGCTATCTGCCCGGCCTGGTCGCGACCGACCTCGACGCGCTGACCCAGGGGGCGATGTTCATCACCGAGCAGGAGGGCGGGTCGGACGTCGGGCGCATCCGCACGGTGGCGCGGCGCGACGGCGCGGCGTGGCGCCTGTGGGGCGACAAGTGGTTCTGCTCCAACGCCGACGCCGGCCTCGCCCTGGTCCTCGCCCGGCCGGAAGGGGCGGAGCCCGGCATCAAGGGCCTGGCGCTGTTCCTGATGCCGCGCACCGCGGCCGACGGCACGCCCAACCGCTACCGGATCGTGCGGCTCAAGGACAAGCTCGGCACCCGCGACATGGCGTCGGGCGAGATCCGCCTGGAGGGGGCGGAGGCGCACCTCGTCGGCGACGCCGGGCGCGGCTTCGTGCAGATGGCCGACATGATCAACCTGTCGCGCCTGTCGAACGGCGTGCGCGCCGCCGGCCTGATGCGCCGCGCCCTGACCGAGGCGCTGCACGTCGCGCGGCACCGCGTCGCCTTCGGCCGGCCGCTCGTCGAGCTGCCGCTGATGCGCCGCCAGCTCGTCAAGATGCTGCTGCCGGCCGAGGCGGCGCGCAGCGTCGCCTTCGCGACCGCGGCGGCGCTCCAGGCGGCCGACGCCGGCGACGATGCGGCGCAGCGCCAGCTGCGCATCCTGACCCCGCGGCTGAAGTTCCGCGCGACCCGCGACGCGCGGCGCGTCACCGGCGACGCCATGGAGGTGCGCGGCGGCTGCGGCTATGTCGAGGAATGGCCGGAGCCGCGACTGGTGCGCGACGCCCATCTCGGCTCGATCTGGGAGGGCACGAGCAACGTCGTGGCCCTCGACGTGCTGCGCGCCGCCCGCCGCGCCGACGCCGCGGCGGCGCTGGCCGACGATCTCGGCGGCCGCCTCGCCGCGGTGCCCGCCGCACTCGCCGACCCGCTCGCCGCCATGCTCGACCGCACGGCGGCCTTCGTCGCGGACGCCGCCGCGGCGGGCGACGAGCGGCGTGCCCGCCAGGCGGCGACCGCCCTCTACTACGTCGCCGCGGCGGCGTTCATGGCCGAGGAGGGCGTCCGGCTGGCGGCCCGCGACGGCGATGCGCGGCGCCTGCTGCTGGCGCGCCTGGCGCTCGATCACCGGCTGCTGCCGCGCGACCCGCTGGGGACGGACGACGCCCCGCGCGAGGCGGCGATCGCCGCGCTGCTGCTGTCCGATGCGCCTGCCCCGCTCGCCGCCGTGGCGCCGCTTCTCGCCTGATCGCCCATCGTCGGCCCGGTGCCCCCCTGCTAGGATCGCCTGCCACCCGCCGCCGGAGCCCACATGCCACATCCCGACATCGTCCGCCTCGGCGGCCGCTATCCCAACCGCAGCCGCACGGTGATCCATGGCGGGCTGGTGTGGACGCTGGCGACGGCGAACGACAAGAGGCCGGACTTCGCCGTGCAGATGCGCGACGCGCTCGCCGGCCTCGACGCCGAGCTGGTGCGCGCCGGCACCGACAGGACCCGCGTGCTGACGGTCGACGTCTACCTGGTCGACATGAAGCTGAAGCCGGTCATGGACGCGCTGTGGACGGAATGGGTGGCCGCCGGCGACCCGCCGCGCCGCATGACCATCGAGACGGCGCTGGACGGCGCCGACCTGGTCGAGCTGGTCTGCCTCGCGGCGCTGCCCGCCCGCTGAGCGCCCGCCGGTGAGCCGCGCTCCGCGCCGCTTCGGCCCGCCCGCCTTTCCGGCCGGCGCGCTGCTCGTGCTCCTCCTGTCGGCCTGCGCCGGCACCGCCGATCCGGCGCCGCCCGCCCCTGCGGTCGAGGTGCAGGCGGCGCCGGCGCCGCGCTCGGCCGACATGGTGGCCGGGCCCGCGGTGGTGGTCGACGGGCAGACGCTGATGGTCGGCGAGCGCCGCGTCCGCCTGCAGGCGATCGAGGCTCCCGACCCGCGCGCCGCCAGCGGCAGGCGTGCCCTGATCGAGCTGCGCCGGGTCGTCGGGCGCGAGTCGGTGCGCTGCGAGCTGGTCGAGCTGGACCGCGTCGGCGCCGGCGCGAAGCCGAGCTGGATCGGCGTGTGCTTCGTCGGCGACCTCGACCTCGGCCGCGAGATGGTGCGCCGGGGCTGGGCTCGCGCGCTGCCGCGCTATGGCGAGATCTACGTCATCGACGAGGCGGCGGCGAAATCGGCGGGGCGCGGCATGTGGGCGAAGAAGCCGGCGCCCGCCCCGGTCAGGCCGCCGCCGCGCCGTCCACAGCCATAGGCGGGAGCTCTGCCCCGGCCGTGCGACCCCCGCCGTTCCCGATCTCCGACGAGACGCTGGCCGAGCGCACCGGGCGGCGCGAGCGGCGCTTCGGCATCGACCGGGCCGAGGTGGGCCGGCTCGTCGACTGGGCGCGGGCGGCCGCGCCGTGCTTCCCCGACCTCGCGTCGGTCGGCACCTTCGTCATGTTCATCGGCTATCCACGCTCGGGCCACAGCATCGTCGGCGCCCTGCTGGACGCCCATCCGGAAATGGCGATCGCCCATGAGCTCGACGTCCTGCGCTTCCGCCGGGGCGGCCTGACGCGCGCGGAGATCATGGTGCTGCTGGCCGAGAATTCGCGGCGCATGGCGCGGCTCGGCAGGCGGGCCGGCGCCTACGCCTATCATGTGCCCGGGGGTGCCCAGGGTCGCTGGGACCGGCTGTCGGCGATCGGCGACAAGATGGGCGGCGCCGCCACGCGCTATCTCGCGACGCGCGAATCGGAGCTCGACGATTTCCTGGCGTTCCTCGCCATGCCGGTGCGGTTCGTCCACGTCGTCCGCCACCCGCTCGACAACATCGCGAGCATGGCGCAGCGCGACCGCATGCCCGAGGGCGTCGACCGGATCGCGGGCGCAATCGCCATCCATCGGTGGCTGGCCGACCGGAACGCGGATCTGCTCCGGCGGCTGGGCCCCGGGCGTGCGACCACGATCTGGCACGAGGACCTCGTCGACGATCCGCGTCGCGTGCTGGGCGGGCTCTGCCGCTTCATCGGGGTCGATGCGCCGGCCGTATATCTCGATGCCTGCGCGGCCATCGTGGCACCCGCGCCGCGGCGGACACGATCGGCCGTCGCGTGGAGCGATGCGCAGCTCCGGCAGGTCGGGGAGGCCGTCGCGGCCCACCCCTTCCTGCGCCGGTACGCTCTCTAGCGGAAGAAGACCATCGCGACGATGACGGCGGCGCCGAACACGATGGCCCCCGCCACGTCCAATGTGCTGAGGAGATCCATGTCCTACCTCTGCGACGAGGCGACGGGACACCGTACTACGGTTTTCCGGCCACGGTGAAGCGGGGGCCTTCACAGTGGCGTGAGCGGCCTTCCGGCGGGGCGCGCCGTCAGGCGACGACGTCGTCCGGCGTGACCGGATCCAGCACCGAGGGCTCGTCGACCTTGCCGCTGTTCATCCGCGGGGAGACCGGCCACGTCGTCATCGCCGCGGCCGGGAAAGGCTGCAGCAACGCCTTCAGCGCCGCCGGCGCGCACGGCTCCTCGCCGAGCCAGGAGGCCCATGCCGCCGGCGGGAGGATCGCCGGCATGCGGTCGTGGATGGGCGCGACCAGCGGATTCGCGGCGGTCGTCACGACGGTGAAGCTGCGCAGCCATTCCTCGCTGCCCTCGGGCCGCCAGCCCTCCCACAGGCCGGCCAGCGCGAAGGGCGTGCGGTCGGCCATCGTGAAGACCCAGGGCTGGCGCTTCGTGCCGCGCTTCTCCCACTCGTAGAAGCCGTCGGCGGGCACGAGGCAGCGCCGGAGCCGGAAGGCCGACCGGAAAGCGCCCGTGGTGTCGATCGTCTCGGCCCGGGCGTTGATCAGCTTCCAGGCGATCTTGCGGTCCTTGGCCCAGCTCGGCACGAGCCCCCAGTGCAGGGCGTCGAGGCGGCGCTCGCCGGTGTCGGGATGGCGGCGCACGACCGGCAGGTCCTGCCCGGGCGCGGCGTTGTAGTGCGCGGCCGTATTGGGCAGTGGGCCGGTAATGCCGAAGAGCCGGGCGATGGCCTCGACGTTGCTGGTGTGGACGTAGCGGCCGCACATGGCGTCAGCCTGTCACGTCCCCCCGGGCGCGTCATCCCC
>JADZBA010000043.1 GCA_020852355.1 Alphaproteobacteria bacterium
ATGACGCTGGACGAGCTGAAGCGCTTCCGCCAGCTCGGCAGCCGCACCCCGGGCCACCCCGAGCACGGCCACGCCCAGGGCATCGAGACGACCACCGGCCCGCTCGGCCAGGGGCTCGGCAACGCGGTCGGCATGGCGATCGCGGAGCGCCATCTCAACGCCGCGTTCGGTGACGAGCTGGTCGACCACTTCACCTACGTGATCGCCGGCGACGGCTGCCTGATGGAGGGGATCAGCCACGAGGCGATCTCGCTGGCCGGGCACCTGCGGCTCGGCCGGCTGATCGTGCTGTTCGACGACAATTCCATCTCGATCGACGGCGCCACCGGCCTCTCGGTCTCCGACGACCAGGGCGCACGCTTCCGGGCGTGCGGCTGGGACGTGCAGGCGGTCGACGGCCACGATCCCGAGGCGGTCGCCGCCGCCATCGCGCACGCGCGCGCCGCGCCGGCGCCGTCGCTGATCGCCTGCCGCACCACCATCGCCTACGGCGCGCCGACCAAGGCCGGCACCGCCGCCGCCCACGGCAGCCCGCTGGGTGCCTCCGAGATCGCCGGCGCGCGCGACAAGCTCGGCTGGCCGCACCCGGCCTTCGAGGTGCCCGACGCCATCCTGGCCGCCTGGCGGGCCGCCGGCGTCCGCGCCGCGGCCAAGGCGACGGCATGGCGCCGGCGCCATGCCGTCGCGGCGAACCGGCAGGAGTTCGACCGCCGCGTCGCCGGCCTGCCGCCGGCGGCGCTGGCGGCCGCCGTCGCCGAATACAAGGCGGATTTGCTGGCGACGCCGCCGAAGGTCGCCACCCGCCAGGCCTCGGGCGCCATGCTGGAGGTGCTGACCAAGGCGATGCCCGAGTTGCTCGGCGGCTCGGCCGACCTGACGCCCTCGAACAACACGCGGACCAAGGCGCAAGCGGTCCTCGACGCGGCGAACTACGGCGGCACCTACCTGCACTACGGCGTGCGCGAGCACGCCATGGCCGCGGCGATGAACGGCCTGGCGCTGCATGGCGGCGTCGTGCCCTACGGCGGCACCTTCCTGGTCTTCACCGACTACGCCCGGCCGGCGATCCGCCTGTCGGCGCTGATGGGCCTGCGCGTCGTCTACGTCATGACCCACGATTCGATCGGGCTCGGCGAGGACGGGCCGACGCACCAGCCGGTCGAGCAGCTCGCGGCGCTGCGCGCCATCCCCAACCTCAACGTCTTCCGCCCGGCCGACGCCGTGGAGACCGCCGAATGCTGGGAGCTGGCGCTCGCCGCCCGCCGCACGCCGTCGATCCTGGCGCTGACCCGGCAGACCGTGCCGGCGCTGCGCACCGACGCGGCCGAGAACCGGTCCGCCCGCGGCGCCTACGTCCTGGCGGAGGCCGACGGCCCGCGCCGGGCGACGCTGCTCGCCACCGGCTCCGAGGTCGGCCTCGCGATGGCGGCGCGCGCCCTGCTGGCCGAGGACGGCATCGCCGCCGCTGTCGTCTCCATGCCCTGCTGGGAGCTGTTCGCCGCCCAGGACGCGGCCTACCGCGCCGCCGTGCTCGGCACGGCGCCGCGGGTCGCCGTCGAGGCCGCGGTCGGCTTCGGCTGGGAGCGCTGGACGGGCGACCGCGGCGCCTTCGTCGGCATGTCCTCGTTCGGCGCCTCCGCCCCGGCCGGCGACCTCTACCGCCATTTCGGGATCACCGCCGAGGCGGTGGCCGCGGCAGCGCGGAATTTGTCGTAAGCCGCACCGTTTGTTGAGTCGGTCGTCGCGCCCGCTACACTGGTCTCCCGTCCACGAGCCCCCACGGGCCTTCCCCACCCCCGCCTGGAGGACCCCCATGGCCATCCGCCTCGCCATCAACGGCTTCGGCCGCATCGGTCGCCTCGTCATGCGCGCGCTCGCCGAGAGCGGGCGCAAGGACCTGCACGTCGTCGGCATCAACGACCTCGGCCCGGTCGAGACCAACGCCCACCTGCTGCGCTACGACAGCGTGCACGGCCGCTTCCCGCTGGCGGTGAAGACCGGCGAGGGCACCATGGACGTCGGCACCGGCCCCATCAAGGTGACCGCCGAGCGCGACCCGGCGAAGCTGCCGTGGAAGGAGCTCGGCGTCGACATCGCGCTGGAATGCACGGGCATCTTCACCAAGCGCGACGCCGCCGCGAAGCATATCGAGGCGGGTGCCCGGAAGGTGCTGGTGTCGGCACCGGCCGACGGGGTCGACCTGACGGTCGTCTACGGCGTCAACCACGACAAGCTGACGAAGGACCACACGGTCGTCTCCAACGCCTCGTGCACGACCAACTGCCTGGCGCCGGTCGCCTACGTGCTCCACAAGTCGATCGGCATCGTCAACGGCTTCATGACGACCGTGCACTCCTACACGGGCGACCAGCCGGTGCACGACACGATGCACAAGGACCTGCATCGCGCGCGGGCCGCCGCCCTCTCCATGATCCCGACCTCGACGGGGGCCGCGCGGGCGGTCGGGCTGGTGCTGCCGGAGCTCAAGGGCAAGCTCGACGGGACGGCCATCCGCGTGCCGACGCCGAACGTCTCGCTGATCGACCTCACCTTCACCGCCGCGCGCGACACCTCGGTCGCGGAGATCAACAAGGCGATGGCGGACGCCGCCGCGAGCGACCGCTTCAAGGGCATCCTCGCCATCAACGACGCGCCGCTCGTCTCGATCGACTTCAACCACGCGCCGGCGAGCTCGACCTTCGACGTCGCCCAGACCGCGGTGATCGACAAGCGGCTGGCCCGGGTGCTGTCCTGGTACGACAACGAATGGGGCTTCTCGAACCGCATGCTCGACACGGCGGCGGCGATGGGCAAGCTGGCCTGACCGCCAGGGCCGTCGAGATCCGCACGGCCGCCGAAGCGCGCCTCGCCGCCGCCCAGGCGCGAATGCTGGGGGTGCCCGTGCTGCTGCTGAGCCCGCGCGGAGCGGCGGCCGCGATGGGACCGCTGATGTTCCAGGCGATGGTCGCGGCGGCGCGGCGGGCGGAGCCGGAGGCGGCCGTCACCGGCGCGATCGACTGCGAGGACGCCGAGGGGCACGTGCTCCTGGCGCTGCGCGCCGGCGTCGACGTCGCGATCTTCAAGGGAGCCGCCGACGTGGCGGCGAAGCTGGCGGCGATCGCCGCCGCCGGCGGCCGCCGGCTCCTGCCGGAACGACCATCGGCGCCGGCCCTGGCCGGCGCCCGCGATCCCGCCGCCCTCTGCCGCGACTGGCTGGCGGGCGGCGTTGCGCAATCCACCGGCCCGGCCTAAGCAGGCGAACGGCCGCCGATTCAGGGAGAAGTCGATGAAGGCGACGCAGAAGGTCAAGCGCATCCTCGACGGGTACGAGAGCGACAACCCGGGCACCAAGGCGAACCTCGCCCGCATCCTCATGCAGGGCCGCCTCGGCGGCACCGGCAAGCTCGTGATCCTGCCGGTCGACCAGGGCTTCGAGCACGGACCGGCGCGCAGCTTCGCCCCCAACCCCGACGCCTACGACCCGCACTACCATTTCTCGCTGGCGATCGAGGCGGGCCTGTCGGCCTACGCGGCGCCGCTCGGCATGATCGAGGCGGGCGCCGACACCTTCGCCGGCGCCATCCCGCTGATCCTCAAGGTCAACAGCGCCAACAGCCTGGCCCGCGACAAGGCGGGCCCGACGCAGGCCGTCACCGCCTCGGTGCGCGACGCGCTGCGCCTGGGCTGCTCGGCGATCGGCTTCACCATCTATCCCGGCTCCGACAACGCCTACGGCATGATGGAGGAGATCGGCGCGATGGCCGAGGAGGCCCGGGCGCACGGCCTGGCCGTGGTCGTCTGGTCCTATCCGCGCGGCGGCGAGCTGACCAAGGAGGCCGAGACGGCGATCGACATCTGCGCCTACGCCGCCCACATGGCGGCGCTGCTGGGGGCGCACATCATCAAGGTGAAGCCGCCGACCGCCGCGCTCGGCCTGGACGCCGCCAAGAAGGTCTACGAGGCGCAGAAGATCGACGTCGCGACGGCGGCGGCGCGCATCAGGCACGTCGTGCAGTCCTGCTTCGCCGGACGCCGCATCGTCGTCTTCTCCGGCGGCGAGGCGAAGGACCTGGAGGGCGTCTACAACGAGGCGCGCGCCATCCGCGACGGCGGCGGCAACGGCTCGATCATCGGCCGCAACACCTTCCAGCGGCCGAAGGCCGACGCGCTGGCGATGCTCGACCAGATCATCAAGATCTACCAGGGCAAGGCGTGAGGCGGATGGACACCGACGGGGGCTGCCGGCTCTACCTGATCACGCCGGCGGCCCTCGACCCCGACGCCTTCGTCGACGTCCTGGCGGCCGCGCTCGACGGCGGCGACGTCGCCTGCGTGCAGCTCCGCCTGAAGGACCTCGACGACGACGCGTTCCGCCGGGCGATCGAGCGGCTGATGCCGGTCGCGCACGCGCGCGACGTCGCCTTCCTCGTGAACGACCGGCCCGACCTCGCCGCCGCCATGGGCTGCGACGGCACCCATGTCGGCCAGCAGGACACGCCCTACGCCGAGGCGCGGCGCCTGGTGGGACCCGACGCGATCGTCGGCGTCACCTGCCACGATTCCCGGCATCTCGCCATGGAGGCGGCGGAGGCGGGCGCGGACTACGTCGCCTTCGGCGCCTTCTACCCGACCCAGACCAAGCCCTCGCGCTATCGCCCGACGCCGGAGCTGCTGGAGGCCTGGACCCAGGCGACGACGGTGCCGTGCGTCGCCATCGGCGGCATCAAGCCCGAGAACTGCGCGCCGCTGGTCAGGGCCGGTGCCGACTTCCTCGCCGTCGTCACCGGCGTGTGGGACCACCCGGACGGCCCCGGCGCCGGTGTGGCCGCCTACGTCAGGGCGATCGCCGCCGCGCGGGCCGGCTGAACCGCGGGCCGCAGGTCCGGCCCGACGACGCCCGCGTCCATCATCCGGCGCAGCCACGGCAGGCGGTTGAGCCCCGGCCCCTCCACGTCGCCGACCGCGAGTGGCGCCAGCCGAGCGCGGAGATCGGCGAGGCCGTCGGCGACGTCCCAGCGCAGCCGGAGACCCGGCAGGCGCGCCGCCAGCGCCGCGAAGCCGACGCGATAGCTGCGCGGGTCGGGCCCGGCCCCGGGAGCCGTCTCGATCCGCGCGCCCGGCACCGCGGCGGCGACGATCCCGGCGAGCGCGCCGATGCGTATGGTCGCCGCGTCGTCGCCGACATTGACCACGAGGCCGTGAACCGCGCCCAGCGGCGCTTCGAGCACGTGGATGATGGCGCGCGCCATGTCCTCGACATGGACCAGCGGGCGCCACTGCCGCCCGTCGCTCTTCAGCAACACCCGGCCGTCGGCGATGGCGTGGGCCACGAGATTGTTCGCCACGAGATCGAGGCGCAGCATCGGCGACCAGCCATAGGCGGTGGCGAAGCGCAGGATGGCCGGCGCGAAGCCGCCGTCGGCGAGGGTGGCAATGCCCCGCTCCGCCTCGATCTTGGAGGCGGCGTAGGCGGTCAGCGGCCGCAAGGGCGCGGATTCGTCGACCGCGTCCTCCCCGGCGGCGCCATAGACGCTGCAGGTCGACGCCAGCACGAAGCGGCGGACACCCGCCTGCCGCGCCAGCCGCGCCGTCGCCGTCGCCGCCCGGCCGTTGATGTCGAGCGTCAGCGCCGGGTCGAGCGCGCCGAGCGGATCGTTGCTGAGGGCAGCCAGATGCACGACGGCCTCGCAGCCGGCGAGATCCGACGCAGCGAGGTCGCGGACGTCGCGGCGCAGCACCTCGTCCACGGGCACCACCGGCGCCACCGCACAACCGGCGAACAGGCCGGTATCGATGCCGCGGACACGGTGGCCGCGGGCGCGCAGCCGGGGCACCAGGACGGCCCCGACATAGCCTTCGTGACCGGTGACGCAGACCAGCATCGAGCTACTCCGCCGCTTCCGTCGGTCGCGGTTCCCGGTCGGCGAGCATGCCGTCCGTGCGCGGATCGTTGCGCACCGGCGCCCCGCTCCCTCCGAACCGGCCGGGATGGACGAACAGTTCCGCCCGGATGCGCCTGAAGCGGCCCCGCGCGGTCGACGGGGCCGCGCAATTCGGCGAGGAGCGCCGCGAGCCGGATCATCTTGCTCGCCGGCATCTGCTCACGCCGGGTCCGGCAACCGCGGATGGGCGCCTCGACGACATGGACGCCCCCCAGCAGGGCGGCGCGGAACGGCAGGATCCAGTCGGTTTGGGTGGGCGACCACCGGGCGTTCCACGGCCTGAAACGCTCCATGACGGCGCGTCA
>JADZBA010000044.1 GCA_020852355.1 Alphaproteobacteria bacterium
GACGCCACCCCTAGACATCGCGGATCCGCGGATCGACGAAGCGGTAGGCGAGATCGACGGTGAGGTTCACCAGGACGACCATCACCGCCATCAGGAGAAAGGCGGCCTGCGCCACCGGATAGTCGCGCTGGAGGACGGAGGCCACCATCAGCCGGCCCATGCCGGGCCAGGAGAAGACGACCTCGAGCAGCACCTGCCCGCCGAAGGCGAAGCTGATCATGATGCCGACATAGGTGATGACCGGCAGCATGGCGTTGCGCCGGGCGAGCCGCATGACGTCGCCTTCGGTCAGGCCGCGCGCGCGGGCATAGTGCACGAAATCCTCGGTGCGCGCCTCGAGCATCGCCGTGCGCATGATCATCAGCGGGTCGGCAAGGAAGTAGAGCACGGCCGCGGCGACCGGCAGCACGAGGTGCCGGGCGACATCGAAGCCCGGAACCCGCTCGAGCGCCGTCTCGGGGAAGAAGGCCGGCGTCCGGATGCCGCCGATCGGAAACCAGCCCAGCCAGTAGCTGAATACCATGAGGATCACGATGCCGATCCAGAACGCCGGCAGCGAGCGCAGCACGAGCACGAGAAGGTTGCCGCCGGCCTCGGTCCAGGCGCCGCGGTGCCAGCCGAGACGGGCGCCCAGAAGCACGCCGGCCACGATCGAGATCATGACCGCCGGCGCCATCAGGAGGAGGGTGTTGGCCAGTGCGGGCGCCATGATGGCAAGCGCCGGCTCGCGGTAGACGAAGGACAGGCCGAACTCGCCGGAGGCGAGATTGGCCATGTAGCGCAGATACTGCTCGGCCCAGGGATCGTTCAGCGCCCAGGCCTCGCGCAGCCTCTCGATCGCCTCGGGCGGCAGTTGCCCGGTGCCGAGGAGCGCCGTGGTCGGATCGCCGGGCAGCACCCGGAACATGACCCAGATGAGCGTGACCAGCACCCAGATCGTCACCAGCGACTGCGCAAGGCGCGACAGCACCCCGCGCAGCAGGACGGCGCCCGGCATCGTCAGGCGGACGGGTAGTGGAGCTTTCCGTCCGCGTCCCAGGTGTAGCCGGCGTCGGCGAGGACCTGCCTGCCCGTCTCGACCGAGAACTCGACGTTGGGCAGGTTCGGGTTGGCCCAGAAGGCGTTGGCCGGCGTGATCACGCTGTTCAGGGCCGCCGTTGCCAGCCCGCCGAAGACCACGTCGATGATTTCCCTGCGGTTGGTCGCGTATTGCAGCGCCAGCCTGAAGACGGGATCGCTGACCGGCGCCATCTCCATGTTGAAGCGGATCTCGTGCATGCCGTGGCTCGGGGTCGAGACGGCCTCGAGATCGGGGTGCTCGTTGACGCGCTTGGCCTGCTGGGCGTCGATCGGCCAGCCGAGGATGTCGGCGTCGCCGCTCTCGAGCATGGCAAGCTGGTTCTCGATGTTGGGCACGACCATCCAGATCGTGCCGTCGATCTGCGGCGGAAGGAAGAAATCCTTGTTCGCCTCGTAGTGCAGATACTCGCCCTTGCGCCACTCCCGGAAGCGGAAGCCCCCGTAGCCGACCGGCGCGGGGTTCGGCCAGTCGGCGGGCGAGGCGATGCCGTCGCGGCCCGGCACGTCCTTCCAGATGTGTTCGGGCGCGATGAAGCAGAAGCCCAGCACGTTCGGCACGAAGGACGCCACCGGCTGCTTCAGGGTGAAGCGCACGACGCGGTCGGACAGCTGCTCGACGCCGGCGACCGTGTCGGTGACCCGGGCCAGTGCGGGAAACTTGTGCTCGGCGATGAAGTCGAAGGTGAACTTGACATCGCGGGCGCTGACCGGTCGGCCGTCGTGGAAGGCAAGGCCCGCGCGCAGCGTGACCTCGACCGTCGTCGCGTCGGGGATCTCCCATTTCTCGGCCGCCCACGGCTCGACCTCGCCGTTCGGCCCGCGGGTGACAAAGGTCGGGTACATCCAGCGCAGGATGGTGGCGTTGAAGATCTCGGGCGTGGCAAAGGGGTTCAGCGTCACGATGTCGTTGAAGGTCGCGACCCGGATGAGGCGCCGGTCGGTCAGCGGCTTCATCCGGTAGTAGCTCCACGGGATATAGGCCATGCCGATCCCGGAGCCGAGGGTCGGGACGACGCCCTCGAGCCGCGTCTTGTTGTAGCCCTGGGTGAGGTTGGCGTAGCAGAGCACCGCGATCGGGTTGTCGGCGGCAAGGATCTCCTGCGCCTTCCAGACGAGATCGCGCCGCTTCCCGGGGTCCATCTCGGCGCGCTGGGCGTCGTCCACCGCGTCATAGTCGGGATTGATGTAGTGGCCGTAGTTGAGGCCCTTCTTGACGGCGCGGCGCGAGTGGAAGAACTCGGTCAGGAAGAAGTCGGGATCAAGCCGGTCCGGGGCCCCGCCCCAGAACACGCCGACCGCGTGCGGCGTCTGGTGCTCGCCGATGACCTCGGCCATCAGGCTCTGCGTGGTGCCCTGCCGGACCTCGACGTCGATGCCAAGCTGCTTCCAGGTGGCGGGCACGAGACGGCCGATCTCCACATAGTCGGGCCAGTTGGGCGTGAAAAGCTGCACCGGCGGCACGGGGCCGGTCGGCCGCTCGGGGGTGGCGGCGCCGGCCATGGCCGGCGGCAGGGCGAAGATGCTGGTCGAGGCGCCGACGATGCCGCCATAGGCTGCGAGCGACTGCATGAAACTGCGTCGATTCACCGACATGACGTTCCCCAATCAAGGTGCCGGCCACCGCGGCCAGTCTGCCGGACCCTAGGGCCCGGACGGATCCCGAGTCAAGCTGGTAGCTTGGTTTCCAAGTTACCTGGCAGCCTGACATGTTGACAGATCCGCCTTGAACGCCGTGACCCCGGGCGATATGACTGCCGGTCGGGGCTCTCGACGCCCCCCGTCCTCGCACCCGAGCGGAAGCGCATGCCGCCACCCGACCCGACCGAGCCGCAGTTGCCGAGCTTCCGCCGCGCCCCCGGCCTTGCCGAGACGGTCGCGCGATACCTGCGGCGCACGATCGCCGAGGGCGCGTTCAAGCCCGCCCAGAAGCTGCCCAGCGAGGCGTCGCTCGCAGCGTCCTTCAACGTCTCGCGGCCGATCGTGCGCGAGGCGATATCGCAGTTGCGCTTCGAGGGGCTGGTGCGGTCGCACCAGGGCGCCGGCGTCTTCGTGTCGGAGACGGGCGCGTCGAGCCTTTTCTCGCTCGCTGCCCATGACCTCACCGATCCGCGGTCGCTCGCCCAGACCTACCAGCTGCGCATGATCCTCGAGCTTGGTGCCGCGCGCCTGGCGGCACGGCACCGCCGGCACGAGCATCTGACGGCGATGGGCTGCGCGCTGGCGGACCTGGAGGAGGCCGTCGAGAAGGGTTCGGACGGGGTCGAGGCGGACATCGCCTTCCACCTCTCGATCGCCGACGCCTCCGGCAACGAGCAGCTTTCCGGTCTCATGCGGATGCTCTGCGGCGCCATCCGGGGAAGCATCGCCGCCGCCCGGAGCAATTCGCTTCGCAGCGGGATCGAGATCATGCGTGACGTGGAAGGCCAGCACCGACGCATCTTCGACGCCATCCGGGGCGGTGACGAGACGGAGGCGGACGCCGCCATGTTCGCCCATCTCCGCTATACCGCCGACCAGCTCCGCCTGACGATCTGATCGAAGGGCCCCGGGGGGACATGGCGCGCACGACGCTCGGACGCCCCGCGGTTTCCTGTCCGCCGCCCGTCCGGCGCTCGCAGCAGGCCCTGCCGTAGTCGGGAACTCCCATCATGGTCCGCCCCCAGCTCCTCTTCTTCAGTCCCAGGAGCGACCCCGCCTGGCCCGCCCGGCTGCAGGCCGCGCTGCCCGACATGGAGGTCGTCACCGACCCCGACAGCGCCGACGCGGCACGGGTGACGGCCGCCGTCGTCTGGGCGCCGCCTCACGGGGCCCTCGCGCGTTTCGGCCACCTGCGGCTCATCCAGGTCCTCGGCGCCGGCGTCGACCAGTTGCTGCACGACGCGAGCCTTCCGGCCGATGTGCCGGTCGCCCGTCTCCTTGATCCCGCGCTGGCACGGCTGGTCGGGGACTACGTCCTCCTCCACGCGCTGGCCCTGCACCGCGGCCTCTACCGCCTGC
>JADZBA010000045.1 GCA_020852355.1 Alphaproteobacteria bacterium
CATCAAGGAGGTGCGCAAGGTCGACGCCGAGGCGATCGAGATCGAGACCACCGTCCCGGACCCGATCCTGCTGTCCAGCCTCGGCTACATCTGGATCATGTCGAAGCCGTGGGCGGAAAAGAACAACACCATGGCGCCGGTCACCGGCATCGTCGGCAACGAGAGCTACGCCAACCTCCACGCCAACGGCACCGGGCCCTTCCGCCTCATCGACCGCGTCCCCGATACGCGCACCGTCCTGGTGCGCAATGAGAAATGGTGGGGCAAGCCGCAGCACAATCTCGATCGCGTCGAGTTCCGGCCGATCGCCAACGCCGCCACGCGCGTCGCCGCCCTGCTGTCGGGCGAGCTCGACATGATGTACCCGGTGCCGCTCCAGGACATCCCGCGCCTCAAGCGCACGTCCGGCATCAAGGTGCTCGAGGGACCGGAGCTGCGCACGATCTATCTCGGCATGGACCAGTGGCGCGACGAGCTGCTCGACATGCCGGGCACCGGCAAGAACCCGTTCAAGGACAAGCGGGTGCGCGAGGCCTTCTACAAGGCGATCGACATCCAGGCGATCCACAAGGTGGTCATGCGCGGCGCCTCGACGCCGACCGGCCTGCTGATCGCGCCCGGCATCAACGGCTTCTCCAAGGAGCTGAACGAGCGATTCCCCTTCGATCCCGAGGGCGCGAGGAAGCTGCTGGCCGATGCGGGCTATCCCGGCGGCTTCACGGTGACGCTCGACTGCTCGAACGACCGCTACGTCAACGACGAGGCGATCTGCCAGTCGATCGCGCCGATGCTGGGCCGGATCGGCGTCACGGTGAAGCTCAACATCCAGACCAAGTCCAAGTACTTCGACAAGATCGGCATCCGCCAGAACAACGCCACCAGCTTCTTCCTCCACGGCTGGACGCCCGGCACCTACGACGCCCACAACGCGCTCGTGGCCCTCGTCATGACGAAGGACCAGAAGACCGGCGTCGGCGGCACCAACAACGGGCGCTATTCCAATCAAGCGGTCGACGCGCTGATCCGCCAGATCGGCGTCGAGCCGGACCAGGAGAAGCGCAGGCGCCTCATCCACGACGCGATGAAGATCGCCAAGGAGGACTTCAGCCACATCCCCGTCCACCAGCAGGCGCTGGCCTGGGCGGTGCGCGACAGCGTCGCATTCATCCCGCAACCGCCGGACGACAGTCCGATGCCGCGCTTCATCCGCATGAAGTGAGGGCCGGGACCCGCGGCGGTTTACCGCCGCCGCCGATCCTGTACTATCGAACGTCGATCAATGAGCCCGAAGCATTCGGGTCCGTCACAGAAACGAATTCAGGGGACAGGCATGCGAAAGATCATGACGGCAACCGCCGTCGCCGTGGCGCTCGCCGCATACGGGATGGCCGAGGCGAAGACTTTCCGGTTCTCGTCGTCGGGCGACATCAACGGCCTCGATCCGCACGTGAACAACGAGGCGCCGACCAATGCGATGAAGAACAACCTTTACGAGACGTTGATCTTCCGCGACTACCAGCTGAAGCTGCTGCCGGCGCTGGCGACGGAGTGGCGGCAGGTCGATCCCACGACGTGGCGCTTCACGCTCCGCCAGGGCGTCAAGTTCCATGACGGCACGCCCTTCACCGCCGACGACGTGATCTTCTCGGTCAAGCGCAACCAGCACGAGCAGGGGGGCATGCGCACGGCGACCCTCACCATCAAGGAGGTGCGCAAGGTCGACGACAAGACCATCGACATGGTCACCGAGGGGCCGAATCCGATCCTCGACCAGGATCTCAGCGCGCTCTTCATCATGTCGAAGCCGTGGTCGGAGAAGAACAACACCGCGACCCCGGTGCGCGGCATCGTCGGCAACGAGAGCTACGCCAATACCCACGTCAACGGCACCGGGCCGTTCAAACTGCTCGACCGCGTGCCCGACACGCGCACCGTCCTGGTGCCCAACGAGAACTGGTGGAACAAGCAGCCGCAGCACAACCTGACGCGCGTCGAGTTCCGGCCGATCGCCAACGCCGCCACCCGCGTCGCCGCCCTGCTGTCGGGCGAGGTCGACATGATGTACCCCGTGCCGCTGCAGGACATCCCGCGGCTGGAGCGGACCGCCGGCGTCAAGGTGCTGCAGGGGCCGGAGCTGCGCGTCGTCTTCCTCGGCATGGACCAGTGGCGCGACGAGCTGCTCGACATGCCGGGCTCGGGCAAGAACCCGTTCAAGGACAAGCGCGTGCGCGAGGCCTTCTACAAGGCGATCGACGCCGAGGCGATCAAGCGCGTGGTCATGCGCAACGTCTCGATCCCGACCGGCGAGATGGTCGGCCGCGGCGCCACTGGCTACTCCAAGGAGCTGGAGAGCCGCTACCCGTTCGATCCCGACGGCGCCAAGAAGCTCCTGGCCGACGCCGGCTATCCCGGCGGCTTCACGGTGACGCTGGACTGCCCGAACGACCGCTACGTCAACGACGAGGCGACCTGCCAGGCGATCGTGCCGATGCTGGCCCGGGTCGGCGTCACGGTGAAGCTCAACGCCCAGACCAAGTCCAAGCACTTCGACAAGATCGGCACGCGGTCGGGCAACAACACCAGCTTCTACATGCTGGGCTGGGGCACCTACGACGCCTACGACATGCTCTACAACATCGTCATGACCGTGAACGCGACGCCGGGTGCCGGCTCGAACAACAGCGGACGCTACTCCAACGCCAAGGTCGACGAGCTGACCAAGCTGATCCGTGTCGAGACCGATCAGGAGAAGCGCAACAAGCTGATCTACGACGCGATGAAGATCCACAAGGAGGACTTCGGGCACATCCCGCTGCACCAGCCGCCGCTGGCCTGGGCGACCCGCGACACGGTCGCTTCCGTGCCCCAGTCGCCGAACGACTACGTCATGCTGCGCTACGTCAAGATGAAGTAGCCGCGGGCGGACGCCGTCTCCGAGGGGGCCCGGCCGGCGACGGCCGGGCCTTTCGCGTCGTGGGCGAGAATCCCTTGTGGCGCTCCTCCCGGCGCAGGCAGAATGCCGCCAACTGTCCCGTGCGGGAGACCGCCGGGCAGACCAACGATGCAGGGGACTTTCGATGCGACGCTGGGTGATCTCGACGGCCCTCGCGCTGGCCTTCGCCGCGTACGGTGCCGCCGACGCCAAGACCTTCCGCTTCTCGACCTCGGGCGACATCAACGGGCTGGACCCTCACCTCAACAACGAGGGTCCGACCAACGCAATGAAGAACAACATCTACGAGGCGCTGATCTTCCGCGATCCCGACCTCAAGCTCAGGCCCTCGCTGGCGACCGAATGGAACCAGACGAGCCCGACGACGTGGCGCTTCAAGCTGCGCCAGGGCGTGAAGTTCCATGACGGCACGCCCTTCACCGCCGACGATGTCGTCTTCTCCGTCAAGCGCAACAATCACGACCAGTCCGACCTCCGGACCTACAGCGCCTCCGTGGTCGAGGTGAAGAAGATCGACGCCCTCACCGTCGACCTGGTGACGCGGGTCCCCGACCCGATCCTGCCGCAGAACATTCCCGCGGTCTTCATCATGTCGCAGGCCTGGTCGGAGAAGAACAAGACGCCGACGCCGGTGCGCGGCATCGTCGGCAACGAGAGCTACGCCAACCTCCACGCCAACGGCACGGGGCCGTTCAAGCTGCTCGACCGCGTCGCCGACACCCGCACGGTGCTGGTGCCCAACCCGGACTGGTGGGGCAAGGTCGAGCACAACCTGACGCGCGTCGAGTTCCGGCCGATCGTCAACGCCGCGACCCGGGTCGCCGCCCTGCTGTCGGGCGAGATCGACATGATGTTCCCGGTGCCGCTGCAGGACGTGCCGCGCCTCAAGCGCTCGGCCGGCATCCGCGTCATGGAGGGGCCGGAGCTGCGCACGATCTTCCTCGGCATGGACCAGCACCGCGCCGAGCTGCTCGACATGCCGGGCTCGGGCAAGAACCCGTTCAAGGACAAGCGGGTGCGCGAGGCCTTCTACAAGGCGATCGACATCCAGGCGATCCACAAGGTGGTCATGCGCGGCGCCTCGGCGCCGACCGGGCTGATGATCGCGCCCGGCATCAACGGCTTCGCGAAGGACCTCAACGACCGCTACCCGTTCGATCCCGACGGCGCCAAGAAGCTGCTGGCCGATGCCGGCTATCCCGGCGGCTTCACGGTGACGCTGGACTGCCCGAACGACCGCTACGTCAACGACGAGGCGATCTGCCAGGCGGTGGTGCCGATGCTGGCCCGGGTCGGCGTCACGGTGAAGCTCAACGCCCAGACCAAGTCGAAGCACTTCGACAAGATCGGCCAGCGCCAGAACTGGAACACCAGCTTCTACATGCTGGGCTGGACGCCGGGCACCTACGACGCCCACAACATGCTCTACAACATCATCACGCTGAAGTCCGGACCCGGTGCGGGCTCCAACAACAGCGGCCAGTACACCAATCCCCGGGTCGAAGAGCTCACCCGGCAGATCGAGTCCGAGAGCGACCAGGAGAAGCGCAACAAGATGATCTGGGAGGCCATGAAGCTCCACAAGGAGGACTTCGGCCATATCCCGCTGCACCAGCAGGCGCTCGCCTGGGGCGTGCGCGACAGCGTCGCCGTCCTGCCGCAGCCGCCCAACGACGCGGTGGTCGTGCGGTTCGTGAAGATGAAGTGACCCCTCGCGCGGGTGCGATGGGACGGGCCGGATCCCTCGGGGATCCGGCCCGCGTCGTGCATGGGTGGGGCGATGCCGGGCGGACGGAAAGCCGTTGACGACGGTTTTGCGACCTGCCTAGTAGAGGGCCGCCGCGATATGCCGCATAAATGGGCAGCGCTGCCGAGCGCGTGGGGAGAGCGAGGGGAATGGTGAAGCCGGTACGAGGGGCAGCGATGCCCCGCCTGCGGGCCGTCGGCGGGGCGCGATGATCGCCTTCGTCATTCGACGGCTGCTGCAATCGCTGATCGTCATGCTGACGGTCGGCTTCGTCGCCTTCAGCATGTTCAACTTCCTCGGCGACCCCATCAACAACATGGTCGGGCAGGACGCGACCGAAGCCGAGCGCGAGCATCTGCGCCATGTCCTGGGCCTCGACCAGCCCTTCTACATCCAGTTCCTGGTCTATCTCGGCAACGCGCTGCAGGGGCAGTTCGGCATGTCCTACCGGCTGGGCATGCCGGTGGTCCGGGCGCTGGCCGAGCGCCTGCCGGCGACGCTGGAGCTGGTGTTCTGCGCCGCCGGGCTGGCGCTGCTGGTCGGCGTGCCGCTCGGCGTCTACACCGGGCTGCACCGCGACCGCTGGCTCAGCAAGGTGTTCCTTACGCTTTCCCTGATCGGCATCTCGCTGCCGACCTTCCTCATCGGCATCCTGCTCATCCTGGTGTTCGCGGTCTATCTCGGCTGGCTGCCCTCGTTCGGGCGCGGCGACGTCGTCGACCTCGGCTGGTGGACGACCGGCTTCCTCACCGTCTCGGGCATCAAGGCGCTGATCCTGCCGGCGATCACGCTGGCGCTCTTCCAGCTCACATTGGTCATGCGGCTGGTGCGGGCCGAGATGATGGAGGTGCTGCGCACCGACTACATCAAGTTCGCGCGCGCCCGCGGCCTCACCAACCGCGCCGTCCATTTCGGCCACGCGCTGCGCAACACGCTGGTCCCGGTCATCACCATCACCGGGCTGCAGATCGGCTCGCTGATCGCGTTCGCGATCGTCACCGAGACGGTGTTCCAGTGGCCGGGCATGGGCCTGCTCTTCCTCCAGGCGGTGCAGTTCGTCGACGTCCCGGTGATGTCGTCCTATCTCGTGCTGATCGCCTTCTTCTTCGTGGCGATCAACCTCGTCGTCGACCTGCTCTACTACTTCGTGGACCCGCGCCTGCGCGCCGACCGCGCCGTCGCCAGCGGCCACGGCTGACCGGAGAGGGCTGAGGAATGGCCGTCGCATCGGTTCCCGGCGCTGTCCGACGCTTCGTCGACAGCGACGTCTTCTACAGCTTCCGGCGCTCCAAGGTGACGATGGCCGCCGCCGCGGTCACCTTCGTGATCGTCATCTGCTCGGTCCTGGCGCCCTGGATCGTCCCGCACAACACCTACGACGTGCGCAGCCTGAACCTGCTCGACGCCTTCACCCCGCCGGTGTGGATCGAGGGCGGCAAGCCGCAGTACCTGCTCGGCACCGACGACCAGGGGCGCGACGTCTTCTCGACGATCATGCTGGGCGCCCGCGTCTCGCTGCTGGTCGGCTTCTGCGCCACCCTCTTCGCGATGACGATCGGCGTCTTCCTCGGCCTCGTCAGCGGCTACATCGGCGGCACGACCGACGCCGTCATCATGCGCGTCGCCGACGTCAAGCTCTCCTTCCCGGCGATCCTGATCGCGCTGCTCATCGACGGCGTGGCGCGCGGCATCATCCCGCGCGACATGCACGACGACCTGGCGCTCTACGTCGTCATCTTCTCGATCGGCATCTCCAACTGGGTCGCCTACGCGCGCACGGTGCGCGGCTCGACCCTGGTCGAGAAGAACAAGGAATACGTCCAGGCCGCGCGGATCATCGGGCTGCACCCGCTGACCATCATGATCCGCCACGTCCTGCCCAACGTGATGGGCCCGGTGCTGGTCATCGGCACGCTGGGCCTGGCGGGCGCCATCCTCGCCGAGGCGACGCTGAGCTTCCTCGGCGTCGGCGTGCCGGGCACGCAGCCCTCGCTCGGCACGCTGATCCGCGTCGGCAACAACTTCCTGTTCTCCGGGGAATGGTGGATGACGATCTTCCCCGGCGTGATGCTGGTGATCCTGGTGCTGGCCGTGAACCTGCTCGGCGACTGGCTGCGCGACGCCCTCAACCCCAAGCTCCGCTGATGCAGGCCCCACGAGCGACGATGCAGAACGAGCCTCTTCTCCGGGTCGACGGCCTCAGGGTCGAGTTTCCCGGCCGCCGCGGCACCCTGGTGGCGGTCGACGACGTCTCCTTCGACATCGCACCGGGCGAGGTGCTCGGCGTGGTCGGCGAATCCGGCGCCGGCAAGTCGATGACCGGGTCGGCCATCATCGGCCTGCTGGAGCCGCCCGGCCGCATCGCCGGCGGCTCGATCTCGCTCGACGGACGGCGCATCGACAACCTGCCCTACGAGGAGATGCGGCGGATCCGCGGCAAGCATATCGGCGCGATCTTCCAGGACCCGCTGACCAGCCTGAACCCGCTCTATTCGGTCGGCCGCCAGCTCGTCGAGACCATCACGACCCATTCCGACATCTCCGAGAAGGCGGCGCGCGACCGCGCCCTGGCGCTCCTGCAGGAGGTCGGCATCCCGGCGCCCGAGCGGCGCATCGACCAGTACCCGCACCAGTTCTCGGGCGGCATGCGCCAGCGCGTGGTGATCGCGCTGGCGCTGTGCGCCAACCCGCGCCTCATCGTCGCCGACGAGCCGACGACGGCCCTCGACGTCTCGATCCAGGCGCAGATCATCGCCCTGCTGAAGCGGCTCTGCCGCGAGCACGGCACGGCGGTGATGCTGGTCACCCACGACATGGGCGTCATCGCCGAGACCGCCGACCGGGTCGCGGTGATGTACGCCGGCCGCATCGCCGAGATCGGGCCGGTGCGCGACGTCATCAAGAACCCCAGGCATCCCTACACGGTCGGCCTGATGGGCTCGATCCCGCGCATGGGGCACGACGCGGAGCGGCTGACCCAGATCGACGGGTCGATGCCCCGGCTGACCGAGATTCCCGCGGGCTGCGCCTTCAACCCGCGCTGCCCCTATGTCTTCGACCGCTGCCGCGTCGAGCGGCCGGACCGCATGGCCGTGGCGCCTTTCCACGAGGCCGCGTGCTGGAAATACGCCGATGGAGTCGGCCATGCGTGACGCCGCCCCGGCGAAGCCGGGCAAGGGGCCGCTGGTCAAGGTCGTCGACCTCGCCCGCTATTTCGACGTCTCGCCGCCGCTGCTCAACCGCATGCTCGAGGGCAAGCCGCGCCAGATCCTGAGGGCGGTCGACGGCGTCGACTTCGCCATCGGCAAGGGCGAGACCTTCTCGCTGGTCGGCGAATCCGGCTGCGGCAAGTCGACGGTGGCCCGGCTCGCGGTCGGGCTCTACCGCGCGACGCGCGGCTCGATCGAGTTCGACGGCCACGACTTCGGCCGCATGACCCGCCGCCAGGACATGGCGCCGATCCGCTCGCGCATCCAGATGATCTTCCAGGACCCGTATGCCAGCCTCAATCCGCGCTGGCGGGTGCGCGAGATCATCGCCGAGCCGATCCGCGCCTACCGCCTGCTCTCGGGCGACCGGGCGATCAACGCCCGCGTCGACGAGCTGCTGCGCCAGGTCCGTCTGACGCCGGCCGACGGCACCAAGTATCCGCACGAGTTCTCCGGCGGCCAGCGCCAGCGCATCTCCATCGCCCGCGCGCTCGCCAGCAATCCCGAGTTCCTGGTGTGCGACGAGCCGACCTCCGCGCTCGACGTCTCGGTCCAGGCGCAGATCCTGAACCTGATGAAGGACCTGCAGCGCGAGCTCGGCCTGACCTATCTCTTCATCTCGCACAACCTCGCGGTCGTCTATCATATCTCCGACCGCGTCGGCGTCATGTATCTCGGCCGCCTCGCCGAGGTGGCGCCGGCCCGCGCGCTGTTCCGCCGGCCGCGCCACCCCTACACGCGGATGCTGCTCGATACGATCCCGGACATGGACATGACCGGGCGCCAGCGCATGCCGGTCGCGGGCGAGGTGCCGAGCCCGATCAACCCGCCGTCGGGCTGCGCCTTCCATCCTCGCTGTCCCTTCGCCAACGATCGCTGCAAGGTCGAGCGCCCCAACCCGCTGCCGCACGACGACGCGCTGGTCGCCTGCCACGGCGTCGAGGAAGGGCGCGTCCCGGAAGGGCCGATCGCCGCGCCGCGCGCGGCTTAGGCTCGTCGCCGGACGCGCCGGGATGCGATTCCCGTCGCTTGATCCACGTCAAGGCGATGCCCGACCGGCGTCGCCAATCTCGGTCCGGTACTGCGGCGTCGGCCGCGTGATGGAGGCGGGAACATGACGATCGCGGATATCCTGGTTCACGTGGATGATCGGCCGTCCGCCGAGACGCGGATGGCGCTCGCGCTGACGCTCGCACGCCGCCACGGCGCCCATCTCGCCGCGCTCTACCTGTTCGGCGCGCCGCCGCTGCCGGGCTACGTCGCCGCCGAGCTGCCGGCCTCGGTGCTCGACGGCATGCGCGAGGCCGCCTTCGAGCGGGCGCGCGCCGCGGAGAGCCGCATGCGCCGGCTCGCGGACGCCGCCGGCATCGCCCTGGAGTGGCGGCCGGTCGAGGCCGTCGATCCCGGTCCGGCCGTCCTGCACGGCCGCTACGCCGACCTCAACATCGTCGGCCAGGACGATCCCGACCAGTCGACGCCATACGACGGGCTGGTGGAGGAGGTCGTGCTCGGCAGCGGCCGGCCCGTCCTGGCGGTGCCCTATGCCGGGCGGTTCGACGATGTCGGCAGCAACGTCCTCATCGCCTGGAACGCGAGCCGGGAGGCGGCGCGTGCCGTGCACGACGTCCTGCCCCTCGTCCAGCCGAAGGCGCGGATCAACGTGCTGGCCGTCGACCCGAACCGCACCGAGGCGGGCGGCGGCGCCATGCCCGGTGCCGACATCGCCACTCACCTCGCGCGCCGCGGGCTGGCGGTCGAGGCTTCGCAGTTCGTCACCGAATCCATCTCGGTCGGCGACCTGCTGCTCTCGCGCGCGGCCGATCTCAGCGCGGATCTGATCGTCATGGGCGCCTACGGGCATTCGCGCGTGCGCGAGGTGGTGCTGGGCGGCGTCACCCGCCACCTCCTGGCGCACATGACGGTGCCGGTGCTGATGAGCCACTGAGCGCGGGGGACGACGCCCCGCGCTGCTGACGCGCCGCCGCGGCGTGAGGTATCGTCGCGGCGGCATGATCTGCGTCTTCGGCTCGCTCAACGTCGACCTCTCCTTCGCCCTGCCGCGGCTGCCGGTCCCGGGCGAGACGGTTCTTTCCGACGGCTGCACCACCGGACCCGGAGGCAAGGGGCTCAACCAGGCCGTCGCGGCGGCACGCGCGGGCGCCCGCGTGGCGATGCACGGCTGCGTCGGCGCCGATCCGTTCGCGGACCTGCTCGGCGCGGCCATGCGCGCGGCCGGCGTCGACATGTCCGGCGTGGCGGTCGGCACCCTGCCGACGGGCTGCGCCGCCATCGCCGTCGACGCCGACGGCCGCAATCAGATCATGGTGGCGAGCGGCGCCAACCGCGCGGCACGCGCGGCGCAGGTCGCCGACGCGGCCCTGTCGCCGGCGACGACCGTGGTGCTGCAGCTCGAGGTGCCGATCGCCGAGACGGTGGCGCTCGCACGGCGGGCGCGCCGGCACGGCGCCCGCGTCGTGCTCAATGCCGCCCCCGCGGCGGCGCTGCCGCAGGGTGCGCTCGACGCCGTCGATGTCCTCGTCGTCAACGAGATCGAGGCGGGCGCCATCGCCCGCGCGTCGGGCGCCACGGCAGCGGCGGACCCCGTCGCCGCCGGCCGCTTCCTCGCCGGCCGCTTCGCCGGCACCTGCGTGGTGACGCTGGGGGCGGCGGGCGCCGTCGCCTTCACCGGCGCGACGGGCTGGCGGATCGGGGCGCTCGCGGTGCGTCCCGTGGATACCGTGGGCGCGGGCGACGCCTTCGTCGGGGTCCTCGCCGCGCGCCTCGACGACGGCGACGCGCTGCCCGCGGCCCTGCGCTGGGCGGGCGTGGCCGGCGGCCTCGCCTGCCTGGGACGGGGCGCGGCCGCGGCGCTGCCCGATCGCGCGGCGCTGGCCGCGGCGCTGCCCGGGCTGGCGCCGGCGATCCCGGCGTGACGGCGCCGGCGGGGTCGTCCCGCGCCGGCCTCGGCGTCGCGCTCGCCCTGCTGTCGGTCGCCATCTGGGGCGGCTATTTCGTCGCCGGCCGGGCCGCGGCGCTCTCCGGGATCGATCCGTTCGACCTGACGCTGCTGCGCATCGGCGTCTCCGGGCTGGTGCTGGCGCCGGTCGCGTGGCGGACCCGCAGGATGTTGCGGCCCGGGCAGATCGCGGCCTTCGTCGCGACCGCGGGCGCCCCCTACGTCCTCACCGCCTTCGCGGCGCTCGCCTTCGCGCCGGCCTCGCACGGCGCGGTGCTGCAGCCGGGCACCGTGCCGCTGTTCGCCGCCGCGCTCGGCGTCGCCTGGCTCGGCGAGCGGGTGGGCGGACGGCGCGCCGCCGGGCTGGCGCTGTGCGCCGGCGGGGTCGTCGCCGTCGGCTGGCACGGGCTCGCCGGGGCCGCGCCGGGCGCCTGGATCGGCTACCTCATGTTCGTCGCCGGGGCCATGGCCTGGGCCTTCTACACCGTCGCCGCGCGCGCCTGGGGTGTAGCGCCGTGGGCGGCGACGGCTGCGCTCTCGACCTGGTCGGCCATCCTCTACGCCCCGCCCTATCTCCTCCTGTTCGGCACGCGGCTGGCCGGGCTGCCCTGGCGCGAGGTCGTCTTTCAGGCCGCATACCAGGGGTTGGCGACGGGCATCGTGGCGCTCGCCGCGTGGTCGCGCGCGGTCGCCATCCTCGGCACCCGCTGCGGCGCCTTCACGGCACTGGTGCCCTGCGTCGCCGCCCTGCTGGCCCTGCCGCTGCTGGGCGAGCCGATCGGGCCGGTGGAGGCGGCGGGGATCGCCGCCGTGGCGCTCGGCCTGTACGTCACGCTCGATCTCCGGCGCGGCCCGCGCAGGGAGCAGCCCGCCCGTTCGTGAAACGGCTGTCGGCACCACGAGACGAGGCGATCCGTCATGACGCGCGCGCGGCGACGCCCGGCCGGGAGACGCCCATGAACGCGGCGGCGCTGGCGGCGGCCCGCTTCGGCGTCGGGCCGCGTCCGGGCGAGGTCGCCGCCATCGCCGGCGACCCGCGCGGCTGGGTCGCCGCCCAGATCGCGCCGCCGCGGCCGATCGCGGCGCCGGACCTGCCGACGACCGCCGAGGCCGGGCGGCGCACCCTCGCGGCGCGCGCGACGCCGGGCGACCCGGCGGCGCAGCGTGCCGCGCGCGAGGCGCTGCGCAACGCCTATCGCGCCGACGCCCTGGCCCAGCTTCGCGCCGCGATCGCAGCGACGGCGCCGTTCGCCGAGCGGATGGCCTGGTTCTGGACCAATCATTTCACCGTCTCGCTGCAGCGGCCGATCGTCGCCGCGCTGGTCGGGCCGTTCGCGCGCGAGGCGATCCGCCCGCGCGTCTTCGGACGCTTCGCCGACCTGCTGGTGGCGGCGACGCGCCATCCGGCGATGCTGCTCTATCTCGACAACGCCGTCTCGATCGGCCCGGGATCGCCGGCCGGCCTGCGGCGCGCCCGCGGGCTCAACGAGAACCTCGCCCGCGAGATCCTGGAGCTGCACACGCTGGGCGTCGGCAACTACGGGCAGGACGACGTCCGCCAGCTCGCCCTGGCGCTGACCGGCTGGACGATCGCACGGGCCGGGGACCCCGACGCCGGCGCCTACCGCTTCGCCCGCCTGCTGCATGAGCCGGGGCCGCGGACCCTGCTCGGCCAGCGGCTCGCCGGCGACGGCGAGGAAGAGGGAGTGGCCGCCCTGACCGCGCTCGCCCGCCATCCCGCGACTGCGCGCCATGTCGCGACCAGGCTCGCGCGCCACTTCGCCGCCGACGATCCGCCGCCTGCGCTCGTCGATCGCCTGGCGCGCGCCTACCGCGACAGCGACGGCGACCTCGCGGCGGTCGCGCGCAGCCTGGCGACGGCGCCCGAGCCGTGGGCGACGCCGCTCGCCAAGGTGCGCACGCCCTTCGAGCTGGTGGTGGCGGCCGAGCGCCTGGTGGCGCCCGACCGGCCGCCGGGACGCGTGCTGGCCGACCTGCGCCGGCTGGGACAGCTTCCCCATGCCGCCCCGTCGCCGCAGGGCTGGCCCGACACCGCTTCCGCCTGGATCGGTCCGGAGGCGCTGCTGCGACGGATCGAATGGGCGGCCGGCTTTGCCGGCGCCGTCGGCGGCGCCCGCGACGTTCCGGCGCTGCTCGAAGACGGCCTGGGGGTGCTCGCCGGCGCCGCGACCCGCATGGCGGTCCGCCGCGCCGGCAGCGCGGAGGACGCGCTCGTCCTGCTGCTGGCGAGCGCCGAGTTCCAGCGGCGATGAGGGGGGAAGTCGGCATGACGAGCCTCGCCCGGCGCGCGTTCCTGCGCCACGCCGGCCTGGGCGCCGGCTGGCTGGCCCTCGGCGCCTCGGGGCTGGCGGTGGCCGCCGCGCCCACTGACCGGCGGCTGGTCGTGGTCGTGCTGCGCGGCGCCCTCGACGGCCTCGCCGCCGTGCCGGCCCTGGGCGATCCGGACTATCGCCGGCTGCGCGGGCCGCTCGCCCTGGCGATGCCGGGCGACGACGACGGCGCGCTGGCGCTCGACGGCTTCTTCGGGCTCCATCCGGCGCTGCAGCCGATCGCCCCGCTCTACGCCGCGGGCGAGCTGCTGGTGGTCCACGCGGCGGCCACGCCCTATCGCGAGCGCTCGCACTTCGACGCCCAGGACCTGCTGGAGAACGGTACCGCCCGGCCGCGCGGTGCGGCCGACGGCTGGCTGAACCGTGCCATCGCGGCCCTGAACCCCGGCCGGCCGCGGCTCGGCCTCGCCGTCGGGCAGGCGGTGCCGCTGATCCTGCGCGGCGCCGTCCCCGTCGCCTCCTGGCAGCCGGAGGACCAGCCGCCCCCGGCACCCGACCTGCTGGCAGTGCTGGAGCGCCTCTATGCCCGCGACCCGCTGTTCGCCCGCGCGCTCTCCGAAGGGCTGGACGCCCACCGCATGAGCGCCGCCGCGCTCGGCGGCGGACAGGCCGGCATTGGTCCCCCGGCGGCGGGTCGGGCCGCGACCTGGTTCCCGCTGGTCGCGGCCGCCGCCGGGAAGTTGCTGGCGGCGGCCGACGGCCCGCGCATCGCGGTGCTGGAGCTGGGCGGCTGGGACACCCATGCGGGCCAGGGTGCGGCGCGCGGCCGGCTCGCGGCCCAGCTCCGCGTATTGGCCGACGGCCTCGACGCGCTGCGCGTGGCGGCCGGCCCGGCGTGGCGGCAGACCGTCGTCGTCGCCGCCACCGAGTTCGGCCGCACGGCCGCCGTCAACGGCACCGGCGGCACCGACCACGGCACGGCCGCTGCCGTGCTGCTGCTCGGCGGCGCCGTCGCGGGCGGCCGCGTCGCCGGCACCTGGCCGGGCCTCGCCGCCGACCGCCTGCACGACGGCCGCGATCTCGCGCCCACCACCGA
>JADZBA010000046.1 GCA_020852355.1 Alphaproteobacteria bacterium
CCTCGCGGGAGATCTTCTCGACCGGCGCCTGGGCGCAGATGGCGACGCCGCGGCGGCGCGCGGCGTCGAGCAGGCCCTTGTAGTAGAGGGCGGGGTGCAGCTTGCCCGAGCGCTCGACCACCATGCCACCGTAGTAGTAGTCGGACGCGATCTCCTCGCGCTGGCGCTCGCGCGGCACCATGTAGCTCTCCGACCGGGCGCCGCTGTTGAGGTTGTCGATCCGGGCCGCCTGCTTGGCGTAGTGCGCCGGCGTCCAGGCGCCGATGAAGCGGCCGCGCTTCTCCCAGAAGCAGTCGATCTTCTCGCGCTCGATGATCGTCTCGATCAGGGTGAAGGCGTCGGCGGCCGAGCTCAGCACCGCCGAGATCTGCTCCGGCGTGCCCTGGAAGGTGCGACCGCTGAAGCTCTTGCCGACATTGACGCCGCCGCTGACGCCGCCGCCGGAGCGCGTGCTGGCGCCCCAGCCCGGCTCCTTCGCCTCCAGCACTGTCGCCTCGACGCCGGCGTTGGCCAGCTCGATCGCGGTCGAGAGCCCGGCATAGCCGGCGCCGACGACGACCACGCGCGACGTGCGCGGCACGTCGACCAGCGGCCCGGAGGTCGGCCTGTAGGCCTCCCACCAGTAGGGGGCGGCCTTGAAGTCGCGATGGAAGACGTCCGAGCGGGCCATGGGCGGGTGCTCCTTCAGCGCGCCATCGGCGTGTCGCCGGACCGGCGGAAGCGCATCGACAGCAGGAGGAGGATGGAGATGAACACGATCTGCAGGGCGGAGACGGCCGCCACGGTCGGCTCGATCTCCGTCAGGATGTTGTCGAACATCTTCTTGGGCAGCGTCATGTTGGCGCCCGACAGGAACATCGCCACCACCAGCTCGTCGAACGACGTGATGAAGGCGAGGAAGCCCGCGGAGTAGACGCTGGGCGCGATCAGCGGCAGCGTGACGCGGCGGATCGCGGTGAAGCGGCCGGCCCCCATGCCGCGGGCCGCCAGCTCCAGGTTGCGGTCGAAGTTGCGCAGGCCGGCCACGAGCACGATGACGACGAACGGCAGGGCCAGCACGGTGTGGGCGATCGCGACCCCGTACCACTCGCCGATCAGCCCGAGGCGCGAATAGAGTCCGTAGATGGCGATCGACAGCACGATGTGCGGCACGATCATCGGCGCGGACATCGACTGCTCGATCACGGCGCGGCCCGGGAAGCGGGCGCGGGTCAGCCCGAAGGCGAGCGGGATGCCGATCGCCAGGGCCAGCGCCGTCGTCGCCGCGCCGACCTGGACGCTGCGGATCGTCGCATCGATCCACGCGGGGTCGTTCCAGTAGCGCTCGTACCAGCGCATGGAGAAACCGGGTGGAGGGAAGCGCAGGTAGTTGCCCGAGCTGAACGAGATCGGGAAGACGACGACCAGCGGCAGCATCAGGAAGAGATAGACGAGGCCGCCGAACGCCCTGAGCACGAGGCGGGCCGGGTCGTGGCGCCTGCGCGGGCGTGCCATGGTCAGCGTCCCTCGCCGGCGGCCGGATCGACGCGTCGCGCCACCCACTGGTGGAGGACCCAGAACACCGCGATGGTCACGGCCAGCAGCACGACCGAAAGCGCGCCGGCGAAGTTCCAGGCGAGGAACTGGCGGACCTGCTGCTCGATCACCATGGCGATCATGGTCACCTTGCCGCCGCCCAGCAGCGCCGGCGTGATGTAGAAGCCGAGCGAGACCACGAAGACCAGGGTCACGCCGGCGACGATGCCGTGCAGCGTCAGCGGCAGATGGACGCGCTGGAATATCCGGACGCGCGAGGCGCCCAGGCCGCGGGCGGCACGCGGCAGGTCGGGGTCGATGCGCACCAGCGCGCTGTAGAGCGGCAGGATCATGAAGGGCAGCATGACGTGCACCATGCCCAGCACGACGGCGAAGCGCGTGTTGAGCAGCACCAGCGGCCCGTCGATGAACCCGTAGTCGAGGAGGAAGCGGTTCACGATGCCGTTGCGGCCGAGGATGATCATCCAGGCGTAGGTGCGCACCAGTACGCTGGTCCAGAACGGCAGCATGACGAGGGCGAACCCCACGGCACGCCACAGCGGCGTGGTCGTCGCCAGCAGGAAGGCGATGGGATAGCCGACCAGCAGGCAGGCCACCGTCACGAGCGCCGCGATCTCGGCGGTACGGATGAAGATCGTGACGTACAGGTCGTCGGCGAAGACCTTCTCGTACCATTCCATCGTGCCGCCCTCGACGCTGAGGCCGAACAGGCGGGCGAGCGGCATGGCGAAGAGGAGCCCGAGGAAGACGAGGCCCGGCGCGGTCATGAAGAAGGCGCCGAAGGCGGCGCGACGCGCCGCCGCGGCGACGCGGGTCGAGCGCCCGTCGGTGGCGGCGCAGGCCATCGCCGTCATCTGACTTCGATGATGTGCGCGTCGGCGGCGTGGAAGCCGACGGCGATCGCGTCGCCGGCGGCGTAGCGCCTGGCCGTGCGCGCGGCGGGGAAGCGCGCGAGCAGCTCCAGCCCTTCGGCCGTGCGCAGCCGGTATTTGTCGGACAGGCCGAGATAGATGCTCTCGGCGACCGTCCCGGCGATGCGGTTGTCGGGTGCGGCGTCGGTCGCGGCGTCGAACAGGCGCTCCGGCCGCAGCAGGATGCGCACCTTGCGGCCAGTCTCCGGCCGTGGCCCGTCGGCCGCGACGCGCACCACGGGGCCGAGGTCGAGGCGGACGGTCGGATCCGCGCCGCCGGCTTCGACCGTGCCCGCGAGGATGTTCGATTCCCCGACGAAGTCGGCGACCAGCGGGCTCGCCGGAGACTCGTAGATGTCGCGCGGCAGGCCGACCTGCTCCAGCTTGCCATGGTCCATGACCGCGATGCGGTCGGACATCACCAGGGCCTCCTCCTGGTCATGAGTGATGAAGAGGGTCGTCAGGCCGAGGCGCTGCTGCAGCCGGCGCACCTCGAGCTGCATCGCCTCGCGCAGCTTGCGGTCGAGCGCGCCGAACGGCTCGTCGAGCAGCAGCAGGGTCGGCTGGAAGACGACGGCACGCGCGAGGGCCACGCGCTGCTGCTGGCCGC
>JADZBA010000047.1 GCA_020852355.1 Alphaproteobacteria bacterium
GCCAACGGCGCCGGCACGCTGCTGTCGGGCGACCGCCGGCTTTCCCAGGACGGCAAGCCGATCCACCACCATGTCGGCGTCTCGGCCTTCGCCGAATACGCCGTCGTGTCGCGCCGCTCGCTGGTCAGGGTCGAGGGGGTGCTGCCGCACGACGAGGCGGCGCTGTTCGGCTGCGGCGTGCTGACCGGCGTCGGCGCGGTCGTCAACACGGCCGGGGTGCGCGCCGGCTCGACCGTCGCCGTCGTCGGCCTGGGCGGCGTCGGCCTCAACGCCATGCTCGGCGCCGTCGCCTCGGGCGCGCGCCAGGTGGTGGCGATCGACATGCTCGACGAGAAGCTCGACCTCGCCCGCCAGCTCGGCGCGACCGATGCCGTCAGCGCGGCCGGCCCCGACGCGGTCGAGCAGGTGAAGGCGTTGACCCGCGGGGGCGTCGATGTCGCGATCGAGACCGCCGGCTCGGTCAAGGCGATGGAGCTGGCCTACCGCGTGACGCGGCGCGGCGGCACCACCGTCACCGCCGGGCTGCCCCATCCCGACCATCGCTGGCCGCTGCAGCACGTCAACCTGGTCGCCGAGGAGCGCACGGTGAAGGGCAGCTACATCGGCTCCTGCGTGCCCGCCCGCGACCTGCCGCGCTACATCGACCTCTACCGCCGCGGCCGGCTGCCGGTCGACCGGCTGCTCAGCGATCGCATCGCCCTCGACGACATCAACGCCGCCTTCGACCGGCTCGCCGCCGGCAAGACCGTGCGCCAGATCGTGATGTTCGCCCACTGACGACCCTGTCATACGGATGACATAGATCCGTCATCCATCTTCGCCGCCGCCGCGGCCGGGCCTATGCTCGGCCACCGGAGGCGTGGGCATGGCGGACAGCACGGCCGAGGCGGCGGCAGGGCCGCAGGCGGCGGGGACGGAGCGGCGGGCGATGGGCACCGCCTGCGGCGCCCATGCGGTCCATGACGGCTACACCGACGTCCTCTACGTCATGCTGCCGGTCTGGCAGGCCGAGCTGGGGTTGGGATATGCGGCCGTCGGCATGCTGCGCAGCCTCTATTCCGGCGCCATGGCGACCTTCCAGATTCCCGCCGGCGCCCTGGGCGACCGTTTCGGGTCGGCCCTGGTGCTGGCGATCGGCACGGTGCTGGCGGCCGCCGCCTTTCCGCTCGCGGCGGCCGGCGCCGGCTTCCCCGGCCTGGCGGCGGCGCTGGTGGTGGGCGGCATCGGCGCCAGCGTGCAGCATCCGATCGCCTCGGCCATCGTCGCCCGGGCCTATCGCGGCGCGCGCTCGCGCGCGGCCATCGGCACCTACAATTTCGCCGGCGACCTCGGCAAGATGGCGCTGCCCGCGGCGACCGCCTTCCTGATGACGGCGATCGCCTGGCGCTCGGCGATGTGGGCCCTGTTCGCGCTGGGGGTCGCCGCGGCGGCGGCGATCCTGCTGGCGACGCCGCGCGCCGTCGCCGCCCCCCGCGTCCGGCGCCGCGGCGAGACGGCGGCCGCGGAGCGCGGCGAGGGCCACCGCGGCGGGTTCGGCTGGCTGCTGGCGATCGGCATCCTCGATACCGGGACGCGCTCGGGCTTCCTCACCTTCCTGCCCTTCCTGCTGACCGCCAAGGGAGCCGACCTGCCGACGATCGGCGTCGCGCTGACCCTGGTCTTCAGCGGCGGCGCCGCCGGCAAGCTGGTCTGCGCCCATCTCGGCGCGCGGCTCGGCGTGCTGCGCACGGTGCTGCTGACCGAGGGGCTGACCGCGCTGCTGATCCTGGCGCTGCTGCCGCTGCCGCTGCTCGCCGGGCTGGCCCTGCTGCCGATCATCGGTGTGGCGCTGAACGGCACCTCGTCGGTGCTCTACGGCACGGTGCCCGAGCTGGTGCCGGAATCGCGACGCACGCGCGCCTTCTCGATCTTCTACACCGGCACGATCGGCGCCGGTGCGGCGTCGCCGATCCTCTACGGCCTCTTCGGCGACGCGGCAGGCATTCCCTGGGCGATGACGCTGGTCGCCGCCATCGTGCTCTCGACCCTGCCGCTCGCCGTGCTTCTCAACCGGGCCATGGGGCGCCATATCACGGGCTCATGAGCCCCATCCCAGCCGGCCGGCCGCTGCGCGTCCTCGGCATCGAGACGAGTTGCGACGAGACCGCCGCCGCAATCGTCGACGGCGAGCGCCGCATCCTCTCCGATCGCGTCCTGTCGCAGACCGGCGTCCACCGGCCCTACGGCGGCATCGTGCCGGAGATCGCCGCGCGCGCCCATCTCGACCATCTCGACGGCCTCGTCCGCGACGCGCTGGCGGAGGCAGGCGTCGGCCTCGACGGCATCGACGCGGTGGCGGCGACCGGCGGCCCGGGCCTGATCGGCGGCGTCATGGTGGGCGTGATGACCGCCAAGGGCATCGCGCTCGCCCGCGGCCTGCCGTTCCTCGCGGTCAACCATCTGGAGGGGCACGCGCTGACCGCCCGCCTCAGCGACGGGCTGGCGTTCCCCTACCTGCTGCTGCTGGTGTCGGGCGGACACACCCAGCTCCTGGTCGTCGAGGGTGTCGGGCGCTACGTCCGGCTCGGCACCACGATCGACGACGCCGCCGGCGAGGCGTTCGACAAGACGGCGAAGCTGCTGGGCCTGCCCTATCCGGGCGGGCCGGCCGTGGAGCGGGCGGCCGGCGGCGGCGACCCCACCCGCTTCGCCCTGCCCCGGCCGATGCTGGGCCGGCCGGGCTGCGACTTCTCCTTCTCCGGCCTCAAGACCGCCGTCCGCCATGCGGTGGCCGCATTGCCGCAGCCGCTGTCGCCCCGGGACGTCGCCGACATGGCGGCCGCCTTCCAGGCCGCGGTCGCCGCCGTCGTGGCCGATCGCGGCCGCCGCGCGGTCGCCCTCTTCCGCGCGCGCCACCCCGAAGGCGGCGCACTGGTGGTCGCCGGCGGCGTCGCCGCGAACCGGGCGATCCGCACCGCGCTCGAGACGCTCGCGGCGGAGTGTGCGCTGCCCTTCGTCGCGCCGCCGCTGCGCCTGTGCACCGACAATGGCGCGATGATCGCCTGGGCCGGCATCGAGCGGCTGCGTCTCGGCCAGCGGGACGACCTCGCCTTCGCGCCGCGGCCGCGCTGGCCGCTCGATCCCACCGCTCCGGCGGCGATCGGCGCGGGCGTCAAGGCATAGGGCCTGAACCAGCGGGTGCCTTCCGGCGTTGACCCTTGCGCGATCATTCCTGAGCGTAGGGAGAGACCAATGCCGATCATCCTGTGGCTGCTGGGCGTGCCGCTCAGCGTGGTGCTGATTCTCATGCTGGTCGGCGTCATCGGGTTCTGAGCCGGAACCTCGGCCGCGGCGGGCCGTTGAACTGCCGATCCCTCACCAACCAGGAGAGCCCGATGTCCATCCGTTTCCCCCTCGCCGTCATCGGCGTGGGCAGCCTCCTCGTCGCCTCCGCCATGGCCCAGACGACGACCCCGCCCGCGACGACGCAGCCGCCCGTCGTCCAGGCCCCCACGACCGCCGCCCCCTCGGGATTCCGCGAGGTCAAGGACGAGAAGCGCATGGTCGCGCCGTGGAACCTCAGCGTCGAGAAGATCGAGAAGCTGAACGTCCACTCCGCGGCGGGCGACAAGATCGGCGAGGTCGACAAGGTGCTGGAGGATTCGACCGGGCAGGCGACCGCCGTGGTCGTCGAGTTCGGCGGCTTCCTCGGCATGGGCGAGACCGAGGTCGTGGTGCCGGTGGCGCAGCTCACGCTGCAGGGCGACCGGCTGGTGACCTCGCTCTCGAAGGAGCAGCTGAAGGCGATGCCGCGCTGGAAGAGCTGACCGGCGGTCGAGGACAGCTGCGCCGCCGCCCGTCTCCGCCGCGGGGCGGGCGGCGCGTGCGTTCATCGTGCCGATGAGCATCGTCCGCATCCTGGCGGCAGTTGCCGCACTCTCCGTCGCGCTCGCGTCGGCCGCCGCGGCGCAGTCGCCCGGCGCGAGCGGTCCGGCGCCGGGGCTGCGCGAGGTCACCGACCCGCAGCGGGCGGTGCCGCCGTGGAACGTTCCCGTCGGGCGGGTCCGCGGCATGGACGTGCATGGCCCCAAGGGCAACCGTCTCGGCGCCGCCGAGGCGGTGCTGGAAGATGCCGCCGGGCAGCCGGCGGCCGTCGTCGTGCGCTATCGCAGCCCGATCGGCGGTAGCGACGCCGCCGTGGCCGTGCCTTTCGGGCAGGTCGACCTCAAAGGCGGCCATCTGGTGACCCGGCTGGCGGCCGAGCAGCTCGGAGCGATGCCGATCTGGAGCAAGTGACGTCGACGCCGCATCGCGGTTGACGCTATTGCAACGCATTATCGTTTATGCTGTAACGCGTCCGATCTCACGCCGATCGAGCAGGTTCGCGGCACGCCCAGCGATGACTCACCATCTCTTCCATGACATCGCGCCGGGAATGCGTCGGCAGCCGGATCGCATGCGTTGATTGCGAATGCGACTGACTTCTGATCGCAGTCGCCGCAACTTCTGGCTGAAGCATTTGCATCGCTGGCACTGGATCAGCGCGGCGGCCTGCCTCGTCGGCATGCTCCTCTTCGCGGCGACCGGCATCACGCTGAACCATGCCGGGGGGATCGAGGGCGCGCCGATCGTGACCGTCACCGATGCGCGTCTGCCGGCGCCGCTGCTCTCGCGCCTGGCCGCCGAGCCGCCGCCGGACGACAGGTCGCCGCTGCCCGCCTTCCTGGCGGACTGGCTCGCGACCGCCCTGGCGGTATCGGCGGAGGGCCGGGCGGCGGAATGGTCGGCGGACGAGATCTACCTGTCGCTGCCCCGTCCCGGCGGCGACGGCTGGATGACCATCGACCGCGACGACGGGACGGTGCGCCTGGAAGTGACCGACCGCGGCTGGATCTCGTGGCTCAACGACCTGCACAAGGGCCGCAACGCCGGCCCGGCGTGGAGCGCCTTCATCGACGTCTTCGCCGTGGCCTGCCTCGTCTTCTGCGTGACCGGCCTGTTCCTGCTGCAGCTCCATGCCGGCGGGCGCCCGGCCACCTGGCCGCTGGTCGGGCTCGGCCTCGTGGCGCCGCTGCTGCTCGCCCTCCTGTTCGTTCATTGATCGTCTCACCGACGAGGCTCCTCATGCGCAAGTTCCTCACCGTCGCCGCCGGCGGTCTGGCGGCCGGGCCGGCGGCCGCGGCCGACATCGCGATCAAGGTCGAGATTCCGCGGCTGACGGTGGCCGAGTACCACCGGCCCTATGTGGCCGTTTGGATCGAGCGCCCCGACCAGTCCGTCGCCGCCACCCTCGCGGTCTGGTACGACCTCAGGCTCAGGAACAACGAGGGCACGAAGTGGCTCAAGGACCTGCGGCAATGGTGGCGCCGCACCGGCCGCGAGCTCGACATGCCCGTCGACGGCATCAGCGGCGCCACCCGGCCGGTCGGCGCGCACACGCTCGCCTTCGCCGGCGATCATCCCACGCTCGAGCCGCTGCCGCCCGGCGAGTACCGGCTGGCCGTCGAGGCGGCCCGCGAGGTCGGCGGCCGGGAGATGGTCCGCATCCCCTTCCGGTGGCCGCCGCTGAAGGCGGAGAGCGCGACGGCGCAGGGCAAGGACGAGCTCGGCGCCGTCACCCTCGACATCGAGCCATGAACCCGCCCGCGAAGGAGACCGCCATGCGATTCCCCCTGATGGCCGCCGTGCTGGCGGTGGCGCTCGCCCTGCCGATCGTGACGCTGCCGATCGGCGCCGTGGCGCACCGCGCCTGGCTGCTGCCATCGGCGACCGTGCTCTCGGGCGCCGACCAGTGGGTGACGGTCGACGCCGCCGTCTCCAACGACCTGTTCTTCTTCGAGCACAACCCGCTGCGGCTCGACGGGCTCTCCGTCACCGCCCCGGACGGCAGCCCGGCCGCCGCCGAGAACACCGCGACCGGCCGCTACCGCTCGACGTTCGACGTCAAGATCGCCCGCCCGGGTACCTGGAAGATCGCGGTGGTGACCGATGGCCTGTTTGCGAGCTGGCGCGAGGACGGCCAGCCGAGGCGCTGGCGCGGCACCGCCGAGGCGCTCGCCAGAGAGGTTCCGGAGAACGCCGAGAACCTGCGCGTCACCCAGTCGCAGGGCCGGCTGGAGGCGTTCGTCACGGCGGGCAAGCCGACCGACGGCGTGCTGCAGCCGACGGGAAAGGGGCTCGAGCTGATGCCGATCACCCATCCGAACGATCTCGTCGCCGGGACGCCGGCCAGCTTCCGCTTCCTGCTCGACGGCGCCCCCAGGGCCGGCCTCGAGGTCACGATCATCCGCGGCGGCATCCGCTACCGCGACAATCTCGGCGCGCTGACGGCGACGACCGATGCCGAGGGCGCGGTGAGCGTGACCTGGCCGGAGCCCGGCATGTACTGGATCGAGGCGTCGGTGCGCGACGACCGGACGGCGACCGCGCGGGCGAAGGAGCGTCGCGCCAGCTACGCCGCGACCCTGGAAGTGCTGCCCTAGCCTTGGCGCGGCGCGTCCTCGTCCCGACGCCGGCCGCACCGCCGCGGCCGGCATGCGGGGCGCAGGTCCAGGGGCTCGCCGGCACGGCGATGGGGACGGGCTGGTCGGTGAAGCTGGTGGCGCCCGCCACGGCGCTCGGCGGCGCCCGGTCGATCGTCGCGGAGGCGCTGGATGCGGTCGTCGCGCAGATGAGCACGTGGGAAGCGGATTCCGACGTGAGCCGCTTCAACGCCGCGCCGGCCGGCACCTGGCAGGCGCTGCCCGAGGCGCTCTACCGGGTGCTGTCGCACGCGCTGGCCGTGGCCCACGACAGCGCCGGCGCCTACGACCCGACCGTCGGTCCCCTCGTCGACCTGTGGGGCTTCGGCCCCACCGGCCCGCGGACCGAGCCTCCCGACGAGGGCGCGATCGCCGTCGCACGGGCCGACACCGGCTGGTCGCGCATCGCCCTCGACCCGGCGACGCGGCGCGCCCGCCAGCCGGGCGGCGTCGCGCTCGACCTCTCGGCGATCGCCAAGGGCTTCGCCGTCGACCTCGTCTCCGAGCGACTCGACCGCGGCGGGTTCGCCGACCATCTCGTCGAGATCGGCGGCGAGCTCGTCGGGCGCGGCGTCAAGCCGGACGGCACCCCGTGGTGGGTGCTGCTGGAGCAGCCGCCCGGCATGGCGGACCGGCCCGAGACGGTGATCGCCCTGCACGGCCTGGCGGTCGCCACCTCGGGCGACTACCGCCGCTATTTCGCGGCCGGCGGGAAGCGCCACGCCCACACCATCGATCCGCGCACCGGCCGGCCGGCGTCGCATCCGCCGGCCCTGGTCGCGGTCCTGCATCGGAGCTGCATGGCCGCCGACGCGCTGTCCACCGCCCTCACGGTGCTGGGCGCCGACGCCGGCATGGCGTTCGCGCGCGAGCGCGATGTAGCGGCACTCTTCCTCGTCCGCGACGCGGCCGGCACCGCGGAGCACATGACGCCGGCCTTCGCCGCCATGCTCGACTGACGTGATGACGATCGCCTCGCTGGCCGCAGCCATCGGGGTGGCGCCGGACGGCGGGCGGATCGCCGCCGCCCTGGCCTTCGCCCTCGCCTATCTCGGCCTCTGCCTCGCCGTCGCCATCGGCCGCCGCCGGCGCCGCACGGCCGGTGATCGGACCCCGGCGGGCGTGGCCGACCGCATGCCGGTGCTGGTCGCCTTCGCGACGCAGACCGGGTCGGCCGAGGCGATCGCGCGGCGGACCGCGACGGCGCTGGCGGCAGCGGGGACCCCGGCGCGCCTGGCGTCGCTCGCGACCCTCGACGCCGCCGCGCTCGCGACGGCGGGCCGGGCGCTCTTCGTCGTCAGCACCACCGGCGAGGGCGACGGGCCCGATGCCGCCGACGGCTTCGTGCGCCGCGTGATGGGCGCGTCGGCACCTCTCGCCGGGCTGCGCTACGGCGTGCTGGCGCTGGGCGACCGCAGCTATGCGCGGTTCTGCGCCTTCGGGCACGCGCTCGACGGCTGGCTGCGCCGTCAGGGGGCGACCCCACTCTTCGATGCGGTCGAGGTCGACGACGGAGAGGCGGGTGCGCTCGGCCGTTGGAGCGACCATCTCGGCGCGCTGGGTGCGGCGGTGGAGCCGATCGTCGGCGATGCCGTTCCCTTCGGCCGCTGGCGGCTGGTGGAACGCCGGCTGCTCAATCCCGGCAGCGACCACCCCGCGTACCACATCGCCCTGGCGCCGCTGGACGGCCCGGCGCAGTGGCAGGCGGGCGACGTCGCGCGTATCGCGCTGCGCAACGGGCCGCCGGTGGTCCTGCCGGCGCCATGGCGCGAGTACTCGATCGCCTCGCTCCCCGGTCGCGGCAGGATCGAGCTTCTCGTCCGGCAGGTCCGGCATGCCGACGGCCGGCTCGGCATGGGGTCGGCCTGGTTGACCCGCGACGTCGCGCTCGGCGACGAGCTGCCGCTGCGCGTGCGTGAGAATCGCGCCTTCCACGGCCCCGACGACGACCGCCCGATGATCCTGATCGGTACGGGCACCGGCCTGGCCGGCCTGCGCGCCCATCTCCACGCGCGGGTGGCCGCAGGACATTGCCGCAACTGGCTGGTGTTCGGGGAGCGCAGCGCCGCGCAGGACTGGTTTCATCGCGACGAGATCATGGCCTGGCGGGCGGGCGGCGCGCTCGCCCGCCTCGACGTCGCCTTCTCGCGCGACCAGGTGCCGCGGATCTACGTCCAGCACCGGCTCGCCGACCGGGCCGAGGAGCTGCGGCGCCGGGTCGACGACGGGGCCGCGATCTATGTCTGCGGCGGCATGGTCGGCATGGCTCCCGCCGTCACGGACGCGCTGCGTGCCGCCCTCGGCGAGACCCGGCTGGAAGCCCTCGCCGCCGCAGGCCGGTATCGCCGCGACGTCTACTGAGCCGGATGACCCGCGCATCCGGCTCGGCTAGGCTCCGTGCCCGCCGACGCATCCGCGGAGTTGCCCAGCGATGGCCCATTGGCTGTTGAAATCCGAGCCCTTCAAATATGCCTGGGACAGGCTGGTCGCCGACGGCCGCACCCATTGGGACGGCGTGCGCAACCACCAGGCTGCGGCCAACCTGCGGGCC
>JADZBA010000048.1 GCA_020852355.1 Alphaproteobacteria bacterium
CCGCGCAGGAACGGGTCGAGGGCCGACAGCGGCTCGTCGAGCAGCAGCACCTGCGGCTCGGTCACCAGCGCCCGGGCGAGCGCCACGCGCTGCTGCTGCCCGCCCGAGAGCTGGGTCGGCAGGCGCTCGGCGTACGGCTCCATCGCCAGGCGCTCCAGGAACGCCATCGCCCGGGCGCGGCGCGGCGCGCGCGCCATGCCCTTCATCTTCAGGCTGAAGACGACGTTGTCGACCACCGAGAGGTGCGGGAAGAGGGCATAGGACTGGAACATCATCGCCGTGCCGCGCTGCGCCGGCGGCATCCGCGTGACCACCGTGTCGCCGAGCCGCACGTCACCCGCATCGGCGATCTCGTGGCCGGCGATCATGCGCAGGGTCGTGGTCTTGCCGCAGCCGGACGGGCCGAGCAGGCAGCAATAGCTGCCGGCGGGAATCCGCAGGTCGATCGCGTCGACCGCGACCGCCCCGCCATAGCGTTTCGTCACCCCGACGAGCTCGACCGCGACGCCCTGCATTCCACCCCCTGCCTAGATTATATGCAGAGCGCATGCCAGTCAGCACCGGGGACGGGTCGCGCCGGCACCGCGGCCGATGCTCTATAGTGGCCCGATGGAAAGCCGCCGCGACGGGTCGCCGTGAGCACGGCGCCGCGACTGACGGTCATCGTGACGCAGCGCGAGCGGTTCAGCCTGTCGGAGCGCTCGCTCGACACGGTGCTGGCCGACCGCTCGATCCCCTTCCGCCTGATCTATGTCGACGCCGGCGCGCCGACATCGATCGCCGGCTGGCTCGACCGGCGGTCGCGCGAGGCTGGGTTCGAGCTGCTGCGCGTTCCCGGGCCGGCCTGGCCGAACCACGGGCGGATCGCCGCCCTGGCGACGGTCGAGAGCGAGTATGTCGTCTTCATGGACAATGACGGGCTGCTGTTTCCCGGCAGCCTGGCCGCCATGGTGGAATGCGCCGATGCGACGGGGGCCGGGCTGGTCGGCCCGCTCTACCTGTGGTCGGACGGCGTGCGCCGACCGCGCATCCACATGGCCGGCGGCACGCTGCGCATGGTCGGCCGCCCGGGCGGCCGCGCCATGTTCGAGATCCACCGGATGCTCGACGCGGACATCGCCGAGGCGGACCCGCTGACCGGCCCGGTGGCCTGCGACTTCGTCGAGTATCACTGCATGCTGGCGCGCACCGATCTCGTGCGCGGTCCCCACGGCCTCGACCCGGACATCGTCTGCGTGCACGAGCATATCGACCTGTCGCTCGCGGCCCGCGCCCGCGGCCTCGGCATCTATGTGGAGCCGCGCGCCCGCCTCGACTATCTCGCCTTCGCCGACTACCGGCTGCACGACCTCGACTATTTCCGCTGGCGCTGGCAGGCGTCGGCGGTCGACGACAGCCTCGCCGCCTTCTCGCGCAAATGGGACATCCTCGACGACGCCGAGGCCTATGCCGGGATCCGCGGCTTCACCCGCCTGCATCTCGCCCGCAAGCTGCCGACCCTGCAGGACCCGGATCCGAACCCGGACGACAACGAGGCGCCGGACGCGCCCGCCCAGAGCCACGGGCTGCTGCAGCGCCAGCTCGCCCGGCGCGGCTACGGCCCGGATGCCCTGCGCGCGGCGGCACGCGCCCACGAGTTGGCGATCCGCCTGTTCGAGGGCAGCTACCGCGCCTGCGGCCGGCCGTTCCTCAACCATGCCGTCGGCGTCGCGAGCGTGCTCGCCCGCTTCCGCTTGCGTGCGGACATCGTGCTGGCGGGCCTGCTGCACGCCGCCTTCTCGCATGGGCGGATCGCCGGCGAGGACGCCGACACCGTCGGCCGGCGCATCGCCGACGTCTTCGGCACCGACGTCGAACAGCTGGTGCGCACCTACCATGAATGGCAGCGCGACCCGGCCGGCTTCGTGCGCGCCCGGCCGGACCCGGCGGCGCTCACCGTCGGCGACGCCGCCGCCCTGGCGATCGCCGCGGCCAACGGCATCGACGAGCTCGCCGCCGACGAGATCGCCACCTCCTACAAGCGGCCGGAGGGCGACGCCGCGCTGGTCGACTATCTCGCCGTCGCGGCCGGCCACCTGGGTGTCCCCGGACTCGGGCGGATGCTGCACCGCCTGCGCGCCGAGGCGCGGCCCGCCGCCATCCGGGTGCGCCGGGTGGGGACCTTCCGCCAGGCGCCGGACACGCCGGCGCAGCTCGACCGCCGCTGCTACCCGGCCGCCGTCCTGCCGGAAGGCACGGCCGCCGACGTCGCGGTCGTGATCGTCGGTGCCATGCGCCCGGCGCTGCTGCGCGCTTTGGGCTCGGTCTGCCTCCAGACCTTCCCAGGGACCGTGCAAGTCCTGATCGGGATCGCGGGCGACGGACCGCTCGCCGCGATCGACCTGCACCAGCGGCTGGAGCAGCGGCCGCCCAATGTGGCGGCACTGGTGATGGCACCGGGGCCGGCCGCCGCGCTGCGGCCCGCCCTGGGGCTGCTGGCGAACGCACCGCTGGTCGCCTTCCTCGATCCGCAGGACTGGTACCTGCGCCCGCATCTCGGCCGCATGGTCACGGCCGTCGCGGGCTTCGACTGGGCCTATTCGCTGCGCTGGCTGGCCGACGCCGAGACCGGCGAGCGGCTCTGCCGCGACACCTGGGAAGCGATCGGCCCGGGCCGGGGCGTCCTCGCGAGGACGGGCGGCGGGCTGATCGACGCGAGCTGCGTCATCGTCGACAAGCGGCGCGCCGCCGGCGCCCTCGCCGCAGCGTCGGCGGCCGGCGGCCCCGGGCTCGGGCTGCAGCTCATGCGGGCGCTCTGCCGCGGGCATTCGGTCGGCTGGACCGGCGAGCACAGCGTCGTCTGCGGCGTCGAGGGGGGCTCGCTGCAGGGGCGGCTCGGCCGCAACGCCGCCTTCCACGAGCGCCTCGCCGAGGCCGGCCGGATGGGCTGGAGCTATCCGCGCATCTTCGCGCGCTGGGCGGACCTGCGCGCCGCCGCCGCCGGGGTGGTGCCGGGCGCCTGAGGGTCAGGCGGCGCGATGCGGGTGCTCGGCCATCCAGTGGCGGGCGATATCGACCCGCCGGCAGAGCCACACCCGGTCGTGCGAGGCGGCGTAGTCGACGAAGCGGGCCAGCGCCGCAGCCCGTCCCGGCCGCCCGGCGAGCCGGCAATGCAGGCCGACCGACATCATCTTCGGTGCCTCGGCCCCTTCCGCATAGAGCAGGTCGAAGCTGTCCTTGAGGTAGGCGAAGAACTGGTCGCCCGAATTGAACCCCTGGGCGGTGGCGAAGCGCATGTCGTTGGCGTCGAGCGTGTAGGGGATCACCAGGTGCGGCCCGCGCGCGCCCGCCACCCAGTAGGGCAGGTCGTCGGCGTAGGAGTCGGAGGAATAGAGGAACCCGCCCTCTTCCACGACCAGGTCGCGGGTGCGCATGGAACAGCGGCCGGTGTACCAGCCGAGCGGCCGGGCGCCGGTCACCTCGGCGTGCAGGCGGATCGCCGCGGCCATGTGGGCGCGCTCCTCCTCGAGGGAGAAGTCCTTGTATTCGATCCATTTGAGGCCGTGGCTGGCGATCTCCCAGGCGGCCTCGCGCATCGCCGCGACCTGCTCGCGGCCGCGCTCCATGGCGGTCGCGACGCCGTAGACGGTGACCGGCACCTTGCGCGCGCCGAACAGCCGCCATAGCCGCCAGAAGCCCGCCCGGGCGCCGTACTCGTAGATCGATTCCATGTTCCAGTGACGCTCGCCCGGCCAGGCGGCGGCGCCGACGATCTCCGACAGGAAGGCCTCGGACTGGGCGTCGCCGTGCAGCAGGTTGTTCTCCCCGCCCTCCTCGTAGTTGATGACGAACTGCAGCGCGATGCGCGCCCCGCCGGGCCAGCGCGGGTCGGGCGGGTTGCGGCCGTAGCCGAGCAGGTCGCGCGGATAGGGCATGGCAGGGGTCATCGGCGGCTCCGTCGGGCTCGCACCGACGATAGCGCGCGCCGCCGCGGGCTGGCGAGACGCTCAGGCGGGCACGACGGCGAGCAGCGCCTCGGTCGCCGCCAGCGCCTCGCGGTGGACGTCGCGGCAATGGGCGTCGAGAAAGGCGCACAGCGCCGGGTCGCGCCCCAGGATCTCCGCCGCCCGACCCCAGGCGTCGACGAAGGCGCGGATGCGCCGCTCGTCCGCCGCCGGCCCGTAGAACCGCTCGGCGATGGCGCGGCGCCGGTCTTCCGTCGAGGCGTTCCGGCGCTCCAGCGCCATCGCGACCCGGGCGGTGCCGAGGACCGCCGGGAAGGCACGGCCATGGCCGCCCGACCCGTCGAAGAGGCGCTCGTAGGCCAGCAGATGGACGCGCCGCGGCCCGAGGGCGTCGCGATAGGCGGCGGCGATGCGGTCCCAGCGCGAGGCCGCCGTCAACACCGAGCGCAGGTCTCCCTTGGCCAGGCCCTGCAGATGCAGGTCCGCGAGCCCGGCCGGGCCGAGCAGCACGTTGCCCGCCGCCGTCGGCCGCCAGACCGGCCCGTTCGCCATCTTCTGCAGCAGCAGCGACGCGAGCTGGTCGAGCGGCTCGCGGAACACGAGGATGGCGGCGGCGGCATCGCCGAACAGGCGGCGCAGCACCACCGGCATCAGCGGGATCGCGTCGTGGCGCAGCCGCCAGGTCGCCGCCGTCAACCCCTCGTCCGACAGCAGCACCGGGCCCGCCACGGCGAGCAGCCGGTCGCGCGCCCGGAGCAGCTCCGCCGGCGGCCCCTGGGAGAGCAGCGTGCGCGCCTGGAACCGGACGGCGGCGATCACCGTCCGCGCTGCGGCGACGAGGTCGTCCTGCTCCTCCTCCCGGCCCTTCGGCCCGAGATAGGTGACGCCCGGCAGGTGCGGGAAGAGTTGCTGCTGGAGCGTGGTGGTCGCGGTCTTGGGCAGGCCGGCATGGACGAAGATCCGCGCCATCCCGCTCAGACCCGCCCCCCGTCGACGATGAAGGTCTGCGCCGTCACCAGCCGGCTGTCGTCGGCGGCCAGCCACAGCACCATCCGCGCCACGTCGGGGGGATAGAGCTTCTCCTTCAGGCACTGCAGGCTCATGTGCCGCCGCTCGGCCTCGGGCGTCAGCCACAGGGCGACCTGCCGCTCGGTCATGATCCAGCCGGGAACGACGGTGTTGACGCGGATGCGCTGCTGGCCGAGATCGCGGGCCAGCGCGCGCGTCAGCCCCTGCACCGCCGACTTCGCCGTCAGGTAGACGGGGATGTCCGGCGTCATGCCCATCCAGCTGATCGAGCCCATGTTGACGATGGCGCCGCCGCCGGCCTCGGCCATCGCCGGGGCGAGCGCCTGGGAGACGAAGAATTGGTGGCGCAGGTTGGTCGCCATGCGCTCGTCCCAATATTCGGGCGTCACCTCGGCCACGGCGTGCCGGTCGTCGCGGGCGGCGTTGTTGACGATCGCGCGGATCGGCCCCAGCGCCGCCAGCGCGCGGTCCGTGGCGCGGCGCAGCGCCGCGACGTCGCGCAGGTCGCACGGGATGAAGACCGGTGCCGGGCCGGCGCCGTCGAGCCGGCGCAGCAGCGCCTCCGCGGACCCCGTGTCGATGTCCACGAAGGCGACCCGGCTGCCCTGGGCGACGAAATGCGCGACGATGGCGGCGCCGATGCCGGAAGCACCGCCGCTGACGAACACGGCGCGGTCGCGCAGGCTGGGATAGACGGCGAACCCTTCCATCGAATGTCCTCCGGCGACGCGACCCGGGCCCATGATACCCCGTGCGGCGACGCATGGCAGGCTACTCGCCGAGCGCGAAACCGATTAGCTTCCGCGCGATGCCAGCCCCGATCGCCCAATCCCGTGCCGGGCGTCGCTGAGGCCGCATGACCGCCGCCCAGCCCCGGCTCACGGTGATCGTCGGCCAGCGCGACCGCTTCAGCGGCACCGGCCCGTGCCTGGAGGCGCTGCTGGCCGACCGCGGCGAGCCCTTCCGCCTGGTCTGCGTCGACGCGGGCGCCCCGCCGGCCGCCCGCGCCGAGCTGGAGCGCGCCGCGCTGGCGGCGGGCGGCACGGTCCTGGCGCCGCGGCTCGACCTCGCCGCGGCGATCGCCGCCGCCGGCACGCCCTACGTGCTGCTGCTCGACAACGACGCGGTCCTGGAGACGGGGGGCATCGCCGCGATGCTGGAACACGCCGAGGCCGGCGATGTCGTCCTGCCGGTGCGGACGCGGCCCGCGGGCGCCGCCGCGCCGACCGAAGCCGAGCGCGTCGCCGGCCCGCGCTGCCTGCTCGCGCGCACCGATCTGCTGCGCCGCGTGGTGCCGCCCGATCCCCAAGCCGGCGCATTGCTCGCGCGGGCCGCGGCGAACCTCGCCCTGCGCGCGGCGGGCGCGCGCGCGGCGGTTGCTCGGGCGGCGCGGCTGGTGACGGCGGCCGAGGACGGCTACCGCGTCTCCGACCTGCCCGCCTTCCGCCGCTACTGGGATCCCGACGGGGTCGCGCGCGGCCTGGCCGCGATGCGGGCGCGGGCCGGCATGGAGCGCGAGCCGGCACCCTATGCCGCGCTGCGCGCGCTGGCCGAGCGGCGCTTCGCGGCGGTCGTGCCGGTGCTGCCGGGCTTCGCGGGGGCCGCCGCCGCGGCACCGATGCGCGCCGCGGAAAGCGTCCAGGGTGGGGCACGGCTGTTGCTGCTGGCGAGCAAGCATGGCTACGCCCACGACGCGATCCGCCGGATCGGCGAAGCGCACGAGCTGGCGATGCGGCTGTTCGACGGTCTCTATCGCGCGTCGGGCCGGCCCTTCCTGAACCATGCCGTCGGCACCGCCGGGGTCCTGGTGCGCTTCCGGGTGCGCCCCGAGATCGTGGTCGCCGCCCTGCTCCAGGGCGCCTTAGCCGACGCGGCGGCGACCGGCGACGAGACCGACCGCACGATCGCCGAGGCGGCGGGCGACGACGTCGCGGCCCGCGTGCGCGGCCAACGGGCCTGGCACGCCGACCGCGCCGGCTTCCTCGCCGCCCAGCCCGACCCCGCGGAGCTGCCGGCGGCGGCGGCCGGCACCAGCCGGGCCGCCGCCGCCGCGATGATCGACGAGATCATACATTGCGAACCGGGCGAGCGCCCGGACGCCACCCGCCCGGGCCCCGCCGCCTACTTCGCCGCGGTCGCGGCCGCGGTCGGCATTCCCGGCCTCGGCGCGACGCTCGGCGGGCTCGCCGACGCCCCGCCACCGCCGGCGTTCCTGCGCGCAGCGCGGTCCGGCACGTTCCGCGTGCGCGCGGCGCTGCCGGCCGACGACCGCGCGGCGGTTCAGCGCGCCTACCCGATCGCCGGCGCGTCGCCGCAGGCGCAGGCCGACATCGCCGTGGTGATGCCCACCGTGATGCGCCCGTCGCTGCTGCGGGCCGTGCGCTCGGTCTTCTCGCAGAGCTTTGCGGGCACCGTCCAGCTGCTGATCGGCGCCGACCGGCGGGACGGCGGGCTCGCGGCGGACCAGCTGCACGCGCTGCTGGAGCGGCGGCCCGCCCGGGTGGGCGCGCTCGTCCTCGATCCCGGCTACTCGACGGCGGTGCGCAACGGCGGCGTCCATCCCGGGCGCGGCGGCGGCGCCATGCGCACCATCCTGTCGTTCCTCGCCAACGCGCCGCTGGTCGCCTACCTCGACGACGACAGCTGGTTCCTCGACGGCCATCTCGCCGACATGGCGGCGGCGGTCGACGGCTTCGACTGGGCCTATTCGCTGCGCTGGTTCGCCGACGGCGAGGACGGCCGCCTGCTGTGCCGCGACCGCTGGGAATCGGTCGGGCCGGCCAAGGGCATGTACGCCAAGATCTCTGGCGGGCTGATCGATACCAACTGCTTCATCGTCGACAAGCGGCGCGTCGCCGAGCCGCTGGTCGCCTGGGCGACCGGCACCACCGAGGACGGGGCCGGGCAGGACCGCCAGTTCATGCAGGCGCTGGCGCGGCGCCACGCCGTCGGCTGGACCGGCCGCCATTCCGTCGCCTATACGATCCGCCGCGGATCGCGGCTGTGGCGGCTGGCCGCCGACCCGGCCTATCACGACCGCCTCGCCTGGGCGGCGTGGCGGGGCTGGACCTATGCCGAGACCTTCCTGCGCTGGCCCGACCTGCTGCGCCTGGCGAGCCACCATGCGCGCGAGAAGACCGCGGCCGGCGTCTCGCGCGACCGGCCGCCCTGAGCCGGCGTCGGCGCCCGTTCCATCGAAGGAGACGCATGGTCGCGAGGTACATGCCGCCGGACTATCCCGAGGACGCCCCGGCGCGCTTCCGCCTCTACGGCGTCGGGCTGGGCAAGACGGGGACGGTGTCGCTGGCCGGCATGTTCGGCGTCCGCTGGCGCTCGGCCCACGAGCCGGACTGGCGCGCCATCATCCGCCTCGGGCTCGACCCCGACGCCAGCCGCCGCGGCGACTTCCTGGCCTCGCCCGCGCTCGCGACCCTGGTGCGCGGCTGGCCGTGGGAGATGAACTCGTCGACCCTCAACTATCATCTGCTGCCGCTGATCCGCCGCGTGCACCCCGAGGCGCGCTTCGTGCTGACCGTGCGCGACCCCGTCTCCTGGGTCGCCTCGGTCTGCCGGCACGAGAGCACGCGGCCGCGCCGCACCCATTGGGACTGGTGGGAGATCCGCCGCCTGCGCTTCCGCCCGGACATCTACCGCCATCGCGCCGACGACCAGGCCCTGGCCCGGCTCGGCCTGTTCAGCCTGGAGGGCTACCTGCGCTACTACGCCCGCCACAACCGCAAGGTGCTGGAGGAGGTGCCGGGCGACCGGCTGCTCGTCCTCGCGGTCGACCGGCTGTCGCGCCCCGAGGAGATCGCGCGGCTCGCCGGCCTGGCGGGGATCCCGGTCGCGACCATCGCGCGGGAGCGCTCGCGGATGCACGTGTCCGAGACGCCCTTCGACCTCTTCTCGGTCGTCGACCGCAAGGTGGTCGAGGACGCCGCTGCGAGCTATTGCGGCGAGATCTGGGAGACCCTGCGGCAGCGGGCGGGGATCACGGACTAGCCGGCCGGCACGTCCTCGCCGGCGACGACGGGGCGAGCCGCGAACATCTCGTCGAGCAGCGGCCCGAAGGCACGCGAGACCATGGTGACGCCCATGCTGTCGTGGCCGGCGAGGCCGGGGACCGGCACGACCCGGAACCCGGGCAGCCCCTCCATCCGCCGGGCGGCATAGCTGTCGGGCCGGTTGCGGGCGCCGTAGACGATGACCACGCGCGGACGGCGATGGGCGGCCGCGTAGAGCGGCAGCAGATCCTCCGCCATCTCCGGCCGCTCGCGCTGCAGGCGGTGGATCATCGGGTACTTGCGCGCCTCCTCCGGCGCGATCGCGAGGTTGGTCGGCGGCGAGAAGGCGAGCACGCCGTCGGCGTCGAGGCCGAGCCCGTAGCGCAGCGCCGAGTAGCCGTTCGCCGAGTATCCGAGGCAGAACCTCCGCCGCGCGCCCAGGCGATCGGCGATCCGGCGCAGCCCGGCGATGCAGCCGGGCAGGTCGTCCGCCAGCCCCGGGAGCCCGATCACCGAGAACTGCGACTGCGGATCCCGGACGTAGACGGCGTGGCAGCGCCGCCGCTTGAGGTAGCTCTGCACGACGACGTGGGCGAAAGGGGCCTGGTCGGCGCCGGCGAAGACGAAGACGACCTGGTCGGACCCCGGCCGCTCCACCACCAGCGGCCCCGCCGTGGCGTCGGGCAGGTCGCGGCCGGGCGCGTTGATGTCGGCCAGGATCGTCGCCGTGGCGCCGGCGAGCCGCGCCCCCGGCTGGAACCGCAGCTCCTTGGCGTAGCGGCAGGCGGCGACGAGGCGCTGGACGATCGGGCGAAGCTCGGGCCGCGACGCCATCGCACCCGCCCGCACCACCGCCTCGTCGAAGTTCCCCGCCGCCATGAGGTCCTGCACGGCGCGCACCGCCGCCGCATCCTCGGCCGCGAGCCCGGCGGTATCCTCCGGCGCCGCCGGTCGGTTCGGCTCCCCTTGCGTCATCGTCCGTTCAATGATTCCCGTCGGCCGGACTCTAGGCGAACTGCGGCGCCACCGCGAGGGGGCTTGCCCCGCCGTCGGGCGGCCGCTATTCGCTCCATGCGTTCGTTGCGGCGCGATCACCGCATCGACGTTCCTGGGGAGGCGGTGGAACGTGACGGAACCGAGCCTGGCCGGCGTCCGCGTGCTCGTCGTCGAGGACGAGGCGATGATCGCGATGCTGATGGAAGACATGCTGGCGGAGGCCGGATGCGGCACCACGATCGTGGCCGCCACCCTGGAGGATGCCCTGCGCGACGCCGAGGATGCGGCGATCGACCTGGCGATCGTCGACCTCAACCTCGCCGGCAAGGATGCCCTGCCGGTCGCCGCGGTGCTGCGGCGACGCGCCGTCCCCTTCGTGTTCTCGACCGGCTACGGCGCGGGCGGCCTCCCCGACGAGCATCGCGGCGTCCCGATCCTGCAGAAGCCTTTCCAGGAGGACGACCTGCTGCGCTGCGCGCGCGCGGCGCTCGCCGGCGCCCCGTAGGCCGGCGGGCGCTCAGGCCGCCGGCCGGCCCATCTGCTGCAGCTTGCGCGCCAGAGCCGCAAGCGTGAACGGCTTGCCGACGAAGTTGACGTCGGCATCGAGCATGCCGTTGTGGACGATGGCGTTCTGCGTGTAGCCGGTGGTGAACAGCACCTGCAGCGACGGCCGCCGCCGGCGGGCCTCGTCGGCGAGCTGCCGGCCGTTGACGCCGCGCGGCAGCACGACGTCGGTGAAGAGCAGGCCGATCTCCGGGTGCTGGTCGAGCGCGCGCAGCGCCGTCGCGGCATCGGCCGCCTCGACTACCTCGAACCCCAGCTCCACCAGCGCCTCGACACTGACGGCGCGCACGCCGGGGTCGTCCTCGACGACCAGCACCGTGCGGCCGTCGCCGAGATGGAACGCCGCGTCGGCCATGGCCGCGGCCGACGGGTCGCCCTCCGCCGCCTGGGATTGGGCCACCCAGCGTGGCAGGTAGACCTTCACCGCGGTGCCGGCGCCGGGCTCGGAATAGATCTTCACGTGGCCGCCCGACTGCTTGACGAAGCCGTAGACCTGGCTGAGGCCGAGGCCCGTCCCCTCGCCCTGCGGCTTGGTGGTGAAGAACGGGTCGAAGGCGCGCGCGACGACCTCGGCGGACATGCCGGTGCCGGTGTCGCTGACCGCGACCATGACGTACTGCCCGGCCGTGACCTCGGCATGGGTGGCCGCGTAGGCGTCGTCGAGATGGGTGTTGGCCGTCTCGATCGTCAGCTTGCCGCCGGCCGGCATGGCGTCGCGGGCGTTGACCGCGAGGTTGAGCAGCGCGCTTTCGAGCTGCGGCGCGTCGACGAATACGGGCCACAGGCCGCCGCCCAGCACCGTCTCCACCGCGATCGTCTCGCCCAGCGTGCGGCGCAGCAGGTCCGACATGCCGGCGACCAAGCGGTTGGCGTCGGTCGGCCTGGGATCGAGCGGCTGCTGCCGGGCGAACGCCAGCAGCCGCTGCGTCAGGGCGGCGGCGCGATTGGCACCTTCCAGCGCGCCGGCGATGCGCCGGCGCACCCGCGCGTCCGCCCCATCACCGAGCCGCCTCAGGGCGAGATCGAGATTGCCGGTGACCACGGTCAGGAGGTTGTTGAAGTCGTGGGCGATGCCGCCGGTGAGCCGGCCGATCGCGTCCATCTTCTGCGCCTGGCGGAGCTGCGCCTCCGTCGCCTCGCGTCGTGCCGCCTCGGCGCGGAGCTGGGCCAGCGCCTCGCTCTCCCGGCGGGTGCGGCGCAGCGCCACCAAGGTCACGGCGAACAGCGCCAGGGTGACCGGCAGGCCGAACACGAGATGGCTCGCCGTCTCGAAGATCCAGCCATCGCGGATCGAGGCGATCGACGTGGCCGAGGTGACGTAGACCGGATGATGGGGAAGCCTGCGGTAGGCGATCAGGCGCTCGACGCCGTCGAAGGGCGACGCCGCCCGGTAGCGGCCGGCGACGGGTGCAGCGGCCACCTCCCGGGCGAAGTCCCCGGCGATCTGCGGGGCCGGCAGGCCGGACGGCAGCGGCGGATGGCGCGCCAGCACGCTGCCGTCCTCGCGGAGCAAGGTGGCGGTCAAGTCGCGGCCGCGGCCGATGCGGGCGTAGAACTCCTGGAAATACTCGGGCAGGACCGATATCGCGATGACACCCTGGAAGGCGCCGGCGTCGCCGAAGCTCCAGCTCAGCTGGAAGAAGATGACGCCGCGCGCGCGGCCGCGCAGCAGCGCGCTGACGAACACCGGCCGCCCCGGCGCGTCGCGATGGACGCGGAAATACTCGCGGTCGGACAGGTCGAGCGCGCGCGGCGCCGGGAACCCGTCGGCCGTGACGATGGGCGAGCCCTCGGCATCGATCACCCAGATGTCCTGGATCTGCGGCAGGCGCTCCTTGAGCTTGCGAAGCTGCTCGTGCAGGTCGTGCTCGCGCGCCCGGGCGACGTCGTCGCCGAGGCCGCGCAGGATCTCGCCGACCTGGGCGGCGAGCAGCTCCTGCGTCTCGAACACCTTGATCGCATGCTCCAGGACCAGGTCCACGGAGCGCTCCAGC
>JADZBA010000049.1 GCA_020852355.1 Alphaproteobacteria bacterium
GCCGGTCAGAAGCGGTCGACGCGGAAGGGCGCGATGTCGATGTCCGGGCGTTCGCCGGCCATCACCTGCGCCACCAGCCGGCCGGTCATCGCCGACTGCGTCAGCCCGAGGTGATGGTGGCCGAAGGCGAAGAAGATGTTGGCGTGCTTCGGCGTGCCGCCGATCACCGGCAGCGAATCCGGCAGGCTCGGCCGGAAGCCCATCCAGCGCTCGACCTTGTCCGTCTTCATGCCGGGCATCAGCAACTTGCCCTTCTCCAGCAGCGCATCGGCGCGCTTCCAGTTGGGCGGCGCGTCGAGGCCGGCGAGCTCGACGGTGCCGGCGACGCGGATGCCGCCCGCCATCGGCGTCAGGAAGAACTTGCCCTCCGACCATGAGACCGGCAGGCGCAACTCGACGCCCGGGTCGGAGATCATCACGTGATAGCCGCGCTCGGTGTCGAGCGGCACCTTGTGGCCGAGGCGCGCGACGAGCTGCTTCGACCACGCCCCCGCGGCGATCACCAGGCGCTCGAACGCGATCGGGCCGTGATCGGTCGTCAGCGTCGCGGGCTTGCCGTCGACGAAGCCGATGTCGGTCACCTTCGCCTGCCGGAAGACGCCGCCCGCATTGCGGAAATGCTGGGCCAGGCGCTCGGTCAGCCGGTAGGGGCTGACGGTATGGCCGGCGTTGGGATGCAGCACGCCGCGCGCGACCGTGCGGGCGATGCCGGGCACGAGCTGGCGCACCTCGTCGGCGCTCAGCGGCTCGGCGGCGATGCCGCGCTTCTCGCGCACCGCGATGTCGTAGGCCGCCTTCTTGTCCGCGTCGGCGCCGGTGTAGACGCCGACCCAGCCGCGCCGCTCGATGAGGTCGCTGGCGCCGGCGTGCGCGGCGAGGTCGGTCCAGACCTCGAGCGTCGGCTTGGACAGGGCCACGATCGCCTTCGACAGCTCCTCGACCTTGTCGGGCCGCGCGTTGCGCACGAACTGGAACAGCCAGGGCGCGATCTTCGGAAGGTAACTCCAGCGGATGGTGAGCGGCCCGAGCGGGTCGAGCAGCATCTTCGGCACCTCGCGCAGGATGCCCGGCGTCGCCAGCGGCATCGCCGTGGTGTTCGACAGGATGCCGGCATTGCCGAAGGAGGTGCCGCGACCCGGCTCCTGGTGGTCCACGAGCGTGACCGTGAAGCCCTTGCGCTGCAATGCGATCGCCGTGGCGACCCCGACGACGCCCGCCCCCACCACAGTCGCCGACTTGCCGATGCCCGTCATGCCTGTTCCCTCATCCACCGATGCTGAGATGCCGGCCGATCGCGTCGCGATCGGCGAGGAGTTCCGCCATGGTCCCGTCGCGCACCACCCGGCCCCGGGCGAGCACATAGCCGCGGTCGGCGACACGCGCGGCGAAGCGAAGGTTCTGCTCGGAGAGGAGGACCGTCAATCCCTCGGCCTTGAGGCGCGCGACCGCATCGGCCATCGCCGCCACGAGAAGCGGGGCCAGGCCCTCCGACGGCTCGTCGAGCAGCAGCAGCCCCGGGTTGCCCATCAGCGTGCGGGCGATCGCCAGCATCTGCTGCTCGCCGCCGCTCAGTCGCTCGCCCGGCCGGTGCCGCAGGGGCGCCAGCGCGGGGAACAGGGCGAGGATGCGCGCCTCGGTCCAGGCCGGTGCGCCGGGGCGCGGCGGCTGCCGACCAACCTCCAGATTCTCGGCCACCGTCAGGCCCGCGAAGATGCGGCGTTCCTCGGGCACGTAGCCGATGCCCATGCGGGCGCGGGCGTTGGCCGCGAGCCCGCCGATCGCCACCCCGTCGAGCGCGATGGTGCCGGCGCGCGTCGCCACCAGGCCCATGACGGACTTCAGCGTCGTCGACTTGCCGGCGCCGTTGCGCCCGAGCAGCGCCACGACCTCGCCGACGCCGGCGGCGAGCGAGACGCCGTCGAGCGCCCGCGCCCCGCCATAGTAGGCGTCGATGGCGTCGACCGTCAGGCGCATGGCGGCGCCTCCGCGCCGAGATAGACCTCCCGGACGGCCGGATCGGCGCGCACGGCGGCGGGCGTGCCGGCGGCGATCACCCGGCCGCGATGCAGCACGACGATGCGGTCGGCATGGCCGAAGACCACGTCCATGTCGTGCTCGGTGAAGAGGAGGCCGACACCGCGCCCGCGGACCACGCCGCTCACCAGCTCCATCAGCGCGTGCCGCTCGTCGATGCCCATGCCGGCCGTCGGCTCGTCCATCAGCAGGAGTCGGGGCCCCTGCCCCAGCACCATCGCCAGCTCCAGCCGCTTGGCGTCGCCGTAGGCGAGCGCCGCCGCGCCGCGCTCCGCCTCGCCCGCCAGCCCGACCTGATCGAGCAGCCGGTCCGCCGCCGCCGCCTCGCGCCGACGCAGCGGCGGCCAGGGCGAGAGCGCGCGCCCCTGTCCCGCGACCAGCGCCGCCTGCACGTTCTCGCGCACGGTCAGCGACGCGAAGACCTGCGAAATCTGGAAGGTCCGACCGACACCGAGACGCTGCAGGGCGCGCGGCGACCGTCCCGTCGTGTCGCGCCCGTCGATCGCGACGCGGCCGCGGTCGGGCGCGATCTGGCCGTTGATCAAGTTGAAGCAGGTCGTCTTGCCGGCCCCGTTGGGTCCGATCATCGCCACCCGCTCGCCCGCCGCGACGCCGAAGGAGACCCCGTCGACGGCGACGGTGGCGCCGAAGGACCTGGCGATGCCGTCGACCGCGAGCAGCGTCATGGGCGCGCCGCCGCATCGCCGACGGCACCCGCCAGCCCGCGGCGGAAGGCGACCGCGAGGACGATGATCGCCGCGCCGAGCACCAGCCGCCACAGCGCCACGCCGCGCGCCAGCTCGTCCGCGAGACCGACATAGGCGAGCGCGCCGACCACCGGGCCGGACAGCGACTGCACGCCGCCCAGCAGCACCATCACCAGCCCGTCGACGGACCGCGGGATGGCGAGGTACGTCGGAAACACGCTGCCCTTGGCGTAAGCGAAGAGGCCGCCCGCCAGGCCGGCGAAGGCGCCGGCGACGATGAAGGCGAGCCACTGCTGCGCCCCCACCGCGACGCCCAGCGCCTCGGCGCGGCGGGGCGCGTCGCGGCCGGCCCGCAGGAACTGCCCGAAGGGCGCATGCACCAGCAGGCGGAGCGCCAGGATGCCACCGCCGCACAGCACCAGGGAGAGATAGTAGTAGGCCGCCGGCGATGCCGCCCACGGCGCCGGCCATAGCCCGAGGACGCCGTTGTCGCCGCCGGTCACCGCCAACCATTGCGCCGCGACCGACCACGCGATCTGCGCGTAGGCGAGAGTCAGCATCGCGAGGTAGACGCCCGACGCGCGGGCGCAGAGCCAGCCGAAGGCCGCGCCGGCGATGCCGGCCGCGAGCGGGGCCACGGCGAGGCCGAGCACCATCGGCGCGGCCAGCCATTTCCAGGCGAGGCCGGCGCCGTAGGCGCCGATCCCGAAATAGGCGGCATGGCCGAACGAGATCATGCCGCCGGGGCCGAGCAGGAGATGCAGGCTGGCGGCGAACAGCGCCAGGATCGCCACGTCGACCGCCAGCACCAGCACATAGCCGCCGGCGACCGCCGGCAGCGCGAGCAGCGCCGCGAACAGCGCCGCCGCCGTCCAGCGCAGGCGCGCCGACGCCGGCCGCAGCGGCGCCTCCGGCGCGCCCTGGCGGGACGCGGCGCCGCGCTCGCCGAGCAGGCCGGCCGGCCGGATCACCAGCACCACGGCCATGATCAGGAACACCAGGACCAGCGTCAGCTTGGGAAACAGCAGGATGCCGAAGGCATGCACCACGCCGATGACCAGCGCCGCCAGGTAGGCGCCGACGACGCTGCCCATGCCGCCGACGACGACGACCACGAACGCCTCGGCGATGACGTTGAGGTCCATGTGCAGGTTCGCCGTCTCGCGCGGCACCTGCAGCGCGCCGCCGAGGCCCGCCAACAGGGCGCCCAGCGCGAAGACGCCCGTGAACAGCCGCCTCTCGTCGACGCCGAGCGCCGCCGTCATCTCGCGGTCGGCCGTCGCCGCGCGCACCAGCACGCCCCAGCGCGTGCGCCGGAAGGCGAGCCACAGCAGCACCAGCACCACCGGCCCGACGGCGATCAGGAAGAGGTCGTAGGTCGGGATGCGCTGTCCGAAGATCTCGACGGCGCCGCGCAGCCCCGGCGCACGCGGACCGAGCAGGTCCTCGGGCCCCCACAGGAACAGCGCACCGTCTTGGATCACCAGGACGACACCGAACGTCGCGAGGAGCTGGAACAGCTCCGGCGCCGCGTAGAGCCGACGGAGGATCGCGACCTCGACGAGGACCCCGAGCAGCCCGACGCCGAGCACCGCGACGACGACCCCGCCCCAGAAGCCCGCCGCCCCGCCGCCGAGCCAGCCGATGGCGGTGACCGCGAGATAGGCGCCGACCATGAAGAACGAGCCGTGCGCGAAGTTCACGACCCGGGTGACGCCGAAGACGATGGAGAGCCCGGCCGCGACGAGGAACAGCGAGGACGCGCTCGCCAGCCCGGTCAGCGCCTGCGCCAGCGCGAAGGACGGCTCGGCGGCCATGAGACGCAGCGTGGCGAGGGCGGAGTCCATGCCCGGTCAGCAGACAATCGCGTCCTCGTCCCGAGCCTGTCGAAGGACGAGGACGCGGAAAGAGGAAATGGTCAGGGCGGCAACACCCTCACTGCTGCGGGCGCATCGCCCTCACGGCCGCGTCGTCCGGCAGGTACCGGGCGCCGTCGGCATAACGCCAGTCGACCATTGCACCCTTGCCGTCGCGCACGGCCGTCCGGCCGACATAGGCGCCAAGCGTCGCCTGGTGGTCGATGGCACGGAACTCGATCGGGCCGAACGGGGTCGCGAGCTTCAGGCCGCCCATCGCGTCGACCATCTTCTCGGTGTCGGTCGAGCCGGCCCGGGCGATGCCCGCCGCGATCGACTTGATCATGACGTAGCCGACGACCGAGCCCTGGCGCGGATAGTCGTTGAAGCGGGCGCGATAGGCGTCGCGGAACGCCCTGTGCTCCGGCGTCTCGATCGCCTCCCAGGGATAGCCGGTGACGATCCAGCCCTCGGGCGTCTCGTCCTTCATCGGGTCGAGATACTCGGGCTCTCCGGTCAGAAGGCTGACCACCGGGCGGTCGCGGAAGAGGCCGCGCGTGGTGCCCTCGCGGACGAAGCGCGGCAGGTCGGCGCCGAAGGTGACGTTGAAGATCGCATCGGGCCGCGCCAGGGCGATCGCCTGGACGGTGGCGCCGGCATCGATCTTGCCCTGGGCCGGCCACTGCTCGGCGACGAAGCTGACGTCGGGCCGCTTCTCCTGGAGAAGCTTCTTGAACGCCGCGACGGCGGACTGGCCGTACTCGTAGTTGGGCGCCACGGTCGCCCAGCGCCTGGCCGGCAGCTTCGCCGCCTCCTCTGCCAGCATCGCCGCCTGCATGTAGGTCGAGGGGCGCAGGCGGAAGGCGTAGCGGTGGCCCTTCTCCCAGGTCAGCGCGTCGGTCAGCGGCTCGGACGCCACGAACAGCACCTTGTGCTGGCGCGCGTAGTCGCTGACGGCGAGGCCGATATGCGAGAAGAACGTTCCAGCGAGCAGTGCCACCTTCTCGTTGGTCACCAGCTCGGCGGCGAGCCGGACCGCATCCTCGGGCCTGGCCGCGTCGTCGCGCGCCACGACCTCGAGCTTGCGGCCGAGCACGCCGCCCGCCTTGTTGACCTCCTCCGTCGCCAGCGTCCAGCCGTTGCGGTAGGGCAGCGTGAACGCCGCCATGCCGGAATAGCTGTTGATCTCGCCGATCCGGATCGGTTCCTGCGCGACCGCGACGGTCGCCGCCAGGCACATCGCGAAGCCGAGGATGGCCCGCCGCAGCATCGCCGTCCCTCCCTTACCGAAATGATCGCAGAAGCTCCGGAGCGTAGTAGCCGCGCCCGGCGGCCGCCACCCCTTCTTCACGCGGCACCCGCGCGCAGCGACAGCCGACGCAGGCAGCGGTCGATCCACTGCGCCGTCAGCTTCTCATGCACGCCGTTCTGGGCCAGCCGCTGGCCGAGCGCCGCGAAGTCGACGCAGTCGAGGCGCTGATCCTGGTCGAAGCACGAGAAGACGACGCTGCGTCGCCCCGTCACCGGATCGACGTGCGGCTGCAGGCACTGCGCACAGATCTCCTTCATCATGCATTGCATCGGCGAGTTGATGCTGGCGATCGCGACATGCTCGGGCTTCAGCAGGTCCGCCAGCACGCCGTGGCGAGCGCGCCCGACCGCCGCCATCATCCGGTCCGAGCCGATGACGATCATGCGGTCGACCGCGGCGAGCGACGGCTCCGCGGGCCCGAGCGCGCCGCGACCGTATGCCTCGATCGCGGCCACGATGTTGCCGACGAAGGTGCGGTCCTGCGGCCGCCCGGGCGCGAAGCCCGGCCCCTCGTCGCAGCACCACACGACGACGTCCGCGGCGCGCTCGATGTCCGGCACATGGTAGCGGTCGACGATCCGCTTGTAGCCCGCGAAGTAGACGACGCGCGATCCCGCCGCCCGCAGCGCCTGGCCGATCGAGAACAGCACCGCGTTGCCCAGGCCGCCGCCGGCCAGCAGCACGGTCTCGCCCGGCGTCGTCGTCGTCGGCGTGCCCGTCGGCCCCATCAGGATCACCGGCTCGCCCGGGCGCAGCAGCGCGCAGAGGTCGGACGAGCCGCCCATCTCGAGCACGATGGTCGAGAGCAGCCCCTTCTCGCGGTCGACCCAGGCGCCGGTCAGCGCCAGCCCCTCCATGCCGAGCGTCGTGCCGTCGACCCGGTGGGCCAGCGTCTCGAAGTTCTGCAGGCGGTAGAACTGCCCCGGCCGGAAGGCGCGGGCCGCCGCGGGCGCCCGCACCACCACCTCGACGATGTTCGGCGTCAGGCGGATCACCTCGGCGACGGTCGGCCGCAGTGACTCGCCGACCGCACGCAGCAGGGCGTCGGCATCGACTGCCGGCACGCGTTGAGCGAGCAGCCGGCTGATCACCGGATAGCCCTGCTTCGTGCCGCCCATCGCCTTCACGACGTTGCCGGCGAAGGACGGATGCAGGTCGCCCCAGAAGCTCATCCAGCGGCCGTCGCCGTTGCGGTGCATCAGCACCTCGGCACGCACCGGCTTCGCCGACCGCTCCGGCGCGACCGGGGCGCCGTCGGCGTCGTAGGCGCGGAAATACTTGCCATCGAGGTCGATGGCGCCGTCGCTCTCGCGCGCGAGCACGGTGTTGGGCTGGGTCCCCGCCGCCATCAGGACGGCGCGCGCCGCCAGGCGTACCCGCTCGACGGCGCCGTCGGCACCCTTGCGCTCACACGCCAGGGCGGCGGCATGGCCGTACCGGTCGACCTCGACCGCCACCGGCGACAGGCCCTCGGCGAAGCGAATGCCCTCCTCCATCGCCTTCGCCACCTCCTCGTGGTTGAGGGTGTAGCTCGGCGCGTCGACCAGCCGGCGGCGATAGGCGATCGTCGCCCCGCCCCAGCCGTCCAGCAGGCGGACGAGGTCGGGCTCGCGCCGCTCGGCCACGGCCGCCGCGCGCTCGGCAGCGATGGCGCGCGCGTGGCCCAGGAACTCGTCGGCGATCTCCGCCTCCTCCTGGTTCCAGGCGGCCCGCACGCGCGCCTCGCCGCGCTCGGCCACCAGCGTGTCGAAGCGGTGGCGGAACTTCTCCACCTGGACGACGTAGTAGGCGAGCGCCTCGGTCGCAGTGTCGATGGCGGTCAGCCCGCCGCCGATGACGACGACCGGCAGGCGGAGCTGCAGGCTCGCCACCGAATCCGTCTTGGCGGCCCCGGTCAGCTGCAGCGCCATCAGGAAGTCCGAGGCGGCGCGCACCCCGCGCGCCAGGCCGTTCTCCATCTCGACGATGGTCGGCCGCCCGGCACCGGCGCACAGCGCGATATGATCGAAGCCCATCGCGAAGGCATCGCCCGGCGTGATCGTGCCGCCGAAGCGCACGCCCCCGAACATGGCGAACTGCCGGCGCCGCTCCAGCAGCAGGCGCACCATCTTCAGGAAGTTCTTGTCCCAGCGCACGGTGATCCCGTACTCGGCGACGCCGCCGAAGCCGGCCATCACCCGATCGTCGAGCGGCTCGCGCAGGCTCTCGACGTCGCGGATCGGGCGGAAGGGCACGCGCGTGCTGCCGTCGACGCCGCAGACGGCGGGCGGCAGCGGCTCGATCTTCAGCCCGTCGACGGCGACGACCCGGTGGCCGTCGTTCATCAGGTGGTGCGACAGGTTGAAGCCGGCCGGTCCCAGGCCGACGACCAGCACGGTGCGCCCGCTGTCGGGCCGCGGCAGCGGCCGGCGGATGTCGAGCGGGTTCCAGCGCGTCAGCAGGCCGTAGATCTCGAAGCCCCAGGGCAGCGCCAGCACGTCCTTGAGCGTGCGGGTCTCGGCCTGCGGGATGTCGACCGGCTCCTGCTTCTGGTAGATGCAGGCCTTCATGCAGTCGTTGCAGATGCGGTGCCCGGTCGCCGCGCACAGCGGGTTGTCGACGGCGACGATGGCGAGCGCGGCCAGCGCGTGGCCGCCCGCCTTCGCCTCGTTCATCTCCGAGATCTTCTCGTCGAGCGGGCAGCCGTTGAGCGGCACGCCGAAGACGGTGCGCTGGAAGTCGCCGGTCTTGCGGTCGCGCAGGCCGGTCGAGCAGGAATCCTTTCCCTGGTGCTGGCACCAGATGCAGTAGTTCGCGTGGTCGAGCGCGCCGGCGAGGCCGAGGCCCGGGTCGGTCAGCGCGAAGCCCTCGCGCCGCCGCCGGCGCTCCGGCGGCAGGCGCAGCATGCGCACGCCGTCCACCTCGACGGTCTCGGTCGGCACGAGATGCTGCGGATCGATGCGATGCGGCACCTTGAAGAGGATGCCCGCGTGATGCCGCGCCTGCCCGGCCGCTGTCAGAACCGCCCATGCCGCGTAGCGCGCCGCCAGGCCCAGCGCATCGGCGTGGGTCGCCTCGTCGGCCAGCCACTTTTCGACCGCAGCGGCGAACCTCGTCTCGTCGTCCGGGTCGGCATCCAGGGCCCGCAGCGCCGCCGCCAGCGCGGGACCGTCTGCCGCGGCGGCGCCCTCTGCCGCCGCACCCTTGACCGCACGCCGCTGCACGAACAGGCGCTTCACCGCGTAGAGCGGCGCCAGCGCGTGATGGGCACGGCGCAGCGCGGCGGCCTCGTCCGCGATGCCGAACAGCGCCCCCAGGAAATCGTCGAGATGGGGGGCCAGTGCCAGCACCAGGTCGCCCTCGGCCTTGCGGCCGAGCACCTCAGGCTCGGCGCGCGCGGCGAGCAGGCGGTCGCGCAGCGCCGCGTCCGCCTCGCCCAACGCGTCGAGGAACAGCCCGTCGATGCGGACGAGACCGCCGCGATCGTAGAGATCGTCGAAGGCCAGCCCGAAGCGCAGCGCCAGCTCGCTCATGCGTTGGCCGCCCGGATCACCGCATGCAGCAGCACCTCGCAGCCCGCGGCGATGTCCGTGGGCTTCGCATCCTCCACCTCGTTGTGGCTGATGCCGTCGGCGCAGGGGACGAAGATCATGCCGGTGGGCGCCACCTTCGCCATGTAGACGGCGTCGTGTCCGGCGCCGCTGACGATATCCATGTGCGGCAGGCCCGCCTGGGCGGCGGCATCCCGGACCGCCGCGACACATGCGGTGTCGAAGGGCGTCGGCGGGAAGTACCAGAACTCCTTGACGTTGGCTTCGGTGCCGGTCGCCGCCGCATGCTCGGCGCAGGCGGCGCGCAATTCCTGGTCCATCTTCGTCAGCACCGCGTCGACGGGATGACGGAAGTCGACCGTGAAGAACACCTGCCCCGGGATGGTGTTGCGCGAGTTCGGCGAGACGCGGACGAAGCCGACCGTGGCGCAGGCGTTGGGCTGGTTGGCGAGGCCGATGCGGTTGACCGCGTCGATCATGCGCGCCGAGGCCACCAGGGCGTCGCGGCGCTTCTTCATCGGCGTCGGCCCGGCATGGGCCTCCTGGCCGGTGACGGTGATCTCGTACCAGCGCTGGCCCTGGGCGCCGGTGACGACGCCGATGACCTTCCGCTCGTCCTCCAGGATCGGCCCCTGCTCGATATGGGCCTCGAAATAGGCCTTGGCCGGGCGCCCGCCCACGGGCTCCGGCCCGGCATAGCCGATCGCCGCCAGCTCGCCGCCGAGGCTCTTCGTCGTGTCGTTGTTGTCCGGCCGCTCCAGCCCGTAGGCCAGGTCGAAGACGCCGGCATGGACGCCCGAGCCGACCATGGCGGGGGAGAAGCGCGAGCCCTCCTCGTTGGTCCACACGACCACTTCGATGGAGGCCTCGGTCGCGTAGTCGGCGTCGTTGAGGGTGCGGATGACCTCCAGCCCCGCCAGCACGCCGTAGACGCCGTCGAAGCGGCCGCCCGTCGGCTGGGTGTCGAGGTGGCTGCCGGTCATCACCGGCGGCAGCGCCGGGTTGCGGCCGGGGCGGCGGGCGAACATGTTGCCGATCGCGTCGACCTTCACCGTGCAGCCGGCCTCGCGGCACCACTGCGCGAAAAGGTCGCGGCCCTGGCGATCCAGGTCGGTAGCGGCGAGCCGGCACACCCCGCCCTTCGCGGTCGCGCCGATCTTCGCCATCTCCATCAGCGAGGACCACAGCCGGTCGCCGTCGATCCGCAGGTTCTCCATCGCGGGGCACTCCGTCGCCACAAGGCCGTCGGTTGCAGGAAGGGACGCGTAGTTATCGACAATGGGCCGGGGGCGGCAAGCGGCAACACGCCCCGCCGTTGCGGCGGACCCCGCTCCCGAGGATACTGCGGTCGCTCCACCCCCAGCCGCCGAGAGACCGATGCCCGACACCGCCGTCGAGACCGCCATCCGCGATGCCGTCGATCGCGGCTTCGACGAGCAGCTCGACTTCACCGCCGAGCTCGTCCGCTACCCGTCGGTGCGCGGGGCCGAGCACACCGCGCAGGACTGCATGGCACGCGCCATGCGCGAGCGCGGCCTGGAGGTCGATCGCTGGGTCATCGATCTCGAGGACATCAGGGGGCTCCGGGGCTTCTCGCCCGTCAACGTCTCCTACGAGAACGCCATCAACGTCGTCGGCGTCCATCGCCCCACGGCGAGGAAGGGCCGCTCGCTGACCCTGAACGGCCATATCGACGTAGTGCCGGTCGGCCCGCTCGACATGTGGACGACGCCGCCCTTCGAGCCGCGCATCGCCGACGGCTGGCTGTACGGCCGCGGCGCCGGCGACATGAAGGCGGGACTGGTCGGCTGCCTGTTCGCCCTCGACGCGCTGCGCCGCGCCGGCTGGCGGCCGGCCGCCGAGGTCTACGTGCAGTCGGTGATCGAGGAGGAGTGCACGGGCAACGGCGCGCTGGCATGCGTCGGACGCGGCTATGTCGGCGACGCGGCGCTGATCCCCGAGCCGCGCGGCGGCCCGGTATTGAGCGGCCAGGTCGGCGTCATGTGGTTCGAGGTGAAGCTGAAGGGGCGGCCGGTCCATGTCGCCGTCGCCGGCGAAGGCGCCAATGCGATCGAGGCAGCGGCGCCGATCATCCGCGCCCTGCATGCGCTCACCGACCGCTGGAACGGCGAGCGCCACAAGCATCCGCCGTTCGACGCCGTCGACCATCCGATCAACATCAACATCGGCCGCATCACCGGCGGCGACTGGGCCTCCAGCGTGCCGGCATGGTGCGACATGGAGGTGCGGATCGCCGTCTATCCCGGCCAGGATCTGGCGGCGGCCCGCTTCGAGATCGAGGATGCCGTGCGCGCCGCCGCCCAGAAGGTGCCCTTCCTCGCCAACAACCCGCCGGAGGTCGTCTACAACGGCTTCCAGGCGGAGGGCTTCGTGCTGCCCGAGGGCACCGACGCCGAGCGCACGCTCGCCGCCGCGCATCGCAAGGCAGTGGGCGCCCCCCTGCAGCGCGCGCCGACGACGGCCACCACCGACGCCCGCTTCTTCGGCCTCTATGCCGGGGTGCCGGCCCTCGTCTACGGCCCCAAGGCCTCCTCGGTGCACGGCTTCGACGAGCGGGTGGAGATCGAATCGATCCGCACCACGACCCAGGCGATGGCGCTCTTCATCGCCGAGTGGTGCGGGCTGGAGGCCGCGTGATGCTCGATCCCGCCGTCACCTCCGCATTGCGCGACGCCGTCGACCGCGGCTTCGACGACCAGATCGCCTTCACCCAGGACATCGTGCGGACGCCTTCGGTGCGCGGCCGCGAGCAGCCGGCCCAGGACCTCATGGCCGCCGCCATGCGCGAGCGCGGCCTGCCGGTCGACGCGTGGCGCATCGACGTCGATGCGATCCGGCACATGCCGGGCTTCTCGCCGGTCACCGTCAGCTACGACCACGCGACGACCGTGGTCGGCGCGTGGCGGGCGCCCGACCCGCGCGGCCGCTCGCTGATTCTCAACGGTCATATCGACGTGGTGCCGACCGGGCCCGAGGAGATGTGGGCCCTGCCGCCCTTCGAGCCCAGGGTCGCCGACGGCTGGATGCACGGCCGCGGCGCCGGCGACATGAAGGCCGGCCTCTGCTCCACCCTGTTCGCCTTCGACGCGCTGCGCCGGGCCGGCCTGCGGCCGACCGGCGACATCTACTTCCAGTCGGTGATCGAGGAGGAATGCACGGGCAACGGCGCGCTCGCCTGCATCGCGCGCGGCTATCGCGCCGACGCGGCCCTCATCCCCGAGCCGATGCGCGAGAGCCTGCTGCGCGCCCAGGTCGGCGTCATCTGGTTCCAGGTGAAGCTGCGCGGCTTCCCGGTCCACGCGGCCTACGCCACGACCGGCGCCAACGCCATCGAGAGCGCCTACGCGCTGTTCCCTTCCCTGCACGCCATGGCCGAGGAGTGGAACGCCCGGCGCGCGTCGGTGCCGCATTTCGACCATCTCGACCATCCGATCAACCTCAACATCGGCAAGATCGCCGGCGGCGACTGGGCCTCCAGCGTGCCGGCCTGGTGCACCTTCGACGTGCGCGTGGCCACATATCCGGGCCAGGACCTGGCCGAGGCGCGGCGCGAGATCGAGACGCGGCTGCGCGACGCCGCCCGCGCCATCCCCTTCCTCGCCAACAGCCCGCCCGAGATCGTCTGGAACGGCTTCCAGGCCGAGGGCTACGTGCTGGAAGGAGCGGCCGAGGCCGAGGCGGCGCTGGACGCGGCGCACCGCGAGATCTTCGCCGGCGATCTGTCGCGCATCACCTGCACCGGCACCACCGACGCACGATTCTTCGGGCTCTATGCCGGCATCCCGGGCCTCGTCTACGGCCCGCAGGCGGAGAACATCCACGGGTTCGACGAGCGCGTCGACCTCGAATCCCTGCGCCGGACGACCCAGGCGATGACGTTGTTCATCGCCCGGTGGTGCGGCATCGAGAAGGCCTGACGATGGACGTCGTCTTCAGCGAGGCGCACGCGCGCCACGCCCCCACGCAGTTCATGCTGCGCGGCAACTTCGCGCCGATGGCCGAGACCACGGCGCGCGCCGAGAGCCTGGTCGCCGCCGCCCGCCAGGCCGGGCACCGGGTGACCGCGCCCGACGATTTCGGCATGGGCCCGCTCGCCGCCGTCCATGGCCTCGACTACCTGGAGTTCCTGGAGACCGCCCACCGCCGCTGGATGGAGCTGCCCGGCGCCAATGCGGAGATCCACCCGCACTCCTACCCCGGCCGCCACATGCGCACGCGGCCCGACAGCATCGCCGGGCAGGTCGGCTACTACATCGGCGACATGAGCGCGCCGATGGTGGCCGGAACCTGGGCCGCCGCGGTCGCCAGCGCCCATGCGTCCGTCCAGGCGACCGAGCTGGTGCTGGCCGGCGCGCCGGTCGCCTATGCGCTGTGCCGGCCGCCTGGACACCACGCCTTCGCCGACCAGGCGGGCGGCTTCTGCTTCGTCAACAACGTCGCGGTCGCGGCCCAGCATGCCCGGGGCAAGGTCGGCCGGGTGGCGATCGTCGACGTCGACGTGCATCACGGCAACGGCACCCAGGGCATCTTCTACGAGCGCAGCGACGTCTTCTTCTGCTCGCTGCACGCCGACCCCGCCACGTTCTACCCCTACTTTGCCGGCTATGCCGGCGAGCGGGGTGCGGGTGCCGGGACCGGCTACACCATGAACCTGCCGCTGGCGCACGGCTCGGGCGACAACGCCTATCTCGACGCGCTCGACCGGGGGCTGGACGCGGTGCGGCGATACGCGCCGGACGTCCTGCTCGTCTCGCTCGGCTTCGACGCCTACGAGAGGGACCCCTTGGGCGTGCTGAAGATCTCGACCGACGGGTTCGCCGCCATCGCGGCACGCATAGCCCGCCTCCGCCTGCCCACCGTGCTGGTGCAGGAGGGCGGCTACCATGTCGAGGATCTGGGGCGGAACCTCGTCGCCTTCCTCGCCGGATTCGAGACGGCGATTGGCGGCGGCGGTCGACGCGGCTAAGAGAGGAACGTCATGGCCTCGACCGACTTCATCGAGCTGAAATCGCTCGCCGACCGCATTCCCGACGGCGCCTTCGTCGCCATTCCGCCGGACTACAGCAACGTGCCGATGGCCCTGACGCATGCGCTGCTGCGGCGGCCGGTGCGCGACCTGCGACTGCTGTGCGTGCCCACCAGCGGCATCCAGGCGGACCTGCTGATCGGCGCCGGCGCCGTCACCTCGATCGAGTGCGCGGCCGTATCGCTGGGCGAGCAGGGCCCGGCGCCCCGCTTCACCGCCGCCGTGGTCGGCGGCAGCCTGCGCTACGTCGACACCACCTGCCCCGCCATCCACGCCGCATTGCAGGCTGCCGAGAAGGGACTGCCCTTCATCCCGCTGCGCGGCCTGCTCGGCTCCGACCTGCTGCGTCACCGCACGGACTGGAAGGTGATCGACAACCCGTTTGCGGACGGGCCGGACCCGATCGTGCTGTTGCCGGCGATCCGGCCGGAATTCGCCGTCTTCCACGCGCGGTGGGCCGACCGGCAGGGCAATGTCTGGGTCGGCCGCCGGCGCGAGCTGATGACCATGGCGCACGCCGCCCGCAAGACCCTCGTCACGGTCGAGGCGATCTTCGACGGCGACCTGCTGGCCGAGGACGAGCTGGCCGCCGGGACCATCGCCGGGCTCTACGTCGACGCGATCGCTGTGGCACCGCGCGGCGCGTGGCCGATGGGGCTGGCCGACCTCTATCCGGCCGACACCGCCCATCTCGCCGATTACGCGCGCAAGGCACGGACCGACGCGGGCTTCAGCGCCTATCTGGCCGATCAGCACCTGGCGCCCGTCGATGCCTGAGCCGCAGACCTGGCGCCGCGAGGAGCTGCTCATCGCGGTGCTCTGCCGCCTGCTCGAGGGCGTCGAGCATGTCGCGGTCGGCGCCAGCTCGCCGATCCCCGGCGCCGCCGCCCTGCTGGCCCGCGCGCTCTCGGGGGATGCGATGCGGGTCTCCGTGCTCGGCAGCCGCCGGCACAACCCGTTCACCGAGGGCGGCCGCGAGCTCTTCGACTGTGCGGCCCAGGGCCGCATCGGCGCCTTCTTCCTGGGCGGCGGCGAGATCGACGGCGAGGCCAACATCA